>CAOKOS010000021.1 GCA_948470255.1 uncultured Lachnotalea sp.
AAAGTGAGAGCGGTAGGTATTATTCTGGCAGGCGGTAACAATAAAAAAATGAGGGAATTGTCAGAGAAGCGGGCAGTGGCCGCGATGCCGGTTGCAGGCAGCTACAGAGCCATCGATTTTTCCTTAAGTAATATGACAAATTCCCATATTAAAAAAGTGGCTGTATTCACCCAGTATAATTCCATTTCATTAAACGAGCATTTAAGCTCCTCTAAATGGTGGGACTTCGGGAGAAAGCAGGGCGGGCTTTATGTGTTTACCCCGACTTTGTCGGCCATCAACAACAACTGGTACAGAGGCACGGCCGATGCCCTCTGGCAGAATATCAATTATTTAAAGAACAGCCATGAACCTTACGTGGTGATTGCGTCCGGTGATGGTGTTTACAAACTGGATTACAATAAGGTGCTGGAGTACCACATTGCAAAGCAGGCCGATATTACGCTGGTTTGTAAAGATATGCCGGCAGATGCAGATGTGAGCCGCTTTGGCCTGGTACGGACCAATGAGGAAGACCGGGTCGTGGATTTTGACGAAAAGCCCATGGTAGCCACATCCCATACGGTTTCCTGCGGGATTTATGTGATCCGCCGCCGCCAGCTGATCGAGCTGATTGAGAAATGCGCGGAAGAAGACCGTTATGACTTTGTACAAGATATCCTGATTCGCTATAAAAACATGAAGCGGATTTATGCTTATAAGCTGGATTCTTACTGGAGCAACATCTCCTGTGTGGATGCTTATTTTAAGACGAATATGGAATTCCTGAACCCGGAAGTCCGCAATTATTTCTTTAATACTTATCCCGATGTGTATTCCAAGGTGGACGATAATCCTCCGGCTAAATATAACGTGGGGGCTAAAGTGCGCAACAGCTTGGTTTCCAGCGGCTGCATCATCAACGGGGAGGTTGAGAATTCCGTATTATTTAAAAAGGCATATATCGGAAACAACTGTGTGATTCGGAATTCCATCATCCTGAACGATGTTTATATTGGGGATAACACACGGATTGAGAACTGTATCGTGGAAAGCAGGGATACGATCCGTGCAAATATGACTTATATTGGTGAACCAAACAATATAAAGATTGTGATTGAAAAAAACGAAAGATTTGTGCTTTAAGCTTTGGTAGCAAGAAGGCAAAGGAAGGGGACTGTGAAACATGCAGATTACAGACGTGAGGGTTCGGAAAGTAGCAAAAGAAGGAAAAATGAAAGCCATTGTGTCCATTACCCTGGATAATGAGTTTGTCGTCCACGATATCAAGGTGATCGAAGGGGAAAAGGGTATGTTTATTGCCATGCCCAGCAGAAAGGCCGCTGACGGCGAGTACAGGGATATAGCCCATCCCATCAATTCCGATACAAGGGATAAGATTCAGGGTATTATCCTGGCAAAGTATGAGACTACGCTTTTGGAAGCAGAGGAAGAAGAGTAGGGAAAGCCGCCGGCTTCAATACTCTACAGTGACAAGGTCTTTTCTATGAAATTGAGAAAGGATGCCCAGGTATGGAAGGGCATCCTTTTTTCTCTTTTATGAAGGAGGTATATCCATGAAACTGGGCATTTTAATAATCGCCATTTTTTGTTTTTTAACAGCCTGCGCAGCTCCTGCAAAGGAGGGCTTGGATACTATTCCGGAGCAAAGCAGCGTTACTGCCGCCCCTGCGAAAGATACTCTGGACACTGTCCCGGAACAAGGCAGTGATACTGTTAAATCCATGGAATGGGACCGTATTGGTGAAGATACGGTCATAATCACGGAAGAAAATTATCCGAGGGTGGATGGTTCTACTTCCACGCTCAAGATTGTCCGCTCCATTTATACGAACCTTGTTGGAGCAAATGGGATCAATATTCCAGACAGCCCATCGAAAACCGTCCCTTCTTACCGAAAGCTGATTACAGGCGAAGTGGATTTAATCGTTGTACCCTACGCTTCTGACGAAGTATTGGAAGAGGCAAGGGCGGCTGGAGTTACTTTGGAGTTTTACCCTATCGCCGCGGAAGCCCTGGTATTTATAACGCCTGTGGATAATACGGCGGAAAATATCACAAGAGAGCAGGCCCGCAGTATTTACCTGGACTATGGGATCGGAAACTGGAAAGAATTACATGGGCCGGACAAAACGCTCATTCCAATTTGCAGGAACGCTGACAGCGGAAGCCAGTCCCAGATGGAAAATTTGGTTTTAGACAATGAAGAAATGGACAGCCGGATCAAGGATAATTATGTAGAGCTTACCATGGAAGGCATGTTGGAACAGGTGGCGTTTTATCACAACGGCGGCCTTTCGGGAACGCCGGTAAACGGATACGCCCTGGGGTATACTCTCTATACATATTTAGAAGACATGAATACCATGACGGGCATTGGCGAACAGTTGAAGACCCTTTCCTTTGACGGCGTAAAACCGACGTTGGAAACAATAGGAGATGGTTCCTATCCTTTATCTGACGCTTATTATGCGGTTGTGAGAAGTGATTTGCCAAAGGAAAACACTGCGTGGGCGGTTCTGGCGTGGTTAAAAACGGATGCCGGCATAAGGGAGATAGAAAAAATGGGCTATGTTTCGTGTGTAAAATGATTTGTTACACGTAAATGCCCTGTTGCCACACCGGTCAATTTATTTATGCATAGGAAAATTAATGTAAATGGATGTGTATCTGTTCTATTTCAGTTTTCCCCTGCATAGAATAGAGGAGAAGGAGTGGTGAATATTGGCAGAATACAGACGTTTTATTTCATATATATATGCCTATGAAGGCGATATGAAGACAAAAAATGTGGGCTTTGCCAAAATTGAGGCGAGAAACGGCCAGTGCCGGATCAGCATCAGCATCAAAGGCGCATATGAATGCAGCGGACAGGAACTTAGCTTATATGGTTACGGATACCAGGGGACGGACTGTCTTCTGGTCCCATTGGGCCAGATTCCTGTAAAAAACGGAGTAGGAGAAGCGGTGTTTGGGAAACAGGAGGACAATCTGGGAGGAACCGGATACGGGCTTGATTTTCTGAAAGGACTATATTTAAGAAGCAGGTTTTCAGCCCGTAAAGCTTATCTGACCACCTGGGACGACACAGTTGTACATATTACGGCATTGAGGAAAGCGCCGATGGCCGGAACAGAAAGTGTTTTGCGGGCGGCAGCTTTGGGCCGGGAAGAAGAGCGGGAGATAAGTAAAACAGTAAAAACAGAGGATTCTGTAAATTTGGACAGGGATATGGCGGAGAGGATTTCGGAAACAGAACCTGTGGAACAGGAACCCTTGAAACAAGAATTGGAGGAGGGAGCTTCGGAGAAAGAGTTTTGGGAACAAGATCCTTCGGGGCAGGCTCCTATGGAACAGGAGCTTTCCGACCAGGCGGTATCAACACAGAAGTTTTTGGAGGCCGGATTTACCAAACCGGAATTTACCAGGCTGGAATCCCCAAAGCCGGAGATTCCGAAAAGGGAATTTCAAAAGCCGGAATTTTTAAAAGAACAAATAAAAAAACCGGAAACAGAAACGGACGGGGAAGAAGCAGCTGCCGGGGCGAATGTGGGGCGTATGCCGGATGATTTTTATTTTCGGGAAGGTTTTACAGAGCTTCCTCTATGGGAATGTCTGCGGAAGATACTACCCAGGAAACGGGTTTTTGCAGAAGCAGGATGGGAAGTCCTTCAACTTCATATACAGGATATCGGAAGACTGCCGAGAGAAAACTGGACTTATGGAAACAACAGTTTTGTCCTTCATGGATATTTTCAATACAGGTATTTGATTCTGGCAAGACGGCAGATGCGGTCTGCAGAAGGGTTCCAGCCCAAATATCAGTATATTATAGGAGTGCCGGGGATTTTCAAGCCGCAGGAAAAGTTCATGGCGTCCATGTTCGGACTTCCGGAATTTAAAAAAGCGGCAGGAGGCAGGGATGAGAATTTCGGGTTCTGGTGCGGCAGCATACAGATGTAAATTTATGGTTTAATATGAAAAAAACAGGAAATACTCCGGATAAAAGGAATTGTCTCTGACAGAGGCAAAACGGTGGTTATTATGAACAGACAAATTTATTACCATAAAGCTGGAAAATGGTTTTCACCGGAGTTATTTGGAGGCCAGTTTAAAAAATTAATTGCAGAAGTGAGAAAAAGCACAAAAAAAGAAGGGATCCTGTTCCTTTGTATAGGGAGCGACCGTTCCACCGGAGACAGTCTTGGACCGCTTGTGGGCTACAAGCTGCAGAGAACGAAAGGAGAAGAATACCGGGTATTTGGCACATTGATGCAGCCTATTCATGCGGTGAATCTAAGTGAAACCATGGAGATGATCAGGCAGTATTACAAAGACTGTGTTATTGTGGCCGTAGACGCCTCGGTAGGCAGATATGAACATGTGGGTTATATTACACTGGGGCGGGGCGCCATCCGGCCAGGACTGGGAGTCAGCAAAAACCTGATGTCTGTGGGAGACATTTTTATTACGGGAATCGTGGGATATGGAGGAAATTTTGAACCACTTCTTCAGAATACCAGACTTTCTGTGGTGATGGAGCTGGCGGACTGCATCTGTGCAGGTATTGGGTGCATCGGAGCCTCAGATACAGAAAGGGATGTGGAATATGGAGATACCCAGAAATATCAGGCAGATTGGGGATATTGATAAGGAACTGGGCTTATACCTGGAAGATTATGTGGCGACCTATATTGAAAAAATGAGGAGGAAAAATGGAACCTGCATTGGAATCCTTTTAGGCAGGCAGACAAAAGAAAAGGATATTCCCTGCTTGTTTGTCAGGGGAGCTATTATGGCAAAAGATTATGAAGTGGATGACGGACGCGTTGTGATGACGGCATCGGCATGGAATAATGTCTATGAACAGGCGGAGAAATGTTTCAAAGAAGTGGAAATCTGCGGATGGTTTTTGTGCAGCAGCGACAGTAGGATGACAGATCTCTATAATCTGCAAAAAAGCCACTGTGAAAATTTCCGAAGCCAGAACCAGGTGCTGTTTGTTTACGACGGGAACAGAGAAGAGGAAAACATTTACTGGTTTGACACCCAGGGCGCCCACCGCCTCCGCGGCTACTACATATATTATGAGCGGAATGAACAAATGCAGGAATACATGATTTCCCAGGAACCAATACGGAAAACGGAATTTGCCGTTGCCCCGGCGGCCCGGGGTATTTCTGATGAAGCGACCAGGCAGTTTCGGAATGTTATGGAGGGAAAGCAAGAAAAAGAGCAGACTAAGCCGGAATCAAGCGGTATATCAAAAATGTTAAGGACGGTCAGTGTGGCGGCCCTTTTGTGCGGTGCAGGTTTCGGGCTGGCCGCCTGGTATAAATACGATGTCATGGAGGGGATCAAAGAGGTGGCTTCCGTTTTAACGGGAGGAAACCAGGTGGAGACGGATTTTCATCCAGATGGGGAAAGCCTTAAGGAAACGGGACAGGCTGTTGTGCGGGAAGTGGCAGGGGAAGTGAAACCGACAGAGAGTGGAGCGGGGCAGGAAACAGAAGGAGCAGTTTCCCAGGAGAATGGAAGCGCCCAGGGGGGAAGCGAAGCAGCTTCGCCTGCCGCAGGTGAAGCGTCCACAGAAGCCGCAACAGCTCCAGAGACAAAAGAAGTACAGACGCAGCCACAGGAAACGCAGGCCACAAAGGCCGCTCCTGCTGCAGCAGAAGAAAAGGCGTATCAGGAATATACGGTCAAAAGCGGCGACAGGCTTTCTGTCATTTGTAAAGAATTTTACGGAGATGGAAATGCTTCCCTGGTGGAAGAAGTATGTAAATTCAATGGGATGGCCAACGCCAATTTGATCTACGAAGGACAGATATTGAAACTCCCTGAGCGTGATTAAAAAGAAAACTAAATTTTTAAGCTTTGTATTTAAAATAGGAAGAAAACCGGTTCTTTCAAGCCTGAAAGCAGCTGATTTTCTTCCATATTTTTTTGAGCGTAAAAAAGCGAGATTTCGGGAACCAGGAAAAGTGTTGAATTTGGCGCCTGTTTTGAGTATAATGAGACGTATGGAATTTGGAATTAAAAGTGGCCGGCCGGTATAAAGGGATGGGGGTACATGGATAATAAAAGGGACAGAGAGAGCAGAAAGCAGAAACTGAGAGCGCGTCTTATAGATAATGAGACTGTCTGGCAGGAGGAAGAAGAGGAAGAACTTTACAAAAAGAAAAAGAAGCGGCGGAAGGTGAGGCTTGCAGTGGCGGCGGCCATAGCCGCTATGGCGGCAGCAGGGATTATTGGCTACAAAGTGTACCAGAATAATCATCAATATACGCAGGCCAGCGTAATCTGGGAAAAAGAGCTGGCGGCTTCTGTGTCTTCCGGTTATGAGGCATATGGAGAAAATGTGCTTCGTTATACGCGGGATGGGGCGGCCTATGTGGGTAAAACGGGAGAGGAAGTCTGGAACCAGGCATTTGAGATGAAGGATCCCTTTGCTGTGGTAAACGGAGATTATGCAGCCATTGCCGACAGGGATGGATATTCTATTTATATTTGTGACAAGAATGGCTGCCAGGGAACGGTCACTACTACGCTTCCTGTCTCAAAACTGTCAATATCCGCCACCGGGATTACGGTGGCAGTCCTGGAGGATACAAAAAGTAACACCATTGCTTTTTATGATAAACAGGGGACAAAGCTAAAAATAGAAGTGCAGACGACCCTGGCGGGAAACGGGTATCCCATTGACTTGAGTATTTCTCCCAATGGAATGATTTTGATGGTTTCTTATGTTTATCTGGATGAAGGTATGATGCAGAACCAGGTGGTTTTCTATAATTTTGACGACGAGGGCCAGAGCATCAAGGACCGGCTGGTGGGAGGATTTAAAGAATACGGAAATTCCATGGTGGCAAGGGTACGTTTCCTGGATGATACCCATGCCTGCGCTTTTGCACAGGATAGATTGTGCTTTTATTCTCTGGAAAATACAGTAAAACCGGAGATGGTAAAGCAGATAGATATCAACGGGGAGATCAGCAGCATATTTTATTCTCATCAGTATGCAGGGGTTCTTGTGAAAGACGGGAGCAATAAAAAGCTGTTTTTATATGGAAATACAGGGAAGGAAGTTTTTTCCAGGGACATTGACAGGGAATATGAGCATGTGGAGATTTCCGGTTCCCATGTACTTTTATATAGGGAAGAGGAATGTGAGATTTATAATGCTTCCGGGAACCTGAAATTCCGGGGAGGGCTTTACGGCAGTACGGATAAACTGATTTATATGGGGGATAACCTTTATATTCAGACAGGCCCCCAAGCGATGCGGGGCCTGGAGCTTCAATGAGATGGTTTTATTGACTGAACGAAAGGAAAAGGATAGGAAATACCATGGACATTCGTCTGATAGCGCTGGATTTGGACGGGACTTTGCTGACAACGGAAAAAAAGTTGACGGAACGGACGTGCGCGGCCTTGGAGGAGGCGGCAAAACAGGGGGTACATATTGTCCCGGCTACGGGACGGAGCCTGACGGGGCTTGCGCCTGAAGTTAGGGCGCTTCCCTTTATCCGGTATGCAGTTACAGTAAACGGCGCTGCAGTCTGGGATATGAAAGAAAATAAAATCATATCCAGGAAGGCTTTTTCCAGGGAGCGGGCATTGGAACTTTGGGATTTTATTTCCGGATACCATACCATGCAGGACGCCTGCATAGATGGCGTGGCCAGAATGGAACCGGAGTATTATAACAGGGCGCGGGAGTTTATGGCAGATGAACCCCGCACCCACTTGATCCTTTCCACCAGAAGGCCCACGGAACGTATGCGGGATATGGTGGCTGATGAAAAAAACTGTGTGGAAAAGTTTAATTTGTTTTTCCGCCAGGAGAGGGAAGGGGAGAGACAGCAGGCCAAAAGGCAGCTGGAACAGTTTTCGGGACTTTCTGTAACGTCGTCTTTAGGCAACAATCTGGAAATTAACCATATTGATGCAACGAAGGGGAAGGGCCTTCTTTCACTGGCGGCCCATTTGGGGCTGGATACATCACAGGTCATGGCTTTCGGTGATGGAGAGAATGATATTTCTATGCTGGAGGCTGCCGGCTGTGGCGTGGCCATGGGCAATGCTTCGGAAGGCGTGAAAGGGGCGGCGGATATGGTGACATTAAATAACGATGAGGAAGGTGTGGCATATAGTATTGAGAAATACGTGCTGGAGGTCAGGTAGACATCATGGGATTTAACTTTGTTTTTGTGGCGGCATTGTTGATTTTATTGATCAGCATTATCATGGGAGGAATACGGGGATTTCTGCGGAGCAGCCTTTCGCTGGCGGCTCTTTTGATTTCCTGTGTGCTCGTATCAGCATTAAATCCACTTATTACAGGTCTTTTGCGCAGGAATACCGGCTTGGACGAGTGGATAGCGGATAAAGTGGATTCCGTGATTACGAGTGAATTGCAACGGGGTTTTACGGAGGAAGAGGACGGTACTATCACCCTGGGGCAGAGTGTGACGCTTCCTACCGATGTCCGGCTCCCCGACGGGACTGTGCTTCCGGCAGGAACGGTGATTCCGGCGGGGACTGTGCTTCCAGCCGGGATTGGGCTTGATGAATTTAAGAAACAGGTGGATAATAACCTGTCGGCAGTCCAGCAAAGCAAAATAATTGAAATGCTGCCAGTGCCGGAAAGCCTTAAAAATTCCATTGAAGAAAACAACAATGACGCTGTATATGAAATGCTGGGCGTGGAATCTTTTACAGATTATATTGGAAGCTTTGTGGGAAATATATGTTTGAACATCGTAGGGTATGTCCTGACATTTATGATTGTGTTTTTTGGGCTCCATATCCTGATTCTGGCTTTCAATGTGGTGGACCGGCTGCCCATTGTCCATGGAATCAACCACTTTGCGGGGGCGCTCCTTGGGATTTTTAAAGGATTTCTGCTTTTGGAGTTTTTATTTTTATTGCTGGTGCCTTTTTCTGCCACATCCTTCGGGGCAAGTGTCCTTGCCCAGATCAATGCCAACGGGCTTTTAAGGACCCTTTACCATGGCAATTTCCTGATAAAGATTCTGGTGGGAGCAGTGGGAAGCATTGTGTAGACGACTGTTTATAGCGGCAGAACTGTTCGGGTTTTCGTATGTTGCATTTATACAGGCGAAAAATTTGTTCTTTCGAGTCCAAAACCGTTAAAAAGCGCCGGTACTTAGAATTCTGGAACTGGAAGTGAACAGAATTCTTTAGTACCGCTGCAGGTTTTTAGAGCGGAAGCGTGTTTTAGACTGAAAGTAACAGATTTTTTGCCGTATTTTTTAAAACGAAGATACGAAACGTCAAACGCTTTCGCCGTTGCAAACGGCCGGAAGGTGTGTTATATTACTAATACGTATGTGTAAATAAATACCAGGAGGTGTTTTATGAAGGGGATTATTCTTGCCGGAGGGAGCGGTACCCGCCTTTATCCGCTTACAAAAGTGACTTCCAAGCAGCTGCTGCCGATTTATGATAAGCCGATGATCTATTATCCGCTGTCTGTTCTGATGAATGCGGGGATCCGGGAAATTTTGATTATTTCCACACCGGAGGACACCCCTCGCTTTGAGGCGCTTCTTGGAGATGGGCATCAGTTTGGTATTGAACTTGCCTATGCAGTGCAGCCCAGCCCCGACGGACTGGCCCAGGCATTTATTATCGGGGAAGAGTTTATTGGAAAAGATTCTGTGGCCATGGTTTTGGGGGATAATATTTTCCATGGAAACGGCCTCACGAGAAGACTTCGTGCAGCCGCTGCAAAAGAGCGGGGCGCCACAGTGTTTGGTTATTATGTGGACGACCCGGAGCGGTTTGGTATTGTAGAATTTGATCAGGATGGAAAAGCGGTTTCATTGGAAGAGAAACCTGCGAACCCTAAATCCAATTACTGTGTGACAGGCCTTTATTTTTATGATAACCGGGTGGTGGGGTATGCGAAAAACCTGAAGCCTTCTGCCCGCGGTGAGTTGGAAATCACAGATCTCAATAAAATATATCTGGAGAATGGCGAGCTGGAGGTTACTTTACTGGGCCAGGGATTTACCTGGCTGGATACAGGGACTCATGAGTCTCTGGTGGATGCCACAAATTTTGTCAAAACTGTGGAAACCCATCAGCACAGAAAAATTGCCTGTCTGGAGGAAATTGCTTACTTGCGTGGCTGGATCAGTAAAGAAGAGCTTATGAAGACTTATGAGATTTTGAAAAAAAATCAGTATGGCGCGTATTTAAAAGACGTTATGGACGGACAATATATTGATAAGAAGTTTGACTGATACCAGTGGTTTTGCTTTGTGCCGGGAGGAAATACAAAAGCGCTGGGCAGACAGGTATTGTGGTGAAGACAAGAGACTAAAGCGAGGAATGGAAATATGAAGATTTTAGTGACAGGCGGCGCCGGGTTTATTGGTGGGAATTTTGTTCATTATATGGTGGATAAGTATCCAGAGGACATGATCGTCAATTTAGACCTTTTGACTTATGCGGGAAACCTGGAAACTTTAAAGCCGGTGGAGGATAAGCCCAATTACAAGTTTGTAAAAGGGGATATTGCAGACAGGCCGTTTATTATGGAGCTGTTTGAGAAAGAGCAGTTTGATGTGGTGGTGAATTTTGCGGCGGAAAGCCATGTGGACCGGTCTATTACGGATCCCGGCCTTTTTGTACGGACCAATGTGATGGGCACCCAGACGCTTTTAGATGCCTCCAGGGAATTTGGGATAAAACGTTACCATCAGGTTTCCACCGATGAAGTATACGGGGACTTGCCTTTGGACAGGCCGGATCTGTTTTTTACGGAAGAAACCCCGATTCACACCTCAAGCCCTTATTCAGCCAGCAAGGCGGGAGCCGACCTTCTGGTGCTGGCATATCACAGGACATTTGGAATGCCGGTGACAGTGTCCCGCTGTTCCAATAATTATGGGCCTTACCATTTCCCGGAAAAGCTGATTCCGCTTATGATCAGCCGGGCGCTGGCGGATGAAAGCCTTCCCGTATATGGGAAAGGTGAAAATGTCAGAGACTGGCTTCATGTTTCCGACCACTGCGCTGCCATCGACCTGATTATCCGAAAAGGGAAACCAGGAGAAATTTATAATATCGGCGGGCACAACGAACGGACAAACCTGGAAGTGGTGAAGACGATTTTAAAAGCCCTGGGAAAACCGGAAAGCCTGATCCGCTATGTGACAGACCGGCCAGGCCATGACAGGCGGTATGCCATTGACCCTGCAAAGATTGAGGCAGAGCTTGGATGGAGGCCTCAGTATACCTTTGGTACGGGGATTGCCATGACCATCCAGTGGTATTTGGATAACCAGGACTGGTGGAAGCGCATTTTAAGCGGAGAGTACAGCAATTATTTTGAAACCATGTATGGAAACCGGCTGTAGTAGGCAATTTTGGGAAGGTGCGACAGGAGGCAGAGCATGAGAGTATTGGTGACAGGCGTGAAAGGCCAGCTTGGCTATGACGTGATGAATGAACTGAAAAAGCAGGGAATCGAAGGCATTGGGGTAGACATCGAAGAGATGGATATTACGGATGCAGAAGCAGTGCGAAAGGGAATCACAGAAGCAGATGTGGATGCAGTGATCCACTGTGCGGCTTTTACGGCTGTGGATGCGGCAGAGGAAAAGCTGGAGCTTTGCCGGAAAATCAATGGATATGGGACGGAAAATATTGCGAAAGTCTGTAAAGACCTGGATATTAAAATGATGTATATCAGTACGGACTATGTATTTGACGGAGAGGGAGAAAGGCCCTGGGAGCCGGATGACGGCCGTGATCCGTTAAATGCTTATGGACTGGGTAAATATGACGGTGAGCTGGCCATTGAAAAATATGTGGAGAAGTATTTTACAATACGGATTGCCTGGGTGTTTGGCGTCAACGGAAAGAATTTTATCAAGACAATGCTGCGTGTTGGCGAGGCAAACGGCGCTGTCAGTGTAGTGGACGATCAAATCGGATCGCCTACTTATACCTATGATCTGGCAAGGCTTCTGGTAGATATGATCCAGACAGAAAAGTACGGAAGATATCATGCGACCAATGAAGGGTTTTGCAGCTGGTATGAGTTTGCCTGTGAGATTTTTAAGCAGGCGGGCATGGATGTAAAAGTGACTCCTGTGGACAGTGAGACTTATGGAAAAATGTTTCCGACAGCGGCAAAACGTCCGAAAAACAGCAGGATGGCAAAAGATAAGCTGGATGCAAATGGGTTTGAGCGGCTTCCCGCGTGGCAGGATGCCCTTTCCCGTTATCTGAAGATTCTCGGAAAAAAAGCCTGACAGGAGTGGAAGATGGGTAAGTATTTTGGAACAGATGGTTTCCGTGGGGAAGCCAATAATGTGTTGACAGTGGAACATGCCTACAAAGTGGGACGCTTTCTGGGCTGGTATTATGGAGCAAAAACAGGGCATAAATGCCGCGTGGTGATCGGCAAAGATACGAGACGCAGCAGCTATATGTTTGAGTATTCGCTGGTGGCCGGGCTGACAGCTTCCGGCGCGGATGCCTGTCTCCTCCATGTGACTACGACACCCAGCGTGTCTTACGTGGTGCGGACGGAAGATTTTGACTGCGGCATTATGATTTCTGCCAGCCATAACCCCTACTATGATAATGGGATTAAAGTGTTAAACGGCAGGGGGGAAAAGCTGGAAGACTTTGTCACGGAGCAGATTGAAGACTATATTGATGGAAAGTCGGGGGAAATCCCCCTGGCAGTGAAAGAACAGATCGGAAGGGCTTCCGACTATTCCCAGGGAAGGAACCGGTATATCGGTTATTTAATTTCACTGGCTGTCCGTTCTTTTAAAAATAAAAAAGTGGGGCTGGACTGTGCCAACGGCAGCGCCTTTTCCATTGCAAAGAGTGTGTTTGATGCCCTTGGGGCAAAGACGTATGTGATCAATAATGAGCCAGATGGAACGAATATCAACAGGGACTGTGGTTCCACTCACATTGAAGTCCTTCAGAAATTTGTGGTGGACAATGGCCTGGATGTGGGGTTTGCATATGACGGCGATGCGGACAGGTGTATTGCTGTGGATGAAAACGGACGGGTGGTGGACGGTGATTTAATCCTCTATACTTGCGGCCTTTATATGAAGGAACGAGGGATTTTGGATACAAATACAGTAGTAACCACTGTGATGTCCAATATTGGGTTGTACAAAGCGTTTGATATTGCTGGGATCCGTTATGAAAAGACAGATGTTGGTGATCGTTTTGTGTATGAAAATATGGTGAATAACGGGCACCGTCTTGGCGGTGAACAGTCGGGCCATATTATTTTCAGTAAATATGCTTCCACAGGAGATGGTATTCTCACTTCCCTGAAGCTGATGGAAGTGATGCTGGAGAAAAAAGAGCCTTTAGGGAAGCTGATTTCTCCGGTGGAGATTTATCCGCAGCTTTTGAAAAATATCCGAGTGAAAGATAAGCCGGCAGCCAGAGCTGACCAGGATGTGCAGGCGGCAGTGGCCAAGGTGGAAAAAGCCTTGGGAAACGACGGGCGGATTCTGGTGAGGGAAAGTGGTACAGAGCCGGTGATCCGGGTCATGGTGGAGGCCAGGACGAAGGAACTGTGTGAAACTTATGTTTCCCAGGTCATTGACGTTATCAAGGAAAAAGGTCATGCAGAATAAGGAAATCAGAAAGAGGCGCCGGATATTTCTGGCGCTCTCACTTTTGTGGATGGTTGTGATTTTTTACTTTTCCGGCCAAAGCGGCGCGGACTCAGGGGCGGCCAGTGGCTTTTTTGCAGAGATATCCGGCCTGCCGGAATGGATAATCCGAAAGGGCGCCCATGTGGTTGAATATGCAGTGTTGGGATTTTTTTTGAAAGGTTTTTTTAATAACATGCCTTTAAAAAAACCGTATCTTCCTGCCTGGGGGATTTCCGTCCTTTATGCGGCGGCCGATGAAGTGCACCAGATGTTTTCTGAAGGCCGGACACCTGCAGTGGGTGACGTCTGTATTGATGCTGCCGGGGCGGCCCTGGGCGTGGGAATCATGTGCCTGGCGGCAGCAGTCCGATATAAAAGTACTTCAAAGGAGAGGAGAAACTGATTTTATGAAACCATGGGAAGCAAATATCAGGAAGGTTGTTCCATATGTGCCGGGTGAACAGCCGAAAAAGGAAAACATGATTAAGTTAAATACCAATGAAAATCCCTACGGCCCGGCTCCGGGGGTGAAAGAGGCAATGAAAAATTTTGATACGGATATGTTTCGCCTCTACCCTGACCCTGCGGCGGGAATTTTGGTGGATGCCCTGGCAGGGCGGTATGGATTAGAGCGAGGGCAGGTTTTTGTGGGAGTTGGCTCCGATGATGTTCTTGCCATGGCGTTTCTTACTTTTTTTAATTCTGGAAAGCCAATCCTTTTTCCAGATATATCTTATTCTTTTTACAGCGTATGGGCGGAACTTTATGGGATTCCCTATGAGCGCCCTGCGCTGGATGAGGGCTTTTGTATTCGGAAAGAGGACTATTACAGGGAAAACGGAGGTATTATATTTCCCAACCCCAATGCCCCCACATCGTTGGCCATGGGGCTTTCTGATGTGGAAGACATCGTTGTGAAAAATCAGGAATCTGTGGTGATCGTAGATGAAGCGTATATTGATTTCGGCGGGGAATCGGCGGTCCCCCTGATTCAGAAATATGAAAATCTGCTGGTGGTGCAGACTTTTTCCAAATCCCGTTCCATGGCCGGATTGAGAATCGGCTATGCCATGGGAAACCAGGCCCTCATAAAGGCTTTGAATGATGTGAAATATTCCTTCAATTCTTATACGATGAATCAGACATCCTTGGTGTTAGGAAGAGAGGCTTTGAGGGATGAAGCTTATTTTAAGGAAACCCTGGAAAAAATAAAGTCCACCAGAAAACGGGCGATGGAGAGGCTTTCTGCTTTAGGGTTTGTATACCCGGAGCCTTCCGCCAACTTTATTTTTGCCAGCAGGCCGGGGACAGATGCAAAAACGCTTTTTACAGCGCTGAGGGAAAAGGACATTTACGTCCGCTATTTTGATGTACCCAGAATCGACCAGTACCTGCGTATCACCATAGGGACAGATGAACAAATGGATGCGCTGTTTGACTTCCTGGAAGATTATTTGGGGCAGGATAGTTTATAAAATATTGACAAAAAGGAAATGCCCTGTTATCATCAAAAAGAGAACAAGGGCGTTTCTTCGTTGAGAAGGTGCGCCCTTATTAGATTATTGAATAAAAAAAGGAGTTCTGTCATATGAGTGAAAATAGGTATACCAAGGAGGACGTGATACGCCTGGCCGGAGAAGAGGATGTGGAGTTTGTCCGTCTGCAGTTTCCGGACATCTTTGGGGTACTGAAGAATATGGCCATCACAGTGAGCCAGCTGGAAAAGGCGTTAAACAATGAGTGCAGTTTTGATGGGGTTTCTGTAAACCGCTATGGGGAGTTTGCCAGGACAGACCTGTTTTTACGGCCCGACCTGGATACTTTTGAAATCTTTCCCTGGAGGCCGAAACAGGGGAAAGTGGCCCGGCTGATCTGTGATGTATACAATGCGGACGGGACACCTTATGCTGCCGATACCCGCATGGCGCTCAAGCGGGTGGTGGAAAAGGCAAAAACAATGGGATACGTTTTCGAGGTGGAGCCAGAATGTGAATTTTTTCTGTTCCACATTGACGACGGCGGGATGCCAACTACCGTGACCCATGAGCAGGCGGGATATTTTGACGTGGGTCCGGTGGACTTTGCGGAAAATGTCCGGCGGGATATTGTCCTGAATTTGGAAGATATGGGCTTTGAGGTCCGCTCATCCCACCATGAAAAGGCGCCTGGACAGCATGAGATTGACTTTAAGTATAGTGATGCCTTAAAAGCGGCGGATAATCTTCTGACCTTCAAAATGACGGTAAAGTCCATTGCCAAACGCCACGGCCTTCACGCCACCTTTATGCCGAAGCCCCGATCCGATGTGGATGGTTCTGGTATGCATATCAATATGTCTCTTTGGGATGAAAAGGGGCAGGATGTGTTTTATGACGGGGAAGACCCTTATGGACTCAGCCAAACGGCCAGACAGTTTATGGCGGGGATTTTAAAACATATCGGAGCCATTACGGCCCTTACAAATCCCCTGGTGAATTCTTATAAGCGGCTGGTGCCGGGATTTGAAGCTCCGGTGTATGCTACCTGGTCGGCGGAGACGATTTTCGCCCTTTTAAGGATACCGGCTGTGATGGGAAAGCGTACCAAGCTGGAGCTGCGCTCCCCAGATCCTACAGCGAACCCGTATCTTGCATTTGCTGCATGTCTGGCAGCCGGGCTGGAAGGTATTGAAAAAAAGCTGGAGCTGTGTCCCAGTATGGATGTAAATGTGTCGGCATGGACAGACGAAGAAAGACGGACACTGGATATTGAAAGGCTTCCGAAAAACATGTGTGAAGCCATCGATGCATTGGAAGCGGATGGGTTTATTACAGAAGTCATGGGTTCCTCCCTGGCGAAACAGTACATCAGTGCAAAGAGGAAGGAATGGGACACCTACCGCAGACAAGTGACCCACTGGGAGATCAAGGAATATCTGAACCGTTATTAAAATCCCATTGAGTGACTTGGAGGTGGCAGCATGGCTAATATTATTGTAGCCTTTCCAAAAGCGGAGGATGCGAAAAATATCCGCAATGTTTTAAACAGGAACGGCTTTCACGTCATCGCTGTCTGTACCACCGGCGCTCAGGCCTTAACTTGCGTGGAAGACCTGAATGACGGGATTATTGTCTGCGGATACCGTTTTGCAGATATGCGCTATCTGGAGTTGCATGATTACCTGCCTGACGGTTTCCAGATGCTTCTTGTGGCTTCAGAACAGTATTGGATGGAGAGTACGGCTGATGACTTGGTGTGTGTCGGGATCCCCCTTAAACTTCATGACTTGATTGACACGCTGACTATGATGGAGGAAACGCAGCTAAAGGCGCGGAGAAGGCGAAAGGAAAAGCCGAAGATCAGAAGCGGAGAGGAGCAGGCCGTGATTGACCAGGCAAAAGTGGTTTTAATGGAGCGCAGCAATATGACAGAAACGGAGGCCCATCGCTATATCCAGAAATGCAGTATGGACAGCGGCACTAATATGGTAGAAACAGCTCATATGATTCTCGATATTATGAAACCGTGATCCGTATACACGTCTGCTATGAGATCGAAAATATGGCAAAGGGGCGGAAAGGTGGTGCGGATTGCGGTTTACAAAAATGCAGGGTCTTGGAAATGACTATGTATATGTAAACTGTTTCGAGGAAAGTATAGAAGCACCTGGGCAAATGGCAAAGAGGCTCAGCGACAGACATTTTGGCGTTGGCGCAGACGGACTGATTTTGATAAAACCGTCAAAAAATGCTGACTGCCGGATGGAGATGTACAATGCAGATGGTTCCAAGGGAGCCATGTGTGGGAATGGAATTCGCTGTGTGGCAAAATATGTTTATGAAGCCAGTCTGGTGAGGCGGAGGAAAATGGCGGTGGAGACAGACAGTGGAGTCCGCTTTCTTACGTGCCGGGTAAGAAATGGAAAAGTCCATCTGGTGGATGTGGATATGGGAATTCCCCTCATCATGGAAAGGGATTTTTTGGAATGGAAAGGGGAAACACTATTTTTTACCCCGGTGGATATGGGGAATCCCCACGCAGTGTTTTTTTATACCGATGTGGATTCTCTGGATTTGTGCAATTTAGGTCCGGCTGTGGAGCTGCACCCGAAGTTTCCAGACAGGACAAATGTAGAGTTTGTCCAGATTTTAGATGAACAAAATATGAAGCTGCGGGTGTGGGAGCGGGGAAGCGGAGAAACCCTGGCCTGTGGGACAGGAGCCTGCGCGGCTTGTGCGGCGGCAGTTTCTATGGGGATTATGAAGAGGAAGATCATGGTGCATCTGAAAGGCGGAGATCTTGAAATCACCTGGCCGGGAGCAGGGGAGGCGATGATGATGACCGGCCCCGCAGTGGAAGTATTTCGAGGCGAAATTGCAGAATAGACTTGACTTTTTATAGAAGAAACGTCTAAGATAGATGAGAATAAAAAACGGAGGAGAGAAGGATGTTTAAGATTAATGATAATTATTTAAAACTGCCGGGCAGCTATCTTTTTTCTACTATCGGGAAGAAAGTGCGGGAATATACACAGTCTAACCCGGATAAAGAAATTATCCGCCTTGGGATTGGCGATGTGACTCAGCCGCTGGCTCCGGTGATTATTGAATCCATGCATAAAGCAGTTGACGAGATGGGGGATCCGGAAACTTTCCGGGGCTATGCGCCGGATTTGGGTTATGAATTTTTGCGGGAGGCCATTGCTGACGGCGATTATAAGGCACGGGGGTGTGACATAGCGGCGGATGAAATCTTTGTCAGCGACGGCGCCAAATGCGATTCGGGAAATATTCAGGAAATTTTCAGCTTGGATAATAAGATCGCCGTATGCGATCCAGTATATCCTGTGTATGTGGATACCAATGCCATGGCTGGACGCACCGGTATCTACAATGACAAAACGGGAATGTGGAGCGATGTGATTTACATGCCCTGTACGGCGGAAAATGGGTTTTCCCCGGAGCTTCCGAAAGAGGAGCCGGACATTATTTACCTGTGTTTTCCCAATAATCCCACAGGCGCCACCATTACGAAGACAGAGCTTCAGGCATGGGTGGATTATGCCAACCGGGTGGGGGCCGTCATCATCTATGATGCTGCTTATGAAGCTTATATTTCTGAAGAAAACATTCCCCATACCATTTATGAATGTGAGGGGGCAAGGACTTGTGCCATTGAGCTGAAAAGTTTTTCTAAAAATGCAGGATTCACAGGAGTCCGCCTTGGCTATACGGTGATTCCAAAGGATTTGAAGTGTGGGGATGTGAGCCTTCACGGGTTGTGGGCAAGACGCCACGGCACCAAGTACAACGGAGCGCCTTATATTATCCAGAGGGCAGGCGAAGCTGTATATTCAGAAGAGGGAAAGAGCCAGTTAAAAGCTCAGGTAGCTTATTATATGAATAACGCAAAGGTGATTTATGAAGGGCTTAAGTCGGCTGGCTATACGGTGTCAGGCGGTGTCAATGCTCCTTATATCTGGCTGAAGACACCGGGAAATATGACTTCCTGGGAGTTCTTTGATTATCTTTTGGAAAGAGCAAGTGTGGTGGGAACGCCGGGATCCGGGTTTGGGCCCAATGGCGAAGGCTATTTCCGTCTGACAGCATTCGGGACCTATGAAAATACGGTAAGGGCCATTGAGCGTATCAGGGCTCTGTGATTGAAAGAATAAGATATAGGAGCATACTGATCTTGCAGAAAAAGGAAAGCCATACGAGACGGACCTGTGGAACGGGAAAGTTTCGTATGGCCTTTTATGTTAGTTCTTGTAAAATGTTACAATTTGTTGGAAATAATAGGGAGTTTTATGTGTAGAATATATAAAATAAAAGGAAAAACATACAATGCAGAAGAAGAAAGAAGCTATGAAATATTATTTCGGAAAAATAGTAAAAATATATAAAAAATTCCCGGGTTATTTGTGATAAAAAACAAAAAAGAAAAATAATAAGAGGAAATATTAAGAGAAATTTTAGACGCTGGGGATTTTACTGGCATATCTCGTTGACAAAGCTGTGCAATTAGCCTATAATCATTAATAGAAAATTAATGAAATTGTTCAATAGGAACAACAGAACAGTTCCTGACATCTTTGGGGAGACAGTATATGGAACAGAATCAGTTAGTGATTGATACGATTAAAGAAAATTATCAACAGATGTTTGCTGCGGAGAAAAAAGTGGCAGATTATATACTGGCCCATCCAGAGCAAACGGTTTCGTCAAATGTTTCGGAACTTGCGGAGGTTTCCGGTGTCAGCGATGCTACAGTGATTCGCATGTGTAAACACCTGGGTTATCAGGGATTTTATCAGATGAAGCTGAATCTGGCCAGGGATTTGGGACAGCATCAGCTGGTAGGTTACAGGGGGGATCAGGATAATCCTGATACGGCAAAAGAAATTCTTCAGGGAATTGCGAGAAATCTTTTAAATACAGCTTCCCGGCTTGACATGAATGTGGTTTTAAGTTGTGCCAGGCTGATTCGGGAAAGCGAGACAGTTCATGCGGTGGCTGTGGGAAATACAAGTCCTGTGGCCATTGATTTGGGTTTTCGGCTGGGACGTTTGGGAATCAGGACCAGCAGTGCATTAATACCAGAATATTTTTTGAGCAATATTAGTTTGGGAACTAAACGGGACGTTGTCGTGGCTGTTTCCCATTCGGGAAGCTCCAGGCAGGTGATTCAGGCGCTGGAGCTGGGAAAAGATAAGGGGATGAAAAGTATTGCCATCACAGGCGCCGCCAGAAGCCCCGTTTCGCAGATTGCGGACTATACGCTTTATATTCCTGTGGAAGATCTGCTGTTCAGTGAATTCGGGGCAATTTCCCATGTGTATGCCATGGCTGTGATTGATGCGCTGCTTTATTTTGTGGCAAATGCTGAGCGTGGTTCACGGGATGTGGACCGGCTGGAGATGCTGTTGTCCGAATACAAATTATAAAGGGGCTGCCGTTTGAATGGGAATGAAAAGGCCATGGGCAGAACATGACAGATCAGGATAAAAGTATGACAGATGGAAAGGTGAGATGTATGGCATATCAGGACAAATATGAAGCATATCTGAATGAGATTCCGGCAGATATAGAGGTGTGCAGGAAAAATAAGAGGAGACATGTATTTGGCTATACGGGCAATTACGATATAGTGCTTAAATGGGATGTCAATGTATATAACCAGATCTTAAAGGAATTTTTAAAGGAGGAGCCGACGGCTGACGCAGGGGACACTGTAAACAGTATGGAGGACTTTGCCAGGATCAGCAGCTACTGTTTGATGAAGGGGATCGGAGCCAGTTTTGATGTTGCGAACCTGGAGGTATGTAAGTATCTTCAGGAGCGTTTTGAGCCGGAGCCGGCTCTCGGTGGAACCTGTGCGCAGGGGGTGGCAGCCCATGCGGCAGTGGGGTTTCCGGCAGTGGCGCAGCTTACTGATAAATGTAAGGAAGTCTGCAAGATGATGGATGCCCCGGGCGTACAGGTGGTGAAAGGAAAAGAACTGGCGCCTGTGATGGAGGGGGCTTCAGATGAGGCGCCTGTCTACCATATGATTCTGCAGTTTTCCAAAGATGACAAATTTATTGTCCATGGGAAGGAATATACAGTGCCTCTTTCCAACCGCCTGATCCTTTTTTATGACCAGATTCACAAAATAGTGCCCATTGACCAGTGCTTTTTTGATTATTGGGATGAACATGCAGAGGATATCTCATCTTACCTGGTTTCCGGTTTTGATGCGATACTTGATCCGGCAATTATGGAAGAGCGTTTAAGCCAGCTGGTTCCCCATTTTGAAACCATAAGAAAAAAGAATCCGGATTTTATCGCTTATCTGGAGGGAGCATATTATATGAACCCCCAGGTGAAAGAAATGGCATTTAAAAGGTTAGCCCCTTATATGGATATTGTGGGGACCAATGAAGAAGAGCTGGTGGCTCAGAATGAAGCCTATGGGATAATTACAGACATTACAGATATTGATTCCGTGATAAAAGGGCTCGAAGCTTTTATGTCCAGGTATGGTATCCGGGGAGTGGTGCTCCACACCAAAGATTACGCCATGTACTATGGGGAAGAGCTTAAAGGGATTGACATTGAAAAAGGCCTGACCATGGGGAACCTGATGTCAGGGACCAGGGCGCGGATTGGAAAGTACGGTACGCTGGAAGAGTGCAGGGAAAGCCTGAAACTGGGATTAAGCCCTGCAGGGCTTGCCTTCCATGAGAAGTTGGAAACAGTCAGGACAGACAAGATGGCAATGCTGGTGCCGTCCAGATATCTGGAGCATCCCAAATATACCATTGGCCTGGGAGATACTTTTGTGTCGGGAGTCCATACTTGCTTTCCGTAAGGAATATCTGTTTTTAACGAGGAAGAAGCAGTTTTTAGTAAAGAGATATCCGGTTCGGATAAAATAAAAAAGAAAAATCTGAAAAGGAGACGGCAGTTATGGCGTATTTAATGGGAATTGACCTGGGGACATCCAGCCTTAAGACCATAATCATTGATGAGGCCGGGAATGTAAAGGCACAGAGTGCAAGACCGTATCAGTTTGCATCCCCATTCGGCGGTTATGCGGAGCATGATCCGGAAGAGTGGTGGCAGGCATGCTGCGTTACGGTGCGGGAGGCTCTGGCAGCCTGCGGAGCGCCGGCTGCGGAGGTGAAGGGCGTAAGTTTTTCCGGGCAGATGCATGGGGCGGTGCTTTTGGATAAGGATTACAGAGTGATCCGTCCTGCCATCCTTCACTGCGATGCCCGTTCTTCCAGACAAGTGGAAGAACTTTCAGAGGCGCTGGGAGCAGAAAAGGTGCGGGAGTTGGTGATGAATCCCGTGTACACAGGTTTTCTTCTTCCTTCTTTACTCTGGGTTAGGGACAATGAGCCTGAGAATTATGAAAAAGTAAAATATGCATTTTTGCCGAAGGATTACCTGAAATTTAAACTGACAGGAGAGGTTTCTTCTGATTATTCGGATGCTTCAGCTACTTTGGCATTTGATATCAAAAAGAACTGCTGGTCGGAAGAGATTTTAAGGGCGGTTCATGTGCCTATGGAAATTTTCCCCAGATGTTACGGGACGGATGAGGCTACAGGGACTGTATGTGAGGCGGCTTCCAGGGAAACGGGGCTTGCCGTATCTACCATTGTGGTGGCCGGGGGCGGCGATCAGGTGATGCAGGGTATAGGAAACGGTATTGTAAAAGTCGGTCAGGCTTCTTCCAATATCGGGACCAGCGGCCAGGTATCGTTCCAGAGTGATGTGCCGATTTTAAATCCGGCGCTTTCCACCAATACTTTCTGCGGTTATAAGAAAGGGCGCTGGATTACCATGGGCGCCATCATGAACGCAGGTTTATCCCTCAAGTGGTTTAACAGCCTGTTTGAAACGGCTGATTATAACCTGATAAATGAACAAGTTGCAAAGGTAAAACCGGGAAGCGGGGGCGTTGTTTTCCTTCCATACCTCAACGGAGAACGGACTCCCCATGTAAATCCCAATTTAAGTGGAATGTTCCTGGGCGTGAATCTGAATACGGGGCGGCCGGAGATGTCGAGGGCAGTGATGGAGGGTGTGGCTTTTGCCTTAAATCAATGTATCGAAGTCTGCGGCGAGCTGGGCTTAAAGGCGGAAACCATCGTGGCTTCCGGCGGCGGCGCCAGAAGCGCTCCCTGGCTGCAGATCCAGGCGGATATTTTTGGAATACCCTTAAAAGTGGCGGACACAGAGGAGCAGGCGGGGCTTGGTTCAGCCATAGCCGCAGGCGTCGGCGCAGGGATTTACCGGGACATCGAAGAAGGCTGTCAGGCAGTGGTGAGGTACAAGGACTTTACAGTTATTCCTAATGCCGAAAACCATAAAGTTTATGAGGAGTATTACCAGCTTTTTAAGGATACTTACACAGCCGGGAAAGATGTTTTGCAGCGAGTAACATTAATGGGGCGGAGACACTGATGTCGGGCCTGAAAAAGAAAGCATAGAGGTGAGAAAAGTTGGGAGAAGAAATGAGAAACAAGGATGAGTACATCTTTGAGTGCGAAGGGATTTACAAAGCATTCGGCGGTACTCAGGCGTTGGCAGATGTTGAACTCCATGTGAAAAAGGGCGAGGTCATTGCACTGCTGGGCGAGAACGGTGCGGGTAAATCTACCTTGATGAAAGCGGTAATCGGCCTCCATCAGCCTGATGCGGGAACCATGACTTTTGAAGGAAAGCCTTATTCCGCAAGAGGTCCTGTGGAAGCTATGCATGCCGGTATCTCCATGATTCACCAGGAGTTAAACCCGGAGCCGCATTTGACCATTGCAGAGAGTATTTTCTTAAAGAGAGAAAGTACAAAAGGCATTTTCCTGGATAAAAAGGCCCAGAATAAGCGGGCTCAGGAAATCCTGGATCGGTTTGGCTTTAAGCATCCGGCTACTACTATGATGCGGAATCTGACTCTGGCACAGATGCAGATGGTGGAAATTATCAAAGCTGTTTCCTGTGATGCAAAGATGATTATCATGGATGAACCCACATCCTCCCTGGATAGTGAGGAAACCGATCATCTGTTTGCGACAATCCGTGATTTGAAGTCCAAGGGCGTGTCTATTATTTATATCTCACACCGTATGGATGAGATCTTTGAAATTTGTGACAGTGTAGCCGTATTCCGTGATGGTACTTATGTGGGAGCACGTTCCATGGACGGTGTTACCAGGGATGAGTTGATTTCTATGATGGTGGGCCGTCAGGTGAAGAATGTATTCCCCAAGACGGAGTGTGAGATCGGCGATGTGGTATTTAAGGTGGAAGGTCTGACGGGACAGGGTTTTGAAGATATCAGCTTTGAGGTTCGGGCTGGAGAGATTTTAGGCCTGACCGGCCTGGTAGGATCCGGCCGCAGCGAAACCATGAGAGCTATTTTTGGACTGGATCCCCTGAAATCGGGAGAGATGTGGCTGAATGGTGAGAAAATTACCATTAAAAGCCCGAAAGATGCCATCAAAAAGGGCGTTTGTATGGTAAATGAGGATCGGAAGGATTTTGGCCTCTGCCTGTTCCGTTCTTTGAGAGAAAATATTTCCCTGCCCAACCTTCCTGCAAGGCAGAAAGGGATTCTGATCAATCAGAACCGTGAGAAAAAAGAATGTGAAGAATATGCAAAACTTCTGACGGTTAAGGCTGCCAGCATTGAACACAATGCGTATTCCCTGTCCGGAGGCAACCAGCAGAAAGTGGTTATCGCGAAATGGATCATGGCGGGTCCCAAGCTGTTGATTCTCGACGAACCCACCAGAGGTGTGGACGTGGGCGCCAAGTCGGAAATTCATACCCTGATGTGCCAGTTTGCCGCCAAAGGCATGGCGATTATCATGATTTCCTCTGAGCTTCCCGAGGTCATGGGAATGAGTGACAGGATTTTGATCTATCATGAAGGAAAGCTCAACGGCGAAGTGAGCCGTGAAGAGGTTTTAAGCGGTGCGGCAACCCAGGAGACGATCCTGGCGAAAGAATTTGGTGGAAAGTAGGAGGAGATAGAAAATGGCTCAGAAAAAAGAAGGAAAGATTTTGGGAATGGAGCGGGATACTTTCCGCAGCCTGATGGGAAAATACGGTGTCAGCATCGTTATGCTGGTTCTGATTGTTGTAATCGGCATTATGCAGCCTCTGTTTTTAAAGCCCAGCAATTTGATTAACGTAGCTACTCAGATTACCATCAACGGTATGCTGGCCTTTGGTATGTGTATGGCGATCACCACAGGCGGTATCGACCTGACCGTAGGCGCCCAGATCGCTCTCGGCGGAGTTATGTTCGGAATTTGTACAGTTAAGGGCGGAATGCCTGTGGTGGTTGGTGTGCTGGCGACTGTGGCCGTGACGACGCTCTTTGGTTTTATCAATGGTTTCCTGATTGCGAAATTCAATATGTTCCCCTTTGTTGTTACCCTCTCCATGCAGCTGGTTATCCGCGGCGTTTCCCTTGTAATCAGCGGCGGCCAGGGTATTCAGATGGGAAATGATGTAGGAAATATTTATTATACCAATGTATTTGGCATGATTCCACTGCCGATTATTATTTATCTGGTGGTATTTATCCTGATGTATCTGATGTTCCACTGGACGAAGCTGGGACGCTATATCCTGGCTGTCGGAGGAAACCCCAATGCCGCTTTGGCTTCCGGTGTCAGTGTGTTCCGGATTAAAATTTATGCTTATGCCATCAGCGGTTTTCTGGCTGGTATCGCTTCTATTATCCTTGTCGCTAAGACGGGAAATGCGAAAGCAAATATCGGCGAAGGGTATGAGACGGATGCCGTTGCCGCCTGCGTGATCGGCGGTACTTCCTTTGCGGGCGGTATTGCCACCATGCCCGGCGTTGTGATCGGTACTTTTATCGTAGGATTTATCTACAACGGTATCAACATGGTTGGTATCGACGGCAACTATCAGTCCATCATCCGCGGCCTTGTCATCATCCTTACGGTTATGATGGATATGGCCATCAATGGAAAGAACCGTAAATAAAATTTTTAAGCAGAATAATAAAGCGTTGATTTGCCCGGGCGGGGAACCGCCCGGGTTTTTGTATAAGAAAATATTTTATAAAAAAGTCTTTTCTGTGAAAAATTATTTTTTGAAAAATCAAAAAAAGAATAAATTTGTCAAAAATGAGAGAGATTTTTTATGAAAAATTAGAAATTATGCTGTTTTTGAGAAATGGGATCATTAATAAAACGGGGAAAATCCACAAGTTTTCTTGAGAATGTTTTGAAAGTAGATTGACTTATAAAATCGTCTGTGCTATGATTGTATCAGCCTGTTTACAGGTATATAAAAAAGGAGGAATAAGAAACATGAAAAAAGTATTAGCAGTACTTTTGGCGGCGGCTATGACCTTCAGCCTTGCAGCTTGCGGCAACGACAGCAAGGAAACAAAGGCGCCTGAAACAAAAGCGGCAGAGTCAAAAGCAGACGAGACAAAAGCGGCAGAATCAAAAGCAGACGAGACAAAAGCGGCAGAATCAAAAGCAGATGAGACAAATGCAGCAGGGCCTGCAGCAGGTGTGCCGACTCTCGAAACAGCTGTAAAAGACGTAAACGGTGATGGAAAGGTTGTCGTTGGTTACATTTCCAAGAACTTTACGGATGTATTCCACATCGCTATCAACAAACTGGCAGAAGATACCTTTACCCAGTGGGCAGCAGATGGCAAAATTGATGAGTTCACCGGCGTCCTGAACGGCGAGACAAAGGGTGAAGTCCAGGTGAACCTGGCCAATGACTGCATCCAGAGGGGTTGTGATTTCGTAATCATCCTTCCCGCAGAGTATGATACCTCTGACAAGGCTGTGACCACCATGGTGGAGGCTGGTATCAACGTACTGGTTGTAAACTCTGAGACTGCCAGCACCAGGGATATGGCCCTTGCCCTTTCCATCTCTGACGACGTAGAGGCAGGCGAAATGCTTGGCAACTGGGTTCTCGAGAAATGCCCCGATGGCGGCAAGTACCTGCACTGCCAGGGCGCTCCCGGAAACTCCGCTATGTTAGCTAGAACCGAGGGTATCCACAATGTACTGGATTCTCATTCTGAGTTCGAGATGATCGGTGAAGCCTACAATGAAGAGTGGAGTGCTGACTCTGCTGTAAACCAGGCGACAGAAGCTCTCACCAAATATGGCGACGAGCTGGTAGCTGTTGTTTGCGATAATGACGATATGTCTTCTGCTGTACAGCGTTACATGAACAACAATGGCAGATCTGATATGATCTGTGTCGGCGTTGATGGAAATGAAGGACCTCTTCAGATGGTTAAAGATGGTGAGCTGGGAGCTACCGTATATCAGGATGGCGTAGGCCAGCTTCAGCAGGCGATCGACATCATTGATGCCATCATCAGCGGAACCGACGTTCCCGAAATCCAGCCGATTCCTTTCATCCTGGTGACAGCTGAGAACGTTGATCAGTATCTGAAATAATTCGTAAGAATTACATAAGAATGAGTTGAATATTAAGACCGGCATATGTGAAAGCATATGCCGGTTTTAATATAGAATTGCCGGATTTTTTATATCCGGCTCTGGTTTGCTTTGGGAAGGGTAAAAATAAATTCTGTCCCTACGCCTTCTGTACTGATTACATCAATATTTTCATTATGGGCCGTAATGATTTCTTTTGTAATGGAAAGGCCCAGTCCAGTTCCGGTTTTATCTTTTCCACGGGAAGAATCTGATTTATAAAAACGGTTCCAGATTTTTTTTTGGCTGTCTTTTGGGATGCCGATACCACTGTCTTTGACAGAGATGAAAATTTTTTCCCGGCGGTCGTAAGTCTCAATCCAGATAGTGGAATCCGGCTTGGAAAATTTGATGGAATTATCAATCAGATTGTAGAGTACCTGCTGTATTTTTACCATATCAGCCTGTACAAGAAAACTTCGCTCACCAAAAATCAGGTCAAAGGTCAGCCTCTTGAGCTGGCAGCTTCCTTCAAAGGTAGCCACTGTATTGCGGATTACCTGGTTAATGTCGAAAGAAGTGATATCAAGCATATTGCCTTTGGCATCGAGGGCCTGGAGGGCAAGAGTGCTGGAAGTCAGTTTGGTAAGCCGCTCTGTCTCAGAAATCACCAGCTTGATATATTTCCCATGGGACTCTGGAGGGATGGTGCCGTCCATGATTGCTTCGAGATATCCCTTGATGGAAGTGAGGGGGGAACGGAAATCGTGGGATACATTGGAAATAAATTTTTTTTGGTCTTCTTCTTTATTGCTCAGTTCATGTGCCATAAATTTAAGGGTATCGGCCAAATAACCGATTTCATCTTCTGAGTGGAGATTTAAGTCATAATTCAGATTCCCGGCGGCATACTCGTTGGCAGCAATGGTGATCTGTTTTAAGGGCTGGAGAATGTACAGCCGGATGATCAAAAGAAGAATCAGGGACAAGGCCAGAATAATTAGAAAGGTTAAGTAAATAATATTCAGAATTTTATCGCGGACTTCATAAATGCCGGATATGGATTGGTGGACGACCACATACCCGTAAGTGCTGAAATTGGCGGAGACGGGAGCCGTGACGGTAAGGACTGATTCATCAAAGAGATCGTAATAATGTCCGATGGCATAGCGGCCGCGTCCTTGCTCTGACGGGTCGAAATCTTCGATGAGAATATCGGTGGCCTTGCCGTCGCTGCGGTATACTACCTTGCCCTGCTGTTCGATGATCCAGATGTCTGCATCAAAATAAGAGGCAATGGAAGAAATCTGCGGTTCCAAGGATTCAATGCCAATGTTGGAACCGGAATATCTCTGGCGGCAGGTGGAGGCAATCATATTCGCTTCGTTATAAAGCTGGTCGGCCCTGTCACGGACCAGATAACGAAGCGTCATGTTGGATGAAAAAAAGGCAATGGCAATAAAACCAAGGACTCCAAATATAAGATAACCAAACAAGACTTTGATATATAGAGAAATTCTCATCGTTTTACCTCAAATTTATAGCCGATGCCCCATACAGTGGAAAGCTGCCATGCGGGATGGTCATCCAGCTTTTCGCGAAGGCGTTTAATATGGACATCAACAGTTCTGGTATCCCCGGCGTACTCATATCCCCAGATATGGTCCAAAAGCTGTTCTCTGGTAAACACCTGATTTGGGGAGGCGGCCAGGAAATAGAGCAGTTCCAATTCCTTTGGCGGCATTTCCACGGAGCGCCCCATACAGAAGACAGAGTAGTTGGTGAGATTTACCACCAGATCAGGATATTCCACATATTGTCCCTGCTGGCTGACGGGAATGGTTGGAGCAACCGGGACTGTCCGGCGGAGAACAGCCTTGACTCGGGCTACCAGTTCTTTGGAATCAAAAGGTTTGATCATATAATCGTCGGCGCCCAGTTCCAGGCCTAGGACTTTGTCGAAAACCTCTCCTTTAGCAGAAAGCATAATAATGGGAACAGAGGTGTCTTTCCGTAATTCCCGACAGACCTGATAACCGTCGATGCCCGGCAGCATTAAATCAAGGAGAATCAAATCCGGCTGAAAAACGGGAAATATTTGTAATGCAGATTCACCGTCATGGACAATATTTGTTTCATAACATTCTTTAATGAGGTAGAGAGAAATCAGTTCAGCAATATTTTCATCGTCATCTACAATCAGTATTTTCTGTTTTGACGGCATGGTTATATCCTCCTATTTGTCATGAGAAAATTCTACAATGGTGACACCGGCGCCGCCTTCTCCAAATTCACCGAGACGATAGGAAACAACATGGCGGCATCGTCTGAGAAACTGATGGACCGCTTTTTTTAAAGCGCCAGTGCCGCGGCCATGGATGACACGGACTTGGGGCAGGTGGGCCAGATAGGCATCGTCTATATATTTATCCAGCTCAGGAATGGCTTCATCGGTGGTTTTGCCAATGAGATTAATCTCAGGAGAGATGGAAGCGGATTTGGACATGCCAATGGAGCCGGAATGGCTTTTTCCCTGAGAGGACTTTTTCCCGGAGCCAAAACTTCCAGCCGGAGTGGATATGGTGTCCTCTTGTAAAGGTTCCAGATCTTTAATGTTGACTTGGGAACGGAGAATTCCCATCTGTACATATAAATCTCCTTTTGCATTGGGGCGGGTGCTGACTGTGCCATTGAGATTCATGGAAAGCACACGGACGGCATCACCAATTTTAAAATCCTCCGGGCGGTAAGCTTTTTTTGGCTTTTCTGCCTTGACAGCCATACGTTCCCCGACTTTATCCAAATGTTTCCGCAGCTTTTGCCGTTCTTTTTCCAGCTCTTTTCCAACATTGGTTCCTGAAGCCAGACGGTTGATGTTCCGTATGGTTTCATCGGCTGTGGCTTTGGCATCGGCCAGAATCTGACGGGCTTCTTCATTGGCCTTGGCCAGAAGTTTTTCCCGCCGTTCATCCAGGCGGAGCTGTTTTCCTTCTAACTGGTCACGGAGCAGGGCGGCTTCTGCCTTATAGTTTTCCATCTCTGCCCGTTCGCGTTCCAACTCCAGGCGGTTTTTTTCTAAATCGGCCAGAAGATCCTCAAAGGCGGTTTCTTCACTGCCGATGCGTTTTCCTGCATCTTCCACGATGAATTGGGGAAGTCCCAGTTTTTTAGCAATGGCAAAAGCATTGCTCTTGCCGGGAATACCGATGAGCAGCCGGTAAGTTGGACGTAATGTTTCCACATTGAATTCACAACTGGCATTTTCTACACCTTTTGTAGAAAGGGCAAATATTTTCAATTCGCTGTAATGGGTAGTGGCCATGGTCCTCACCTGCATATTATGGAGGAAGGTCAGAATGGAGATGGCCAGGGCAGCGCCCTCCGTCGGATCAGTTCCGGCGCACAATTCATCGAAAAGCACCAGGGAATGGCTGTCAGCCTGCTGCAGAATGGACACAATATTTGTCATATGGGCAGAAAAAGTACTGAGACTTTGTTCAATGCTCTGCTCATCGCCGATATCGGCAAAAACTTCATGGAAAACGGCAAGCTTGGAACCATCAAAAGCAGGGATATGAAGGCCGCACTGTCCCATGACAGTAAAGAGGCCCACAGTTTTTAAAGAAACCGTTTTCCCTCCCGTGTTGGGGCCGGTGACAATCAGAAGGTTAAAATCCTGTCCTAGAGTTACCGTAATGGGGACTGCCTTTTTGGGGTCAAGAAGCGGATGCCTGCCTTCTTTAATATGGATCAGGCCGTCACCATTGAAAACAGGCTCACTACATTTATAATAGGAAGAAAGAGCAGCTTTTGCAAAAATAAAGTCCAGCTGCCCCAGAATTTCATAGTCGGATTCTAAAAGCGGTATCTGTTCGGCGGCCATTGCGCTTAAAGAGGCCAGGACAGCTTCTATTTCTTTTCTCTCCTGTATTTCCAACTCCCGCAGCTCATTGTTCAGGCGGACAATGGCCATTGGCTCAATAAAATAAGTGGAACCGGAAGAGGACTGGTCATGGATCATACCAGGGACCTGTCCCTTATATTCTGCTTTTACAGGCAGACAGTAACGGCCGTTCCGCACGGTAATCACTGCATCCTGAAGGTAAGAACGGCTTCCGTTTAACAGGGTATTCAGCTGATTATGGATTTTTTCTCCTGTCAGACGTATGGTCCGGCGCACATGACGAAGCCCTGGGCTGGCATCGTCGTTCATTTCTTCTTCCGATAAAATGCAGCGGGTGATTTCCTGGTTCAAAGAAGTGAGCGGCTCTAAAAGGCTGAATAATTCTGTGAGGGAATCGGAGAAACCTTCTGTCTGCCCATCCGCCGGCGACGGACTTACGGGAATGGCGCTCCGCTGCAGGATGTCGCTGCTGTTTCGTCCATAAGACTTGGCTTTAGCTGCTGCAGCCAGAAGGCTGCTGAGATGAAGAAGTTCGGGCATACCAAGAATGCCTCCCACTTGCAGGCGTTTTAAAGAGCCGCGGATATCGCGGATACCAGGGAAAGATAGGGGGCCGTTGTGGATGGTCCGTGCCAGTGCATCACTGGTTTCTCTTTGGGCCAGGCGGATATCTTCTATGTCGGTATAAGGTGAAAGTTTTTGGCACCGTTCTTTTCCAGGAAGGCTGGATGCAAACTCTGTGAGTTTTTCCGTTATTTTTTTAAATTCCAGTGTACGTAAAGCTTTTTGGTTCATAAGCACTCTCCTCGACTGATAGTATACCAGAATTTTAGACGCTTTTGGGAAAAAGTTTAGGAAAACACTTCAAAAAAAGAGGGATATCATCTATAATGGTAAACAGAAGTCTATAAGTGGAATAAAAACCAGTAAAAAGGCAGCGTTTGTTGTTGGGGAGACTTTTACATGGCAGACATGGAAAGGAAAGATCAGGAAAAACTGGAAAAGGGAACAGGGCAGTTGCCATCAGAGGGTTCATTGCCGGCAGACCAGGAAGGGATCCATGAAGACCAGGAAGACGTCCAGGGAGAGCAGGAAAGGGTTTTTGTGCGGGAAAGGGTTCTTAACCGTTTAGAGAACCGGAGACGATGGGTACGGCGGGGAGCTGGATTGGTCGTCAGTGCAGTGGTTTTTGGTGTGGTGTCTTGTCTTGCTTTTGTGTGGGCGAGGCCCCATATGGAAAAATGGTTTGAGACTGAGGAAGTGCCAGAGACAGCGATTCACCTCCCACGGGATGAGGAAGAGACAAAACCCCTGGAGACGGAGAACACGACAGAATCAGAGCAGCTTCCATTAGAGACAGAGCCGCCGGAAACCCAGTCTGCGGAGGACATCAAAGAAGTGGTGGAATCTGCCGTGGAATCTTATCGGTGGAATATTACTGATTATGAGAATCTGTATCAGGCGCTGGGGGAAGTTTCTGCGAGGGTCAACAAGGGGATTGTGACAGTGACAACCAGGACCCCTTCGACGGACTTGTTTGATAATCCTATCCAGACAGAAGGGAAAGCTTCCGGTGTTATCTGGAATATTACTTCTTATGAGATGTTGATTTTGACCAGTTACCGTACCCAGGACAATGAAACTACGGTGGAGGTTACTTTCTGTAATGGGACGAAAGCGGCGGCATCGGTAAAATCAGCGGATGGAAAAACTGGAATTGCCATAGTCAGTGTGCCTCTTGCCAGTGTAGATGATGAGACAAAGGAACGGGTGGAAACGGTTTCCCTGGGAAATTCTTTGGAGGCGAAACTGGGGCAGCCTGTGATTTTGGCCGGCAGCCCGAAAGATTTTGTGGGTTCTATCGCATATGGGATGATCTCATATGTAAGTTACGGTGTTCAGAAAGAAGATATGGATGTCCGCATGATTTACACGGATATATCTACCAGTAGCCAGGCGACAGGGTTTGTTATCAATACAAAGGGCCAGATCATCGGTATGATTACTGCGGATACAACAGGCATCAATACAGGGGCAGTGGGAATTTCAGATTTAAAAAGCAGCATTGAACGCCTTTCCAATGGGTCGGTCCTGGCTTATATGGGGATTATCGGACAGGATGTGACGGAGGAAGTCAGTGAAAGCAGGCAAATCCCCAGAGGTGTCTATGTTTCAGAGGCAGTCCTGGAAGGACCGGCTTATAACGCGGGGCTGCAAAGCGGAGATGTGCTGGTGGCTTTAGATGATACTGAAATTTTGTCCGTCAGTATGATTGAGACATTTCTGGAAGGCAAGCTGCCGGAGGAGGCTGTGACAGCCCATGTGCGGCGGGTTGGCCGGGATGGTTATACGGAGATGGAATTTCAGGTGACTCTGGGGAGCCGTTAGTGATATGGCGGAATGAGAGGAAAAACATGAAATATATTGCAGCATTGCGTGAAGGCGAAAGGATTTCAGAGATTTACCTGTGCAAAATGAAACAGGTGGCAAAGACGAAGATGGGAAAGACATATTATTCACTGATACTCCAGGATAAATCCGGTACAGTGGATGGGAAAATATGGGAACTTTCCAGCGGGATTGACAATTTTGAGACGCTCGATTATGTGAAGATTGACGGGGACGTCACCAGCTTTCAGAATTCTCCCCAGGTGAATATCCGCCGTCTGCGGGTGGCGGCTGAGGGGGAATATAACCCCGCGGATTACCTGCCTGTGTCGGAAAAAGACATTGACCAGATGTATGCGGAGCTGTTGGGGTTTGTGAAAAACCTAAAAAACAAGGGGCTTCATACGTTGGCAGAGCGTTTTTTTGTGGAAGACAAGGAATTTATTAAAGTTTTTAAAGGACATTCTGCAGCGAAAACGGTTCATCATGGATTTGTGGGCGGGCTTTTAGAGCATACCTTGAGTGTGGCAAAATTGTGTGATTTTTATTGTGGACAGTATCCGATGCTTAAAAAAGACTTGCTTATAGGGGCTGCGCTGTTCCACGATATCGGGAAGACACGGGAGCTTTCTGAGTTTCCAGAGAATGATTATACGGATGAAGGACAGCTTCTGGGGCATATTGTCATCGGAACCTTGATGCTGGAAGAGCAGATCAGGACGATTCCAGGCTTTTCTCCCAAACTGGCGTCAGAGCTTAAACATTGTATTCTGGCCCACCATGGGGAATACGAATACGGTTCTCCGAAAAAACCGGCCCTGGCGGAGGCATTGGCATTGAATTTTGCAGACAATCTGGATGCTAAAATGCAGACATTGAAAGAGCTGTTTGCCGGAAATGCCGGAAATGCCGGATGGCTGGGGTTCAACCGTCTTTTGGATTCCAATGTGCGTATGACTTCGGAGTTATAGACATACAAGAGTGGTATGCTAAAGGAGGATTTTGTTTGGAAAAAAATCAGCAGTTCACAACGGTGATTGAAGATATGAATGAACAGGGAGAGGGTATAGGCAGAGTTGATGGCTATACCCTTTTTATTAAGGATGCCATTATTGGGGACTGTATCGAAGGCAAGGTTATAAAAGCGAAAAAGACTTATGGCTATGGAAAGCTGATTCGGATTCTGGAACCATCGCCTTTTCGTGTGGAACCTCTCTGCCCTTCGTCTGCGCCCTGCGGCGGGTGCCAGCTGCAGGCTATGTCTTACAGGCGGCAGCTTCAGTTTAAAGAAGATAAAGTGCGAAATCATCTGGCGCGTATCGGAGGGTTTCAGACAGAAGAAATTCCCATGAAGCCGATTATGGGTATGGGAGCAGAAAAAGGCGGCCCTTTTCGTTACCGGAACAAAGGGCAGTTTCCCTTTGGGAGGGGAAAAGACGGAAGGATTATTTATGGTTTTTATGCGGGGCGTACCCATTCTATCGTCGAAACGGAAGATTGTTTTCTAGGCGCTTCAGTCAATGGACAGATACTGGAGTCAGTCCGTTCATTTATGGAGGATTATAAAATCAGCCCCTATGATGAAGTACGCCATGAGGGCTTGATACGTCATGTGTTGATCCGTACAGGATATTATACAGGCCAGATTATGGTGTGCCTGGTGATTAACGGTACGGAACTTCCAGGCGGTCAGCTGCTGGCAGACCGCTTAATGGAAATTAAAGGAATGGCATCGGTTTCCCTCAATATCAACAGGGAAAAAACAAATGTAATACTGGGAGAGAAAATGGTATATCTGGCGGGGGGTGCGTATATTACAGACAAAATCGGCGATTTGTCTTACAGGATTTCCCCCCAGTCTTTTTATCAGGTGAATCCGGTGCAGACAGAAAAACTTTACAATAAGGCGCTGGAATTTGCCGGGTTGACAGGCGGGGAAACCGTATGGGATCTGTACTGTGGTATTGGGACGATCTCCCTGTTTTTGGCCAGGGAGGCAAAGCAAGTATATGGTGTGGAGATTGTTCCGGCGGCCATTGAAAATGCAAAAGAAAACGCCCTCCTCAATGAAATTACAAATGCGGAATTTTTTGTGGGCCGTGCGGAAGAAGTGCTTCCAGACTGGCACAGCGTCCATCCGGAGGAGAAAGTGGATGTGATCGTGGTGGATCCTCCCAGGAAGGGCTGCGATGAAACGCTGCTTCATACCATGCTCCAGATGAAGCCGGAGAGGATTGTCTATGTTTCCTGTGATTCGGCAACGCTTGCCAGGGATTTAAAATATTTGTGCGGCGCCGGATATGGGCTGGAGCAGGTGCAGCCGGTGGACATGTTCCCGATGACCGTCAGCGTGGAAGTTGTATGTCTGCTTTCCAAACTTAAATCTGATAAACAGATTGACGCGGAGGTGGATATTGATGAATTTGATTTGACAGCTGGTGGAGAGTAAAGCCACTTATGAGGAAATTAAGGATTGTGTTCTGAAACAAAGCGGATTGAAAGTCAGCAACTTTATTGAGAGGGTGAATTATAACCTGCCGAAATCGGAAAATTCCAGACAGCCGAAGTGTCCAGAAAAGAAAGGAAAAGCAATTGAGGATGCATTGGAGCATTTTGGAATGATATAAAGAGTAAATACGAATATACTGTGTTTTATTATGATGCCGATATACTTCATTTATGCTTGATAGTAATTGTAAGGTGTGGTAGAAGTTGATTAGAGCAGTGGAGTTGATGGAAAATAAATCATTTTGAAGGAAGGGAGTTCTCATGGATTATAACGTATTGAATAAAAATCAAAAAGATAGAATGAAAGCTATTAGTGACCCTGCATATGTTATAAAATGGGAAGCCCAGAGTTTATGGATTATCTTTTGGGAGAACTTCCAAAAGTTAGAAAATATCAGAAAGACAAGGAAGTGGAACATGAAATAGCATCATTAGAAAAAGTGCTGACAACGTATGCTGCTTTTTTTTCAGAAAAATCAACTTTTTTACACAAAGAACACAAACAATATTAATGTCGAAGAAATAATAAGAGCAAGTCATATAGGATTTGTTTTTATCGTTGATGCAATAAATGAAATGTCTGAGGAAGGGCAGCATAATTTGCTAGGTGTTTTAACGGAACTAAAGAAATACCCTAGAATACGAATCGTAATATCGTATAGAACAAATTCAATGGATAATGTAATTTAAAAAAATATCAAGAAATATCAGAATATGAGTATAAGTTTCCAGGTGTATCCTTTGAATCCGCATTAAGTGAAATACTTAAGCTATCTGTACCGGATGTATATATGTATGAAGATATTTTGTATTCAAATAATGCGTTATTATTAAGTATGCTATGTGATGTACTATCGTCAAAAAAGAT
>CAOKOS010000022.1 GCA_948470255.1 uncultured Lachnotalea sp.
TTGTTCCTTTATAGGAAACTGCGCCCTATAAAGTAAAAAACCCTCCGGGGGATGCACAGTTGGCGGAGAGGAAATTAGCCTTTCAGTCGCCGCGCGTGAGCGGGAGGGGACAGGCAGATATACCAGAATATTTTGTATTTTGCGGCAGCCCTGTTTTAAGGAGGAAAAAGAATATGGAAAAAAATAAAATGAAAAAGGTAACAAATCCCATAACCAGGCTTTCAGGTGTACATTCCATGGGGGTGATTGGGGATCCGGGATGTGAAGGCCTTGGCACTTATAATATGAAGGTATATGCCGGCGCCCTGGAAGAGAGCGGCGGGGATGATATTACATTGGTTGTGGGTGATTTAGTTCCGACGGGTACTGCCCACTATTACCAGACCATCCGGGAGATGACAGAAATACTGTCGGGAAACGATGTTTATTCCCTCAGGGGAAATCACGATACGGGAGCTTATACGGAATATTTTGGACAAAAAAATTACGCCCTTTTAGCAGAAAATTTTGCAGTTGTGGTGTTGGACAATGCTGGCCGTTCTTTTGAGGAAGAAGGGCTTGCGCTTTTGGCCGAAGTTCTTTCCATGGAGGAGGTCAGGCAGGTTATTGTGGCATTTCATATTCCTGTCCCGAACCACTTTATTCAGAACTGTGTTTCTGAGGAGGAGTTTTGCCGTTTGAAAAAAGCTTATGGACCTTGGAAGGAAAAGGTGAAATATTTATTATGCGGCCATGTCCATTCCCGGTTTGTGGATCAGGTGGACGGGATTTGCCTGATTTGTACCGGCGGAGGAGGCGCCATGGTTGAGGATGTGTCAAAGGAGATCAGAGCATGTGATGTGGAGCATCATGTCGTCCATTTTTATGAAAAGGAGGGCATACTTCAGTACCGGATTTCCAATCTTTCGGAGGACTGTTACGGAAGAGAGCGGAAAAATGTAGTTTTGAGGCAGAGGCTTCAGGAGACGGTGGAAGGGGAAATGATGGCCCACCTCCGGTATCTGATGTTTGCGGATCGGGCGGAGCGCAGGGGAATGGAACGGATTGCTAATCTTTTCCGCGCCCTTGCGGCTTCCGAGTATCACCATGCCAGAAATTTCTATTCTGTTCTGGAACGGCCGGCAGCTTTTATGGATGCGGTAGAAACGTATGTGCCGGGAGAAGAGTTTGAATATGGATATCTCTACAGGACAATGGAGCAATATGCCGCAGAACACGAAAGCCCTCTGGCCAGACAGGCTTATGCGGGGGCAGCCGCAGCGGAAAAAGAACATGCTTCTTTACTGAAAAAGGCGGCAGATCTGGAAAACTTTTCTGAAGAAACAATCTATGTTTGCCCCATTTGCGGATATGTAATGTCCGGGGAATCCGTCTCAGAACGCTGCCCTGTATGCGGCGGACCGAAGCGGCAATTTGAAGTATACCAGGCTGAAAAAAAGTAACGGAAAGTCTGGTCAGTTAATAAAAGTACTTTTTATAGTACAGGCAAAATAAAGGCCGGGAATCTGAAAACAGGTTTCCGGCCTCATAACATATTGGCGCGTAGGAAACAACGTGTCAAAAAAGTGAAAAAACCATTGACACCACCTTAAAAACATGTATAATAGAAGCTGTTTTATAGTTTAGATATACTAAACTTTTTGTTTATCCATTCCGAACTGCACCCCATAAAAACTTTCCCGGGAAAGCTTGCTTTCTTGTGGGAAAGTTTTTATGGGGTATAGGGCGGAACGCCCGTCAGCCGCAGCAAAAAGCCGCAAGGCGGCGAGTGCCGACGAAGGAGGAACAGCTGCGGCTTGCAGTTAGGAAAGTAGAGAAGCCGCAAGGCGGCGTGTACCGACGAAGGAGGAACAGCTGCGGCTTGCAGCCTGGAAAGTAGAGAAGCCGCAAGGCGGCATGTTCCGACGAAGGAGGAACAGCTGCGGCTAGTAGCCTGGAAAGTAGAGAAGCCGCAAGGCGGCGAGTGCCGACGAAGGAGGAACAGCTGCGGCTTGCAGCCTGGAAAGTAGGGAAGCCGCAAAGCGGCGTGTTCCGACGAAGGAGGAACAGCTGCGGCTTGCAGTCAGGAAAGTAGAGAAGCCGCAAAGCGGCGTGTGCCGACGAAGGAGGAACAGCTGCGGCTTGCAGTCAGGAAAGTAGAGAAGCCGCAAAGCGGCGTGTGCCGACGAAGGAGGAACAGCTGCGGCTTGCAGCCTGGAATGTAGAGAAAAAGAGGGAGGGGAGATCCAGTGGATATTGGACAGAAACTGAAGGAGCTGCGGATTTTGAAGGGCCTGACTCAGGAAGAGCTGGCTGACCGGGCGGAACTGTCCAAGGGGTTCATTTCCCAGTTGGAGCGGGATTTGACATCGCCATCCATTGCCACGCTGACAGATATTCTTCAGTGCCTGGGAACCACTTTGAATGAATTTTTTACAGCGGATACGGATGAGCAGATTGTGTTTGGCACGGAAGACTATTTTGTGAAGGAAGATGGGGAGCTAAAAAATTCGATTCAATGGATTATCCCCAATGCCCAGAAGAACGTGATGGAACCCATTCTCCTGACCTTGGAAAAAGGTGGTTCCACCTATCCCGACACGCCCCATGACGGAGAGGAATTTGGATACGTGCTTCAGGGAGTGGTAATGATACACCTTGGAAATAAAAGCTACCGGGCGAAAAAGGGTGAGTCCTTTTATTTTACACCGGATAAAAAACATTATCTTACATCAAAGACCGGCGCAGTCCTGATCTGGATCAGTTCTCCGCCCAATTTTTAGGAGGATAGTACATGAACGCACCACTAATTCGCCTGGACAAAGTTTCTAAAACCTTTGACGGGACCATGGTTCTTGACGAGCTGGAATTGTCCATCAAAGAAAATGAGTTTATGACATTACTGGGGCCCAGCGGCTGTGGAAAGACCACCACCCTCAGGATTATCGGTGGTTTCGAGAAGCCAGACACGGGACGGGTTTATTTTGAAGGGACGGATATTACGGATTTGGCGCCCAATAAGCGGCAGCTCAACACGGTTTTTCAGAAATATGCGTTGTTTTCCCATATGAATATTGCTGAAAATATTGCTTTTGGATTAAAAATCAAAGGAAAAACAAAGTCTTATATCCACGACAAAATCAAATATGCCCTGAAACTGGTGAATCTGGATGGGTACGAAAGGCGCAGTGTCACTTCTCTTTCCGGCGGCCAGCAACAAAGGATTGCCATCGCCAGGGCCATTGTCAATGAACCCAGGGTTCTGCTCCTTGACGAGCCTTTGGGGGCATTGGATTTGAAGCTGCGTCAGGATATGCAGTATGAGTTGATCCGTCTGAAAAATGAGCTGGGGATCACGTTTATTTATGTGACCCATGACCAGGAGGAGGCCCTGACCATGTCGGACACCATCGTGGTTATGAACCAGGGATACATTCAGCAGATGGGGACGCCGGAGGATATTTATAATGAGCCGGAAAATGCCTTTGTGGCGGATTTCATCGGGGACAGCAATATTATTGACAGCCTGATGATTGAGGATAAGCTGGTGGAAATTTTCGGCGTGAAGTTCCCTTGCGTGGACACGGGCTTTGGGAGGAATCAGCCGGTGGATGTGGTAATCCGGCCGGAGGATGTGGAGCTGCATCCAGAGGGAGAAGGACGTCTTCCCGGCGTGGTGTCCCACATCATCTTTAAAGGCGTCCATTATGAAATGGAAGTGATGGCCGGAGGGTTTGAATGGCTGGTTCATTCTACGGTCTGTCATCCGGTGGGGGCGAAGGTGGGTATTGATGTGGATCCCTTCAATATCCAGATCATGAAAAAGCCGGAATCGGAAGATGAGGAGGCGGTGGGAGTCAATGGGTAAAAAATCATTAGCGGCCCCGTACATCGTATGGATGGCGGGCTTTATCGTCATTCCGCTGCTGTTTGTGTTTTATTACGGCCTGACAGATAAGTCGGGGGCTTTTACTCTGGAAAATCTTGCGGCCATCGCTTCACCTGAGAAAGTGAGCGCCCTCCTCCGGTCGCTGAAATTATCCGTGCTCAGTACGGCCATCTGCCTGCTTTTGGCATATCCGCTGGCCATGATTTTAAAAGGGCTTCATGTGAAAAAAGGAAGCTTTGTGGTATTCCTTTTTATTCTTCCCATGTGGATGAATTTCCTGCTGCGCACCATGGCCTGGCAGACGCTTCTTGACAGAAACGGAGTCATCAATAACGTCCTGGCGTTTTTCCATTTGCCGGGGATCAATATCATTAACACTCAGGCGGCCATTGTATTTGGCATGGTTTATAATTTTTTGCCGTTTATGGTTCTTCCTATTTACAATGTGCTCATTAAGATCGGCGACGATACGGTGGAAGCGGCCAGGGACCTGGGGGCTGACGGTGTTCAGACTTTTTTCCGGGTGATTTTTCCATTAAGTATGCCGGGAATCGTAAGCGGCATTACCATGGTTTTTGTGCCGGCGCTGACCACCTTTGTGATTTCAGACCTTTTGGGCGGCGGTATGGTGCTGCTGATCGGGAATGTGATTGAGCAGGAGTTTACTTTTACGGCCAACTGGAATTTAGGTTCCGGCCTTTCACTGGTACTCATGGTCTTTATTCTCATCAGTATGGTGCTGTTTGCCAAATATGATAAGGACGGAGAGGGGGCGGCTGTGTAAATGATAAAATTTATCAAACGGTTTTATCTGGTGATCATGTTTGTGTTCCTCTATGCTCCCATTGCCGCGCTGATGGTGCTGTCCTTCAACAGTTCCAAATATATGTCCCGCTGGGATGGTTTCAGCCTGAAATGGTATGAGGCTATGTTTTCCAGTGAGCTGATTATGTCGGCTCTTAAAACTACCTTGATTATTGCCCTTCTTTCGGCGGTGATTTCCACCATCATTGGGACGGCGGCCTGTATCGGAATCAGCCGGATGAAGCGGAAACCCAGGGCTATTGTTATGGGGCTCAATAATATTCCCATGGTCAATGCGGAGATTGTGACGGGAATTTCCCTGATGCTCTGTTTTATTGCCTTCGGCATAAGCCTGGGTTTTGGGACAATTTTGATTTCCCATATTACTTTTTGCATCCCTTATGTGATCTTAAGCGTAATGCCGAAGATAAAACAGACGGAGCAGAGTACTTATGAGGCGGCCCTGGATCTGGGGGCTTCACCTGTCCAGGCGTTTTTTAAGGTGGTGTTTCCAGATATCCGTCCAGGTGTTTTGTCGGGCTTTTTGATGGCATTTACCATGTCCCTGGACGATTTTATCATTACCCATTTTACCAAGGGGGCGGGGGTCAATACTCTGTCTACTTTGATTTACAGCGAGGTGAGAAAGGGCATTAAGCCCAGTCTGTATGCGCTGTCTACGATTATGTTCCTGGCGGTTTTGATTCTTTTGGTCATTGCGAATCTGCCGAAAGGAAAAAACAGAGAACTTGTAAAGGAGAATTGACGGAATGAAAAAAAGATGGATGGCGGCGGCTGTTGCGGCGGCACTGGTGTTTGGGCTTTTTGGATGCGGCGGGGAGAAGAAAGAATCAAAAGGCCAGGTGAAGATCTTTAACTGGGGCGAATATATTGATGAAGAGGTTATCGAACTTTTTGAGGAGGAGACAGGAATCGAGGTGGTTTATGATACTTTTGAAACCAACGAGGCCATGTACCCCATTATTGAAGCCGGCGGCGTTTCCTATGACGCCATCTGCCCGTCTGATTATATGATTGAAAAGCTGATTGCAAATGATCTGCTGGCGGAGATCAATTTCGACAATATTCCCAATGTGAAATATATCAGTGAAGGGATTATGGAAGGCTCCAGGACATTTGACCCGGAAAATAAGTATTCTGTGCCATATACCTTTGGAACTTTGGGCATTTTATATAATACAGCGCTGATTGACGATGAGATAGACAGCTGGGAGGCCCTCTGGAATGAGGAATATGAGGGGAATATCCTCATGTATAACAGTCCAAGGGATTTATTTGTGGCGCCTCTGGAGATTCTTGGATATTCCATCAATACCACAGATGAAGCGGAGCTTTTGGAGGCCCAGGAGCTGCTTCTTAAACAGAAGCCCCTCTTACAGAGGTATGTGATGGATCAGATCAAAGACAGCATGATTTCTGGGAGCGCTTCCATTGCCATGTGTTATTCAGGAGAGGTACTTCAGCTCCAGGGGGCCAATCAGGATTTGAAATATGTGGTGCCGAAGGAGGGAAGCAATTATTTCATTGATTCCTGGGTTATTCCTGCCAATGCGGAGAATAAAGAAAATGCAGAGGCATGGATTGATTTCCTAAACCGTCCAGATATTGCCCTCAAAAATTTTGAATATATTACTTACTCTACTCCAAATACAGGCGCCCAGGAGCTTATGGACGAGGAGCTTCTTAAGAATCCTGCCGTGTTTCCCGGTGAAGACGTCTTAAGTAAATGCGAAGTGTTCCATTCCCTGGGGGCTGAGGGGGATGAGCTGTTTAATAAACTTTGGCTCCAATTAAGAGATGCACAATAAAAAACGGAAGGATACCTTAATTCTTTATGAATTGGCTGGAAATTCAGGATAAGCCTTTACCTGAATCAAAAAAAATGGTACAGTGGTAGCTGCAGGCCGTGGGGCATTGCAGTAAAATGAGAAAGGGATGATAGTTTGAAGTTTGACTTTCATTGCCATACAAGGAACGGTTCCCTGGATGCCAGGGTAGATGTTCTGGAGTATGCGAAGCTTCTTAAAGAAAAGGGCTTTGCAGGCATGATGGTTACAGATCACAATAGCTACAGGGGATACCGGGAGTGGCTTAAAATGAAAGAGGAAACCGGCGGGGTCGAGGATTTTGTGGTGCTTAGGGGGATAGAGTATGACACTCTTGACGCAGGGCACATTCTGGTGGTCATGCCGGATGATGTAGATTTGCGGATTCTGGAAGTGAGAGGGCTTCCGGTTCGCCTGTTGGCGGGGATTGTCCATCAGTATGGAGGAATCCTGGGGCCGGCCCACCCTTATGGGGCTAAATTTTTAAGCGCCATGTGCTCCAAACGTCTGGAACGGGAGCCAGAGCTGATTCATGAATTTGATTTTATAGAAGCCTTTAATACTTGTGAACTTCCGGCTTCCAATAGGAAAGCGGCGTATCTTGCAGCCAGATACCGGAAAGTCTGCTTTGGCGGTTCCGATTCCCACAAAACAGATTATATCGGTATGGCTTATACAGAAATCAATGAGCCGGTTACATGTGCAGATGACTTGATCCGTCTGGTAAGGGAGAGGAAGATTGACGGCTGCGGCGGAACAGAGCGGGCGCCCAAAGAGAGGACAAAACTGTGGGCAGCCGCCATTGGAGCTGGATGGAAGATTTATAACCGGGGAATCTCAGCTGCCAGATATCATGCCAGGAGGCTGGGGCTTAGGGAAGTGGGCTTTTTGCTGGAGCGAAGATAGCTGCTGGTGGAGGCAGCTTTCGCAGACAGGGACTAATGGAGGAATTATATGCGGGGAATTAGACAGTGGATGTCCGACCATAAAGAAGTGGCGGGTATTCTCGTGTTTTTATTAATCATTATTGTAATCGGCGGTGCGTCTTACGGCATCAGTTATGCAGCGGGCGGCCATTCTAAGAAACAAAACATTTCAGCCCCTTCCTCAGGGGCAGGGACTTTAGAGGTGGCCGGCGTGTCAGGAGAGGATGGACAGACAGAACCTCCCAGTGTGCCGTCGGGAGGGGATGGGCCGGCAGTTGAACCTGTTATGCCTGAAGGAAGCAGTGAAGCCGGAAGCGGACAGACAGAGCCGGAAAGCGGACAGGCTGGGGAAAGCAGCGCAGCGCCCCCGCCTACAGAAGGAAACGCAGCGCCTTCGGAAGGTTCCTCCATCACAGAACATGGCGTCCATTTTCAGATTGTGGACGAGCAGGTAACGGCTCGGATAGAGACAAACCTCCGAAGAGTTCCCAGCACGGAAAAGGATGAAGACGTGGTCGCCAAGATTTATAACGGAGACTGGATTAAACGTACCGGGATCGGCCACAACGGCTGGTCCAGAGTGGAATATGAGGGACAGGTGCTTTATGCTGTCACCAGTTACCTTTCCACGGACGGTTCTTCTTCATCTGTGCCCACGTATCAGGAAGCTTCAGACAGTGTAACAGCTAAAGAAGAGGTATATCTGCGATCCGCTCCGGATTCCACAACGGAAGAAAATATTGTTGGCAGTTTAAATCACGGAGAGTATCTGACACGTACCGGAATCGGCAGCAACGGCTGGTCAAAATTGGACTATAACGGTACGGAAGTGTATGCAGTTACAAATCTTTTAACAACAGAATAGTAAAAGAAATAAGGGGATTGTTGCTTTGCAATGATCCCTTTATTTCTTTACTTTATAGGAACTTAGCCTTTCAGTCACCGCTCACGCCCGGTGATTTCTGGTGGGGATTGTGGTGTTTGTTGTACTGGCACAGCCGGTATTTACCCGCCTGATGAAACAGTGCTGAAAAATGGATTACAGCTGATGCTTTTGAAGGGTTTTTTGGATCGTTTCCATCAGAAGGGGGACGTCCACTGGTTTTGTCAAATGTGCATCAATCCCACATTCAATGGATTTGCAGCGGTCGCTTTCAAAAGCATTGGCGGAAAGCGCAATAATTGGGATATGAGCCAGTACCGGATCTTCAAGGCGGCGGATAGCCAGGGCGGTCTGCCAGCCGTCCAGAATGGGCATCTGGATATCTGTGAGAACCAGAATGTATTCGCCGGGAATGGAATTTCTGAGTTTTTCGAGGGCGACACTGCCGTCGCCAGCCGGCTCCACAAGAAATCCAAGGCTTTTTAGGATTTCCGTTTCGATTTCCATATTGAGTTCGTTGTCCTCCACCAGGAGAATCTTCTGGTTTTCCGGTAAAGGAAATGCCATGCCTGTATCCATAGACATGGAATGAATCTGTTTTTGGATCCGGAAACGTAAGGTGACTGTGAATATGCTTCCCTGGCCCGGCTTGCTGTTTACTTCGATGGTTCCGCCCATACGTTCCACCAGGTTCCGGGCAATGGTCAGTCCCAGCCCGGAACCATGGACGCCGCTGAAAGTGGTGTTTTTTTCACGCTCAAAAGGCTCAAAGATGTGTCCAAGGAAATCTTTGCCGATTCCGATGCCAGTATCCTCAACAGCGAATTGATACACTGCGTAGCCGTTGGGAAAGCTTTTAAGTTCAGTGGCCGATATGGTGATGCGGCCGTCGTTTTTCGTATAGGTGACGGCATTGTTGGCCAGGTACAGTAAAACCTGTTTCAGTTTGTCCTGGTCGCAGCAAACATCAGGGTGTGTAAGTTCTGTAAAATTTACAGAAAAAGAGATATTTTTATCAACAGTTTGGGGAAGAACGGCTCTGTGGATTTCTGCCAGAAGGTCAGTCAGGCAACATTCATCCTCCAGGAGGGGAAAATCGTTTGCTTCAGTCCAGGAAATTTCCAATACCTTTTCAATCATATCCAGAAGCTGCCGGCTGGCAGTTTCAATGCGGTTCAGATAGTTCACGGCAGCTTGGGTGTTGTGAAGGTTTCGTTTTGCCAGCCCTGCATAACCGAAAATAGCATTGAGAGGGGTACGCATGTCGTGGGACATATTGGAAAGAAAAGTATTTTTCGCGGTGATAGCCAGGTTTGCGTTGCCAAGGGCTTCTTCGAGAATTTGATTCTGTTCCATTTCACGCTGGATTTCATCGTCAATCCGACGATAACCCATGACCACCTGGGAAACATTTCCGGTTTTTCCCACATTTACAATGCGAAGCTGCAGATACTGCTGCTCTTCCTTTTCTGAAATCCGGTAGTTGATGTAATACGTTTTGCTGCCTGAGAGCTTTTGGCGTATGTATTCCGGGGAAGTGGCTTTTTTGAGAGCTTCACGGTCTTCAGGCAGGACCCAGGCGTTTTCATATTCCGTAGTATAGGAACAGAAATTCCTGACCAGGCAGGGGGCTTCAAAGAGAGGCTTAATACGGCGGCTGAGTCTGTAGGGAAGAATCTGGTCTGTATCCAGGTCCACATAAAGAATAGACTCATAGTTGAGGCTAAGCCCTTCAATCACCTCTAAAAAGGCGTTTTTTTCTGCCAGAAGGCGGATCTTCTTTTCTGTTGCATCGCCTAAAAACACATAGAAAATATTCCCGACGGAACGGGTATGGACAAAATGGCCGTAGTCTTCGATCCAGCGTATTTGGCCGTCTTTTCGGATAATACGGTATTCCACATAATCCAAATCATACTGGCTGGCGGCAATTTGTTCCGCGATACTTTTTTCTACTGCGTCAAGGTCATCAGGATGTACAATCCCACGGAAAGAATTCCCAGTAAGCTCCCGGAAATCCTGCCTGGTACAGCACTGGAACATCCGGATCAGCGCTTTATTTGTGTAGAGGATTTTCTCACTTTCATTTGCCTGGTATATTAAAAACCCACCGGGCATTTCGTCCATAAATTTAATGACTTCATATGCCGCCTGGATATTTTGGTTGCCCAGGAATGTGGGAAGTACGCTTTTATTCTCCATAAGGTGATAGATATCCACATTATTGTCTTCCAGGATACTTAACAGAGATAAAATGTCTTCGATTAAATAATGTTCTATGGTCTGCCTGTTCATACTTTTATTCCTTTTCCCTGCCGCCGGATGATAAGGACCTATAGAGTCTGTCAGCCGATGGCGCTGTTTTAAAATGAATTTTATCATAAAAAAAAGAGACTGTCATTATATTAAGAATTATTTTGTACTAAAAATTAAAACTTGAAATCCATCTTGAATAATTGTGGCGATTGTGGTACATTGATAAACATAATAGGTGGTTAATACCCTTTTTTGCATGGAGTTTTATAGTAGTATAGAAGGAGTTACATATTCATGATTCAGAAGCCAAAGAAGTTTTTAGTAGTTAGTTTTACCTGCCTGATTCTTTTGTGTGTTGTGGTCTTTTTCGGAGTGGCTGTTGTCATGTCCCAGAGGAGTGAAGCCTCCATCAGTGAGATTGGCGCGATTTACATGGGGGAGATGAATAAACAGCTACAGCAGAAATTTACAGCGGTTATTGATCTTCGATTATCCCAGGTCAAGGGGATTGTGGAGCGGACTGATCCGAAGACGGAGGAATACGGGCCGGAAATGCTGGAAGAGCTGACGTTAAGCGGTAGCGTCCGGAATTTCACTTATCTTGCCTTTTATACAGAAGAAGGCGACTGCGAGGTGATTTACGGAGAGCCTGTGGAGATCATTGACCAGCGGGATTTCCTGGATACTTTGGTGTCTGGAAGTAGTAAAGTGACCAGCGGATATGGGGCAGATGGAGAACGGATTTTATTTTTGGGGACCGACGCCATATATCCGATGAGGGGAGGGAAGACCAGTACTGCGCTGGTGGCTGGTATCCCCATGTCATATCTGCAGGATGCGCTGGTGCTGGAAGAAGAAAATGCTTTGATGTACAGCCACATTATCCATCAGGATGGGAGCTTCGTGATTCGTAATGGCAATGCTTTCCGCAGCAATTATTTTGACCGTATGAGAGAGCTGTATGATAAGGAAGATGGTAAGGATGTTGAGGAGTATGTAAGAAAGCTGAAAGCGGCCATTGCGGTGGGAGGAGAGTATTCCGCGTTGGTGCGGGTAGGCGGAGTGCATCAGCACCTTTACTGTACGCCCCTGCCTTTTTCCAACTGGTATCTTGTCAGTGTGATGCCTTATGGGATCCTGGATGATTCCATCAATGAACTGGGGGATCAGCGTGTATATGCGATGACGGGAGCCTGTGCTGTCATTATGGTGGCGATTGTCACGATCTTTATTATGTATTACCGGATATCCCAGCGGCAGATTAAGCAGATGGAGGAGGCGAAAACAGAAGCAGTACGCGCCAATAAGGCGAAAAGTGAGTTCCTCTCCAATATGAGTCATGATATCCGTACTCCCATGAACGGGATTGTGGGTATGTCGGCCATTGCCATAGCGAATATTCATGATATGACGAGGGTACAGGACTGCCTGAAAAAAATTACTCTGTCCAGTAAACATTTGTTGGGGTTAATCAATGATGTGCTGGATATGTCCAAGATCGAGAGCGGGAAACTGTCTTTAAATATAAATCAGGTTTCCCTGCGGGATACGATGGATAATATTGTAAATATTGTACAGTCACAGGTGAAGGCCAAAGATCAGCATTTTGATATTTTTATACAGGATATTGAAACGGAAGAGGTACACTGCGATAGTGTGCGCCTGAATCAGATCCTGATCAACCTGCTTTCCAATGCGATTAAGTTCACACCGGTAGGAGGTACCGTCAGGGTATATCTGAAGCAGGAATCCTCGCCCAGGGGAGAGGCTTATGTGCGGTGCCATTTCCGGGTGAAGGACACAGGAATCGGCATGAGTCCGGAATTCCAGTCCCACATTTTTGATACCTTTGCCAGGGAGAAAAGCTCCAATGTGGACAAAATCGAAGGAACCGGCCTTGGAATGGCCATTACCAGATCCATTGTCAATGCCATGGATGGGATCATTGAACTGAAAAGTGAACAGGGCAAAGGCAGCGAATTCCATATTATACTGGATTTGGAAAGGGCCACCGTTCAGGAAAAGGATATGATTCTGCCGCCGTGGAAAATGCTGATAGTGGATAACAATGAAGAATTATGCAACAGCGCTGTCAGTACTTTGAAGGAAATCGGTATAGAGGCGGAATGGGCCATAAGCGGGGAGAAGGCCCTGGAACTGGTACAGAAGCGCCATCTGGAACTCAATGATTATGATGTGATTCTTTTGGACTGGAAGATGCCTGGCATGGACGGCCTGGAGACGCTTAAGGAAATCAGAAAATGTTTAGGGGATATTACACCGATCCTGATTGTTTCTGCCTATGACTGGAGTGAGATCGAGGAAGAAGCGCGGGCGGCCGGCGCCCAGGGATTTATTTCCAAACCGCTTTTTAAGTCCAGTTTGTACCTGGAGCTGAGCCGGTTCGTGCTGGACAAAGAACCGGAGGAGGAGCAGGAAGAGGAGAGAAACGCCCAATTTGTCGGAAAGCGTATTTTGCTGGCAGAAGACAATGATCTGAACTGGGAGATAGCGGAAGAGATTTTGTCAGAAGCAGGATTCCAGGTGGAACGGGCTGAAAATGGCCAGATTTGCATGGATACATTTGAAAATTCACAAATAGGATATTATGATCTTATTTTGATGGATATCCGGATGCCTGTGATGGGAGGATACGATGCGGCAAAAGGAATCCGGGCCATGTCCAGGCCGGATGCAGATCTGCCGATTATTGCTATGACAGCAGACGCTTTTTCGGAAGATATCCAGCATTGTCTGGACTGCGGGATGAATGCCCATGTGGCAAAGCCGATTGACGTAAACAGGCTGACCCAGATTTTGAAAAAATATTTGAAATAGACGGGGAGGAAACAATATGGGGTTCAGTGAAGAGGGCCATGGGAGAAGCAAAATTTTAATTGTGGATGATTCGGATTTTAATCGTGCGCTTCTGTCCGATATGTTGTCCGGTGAGTTTGATATTCTGGAAGCAGAAAACGGTATGGAGGCTTCAGCCATTCTTCACAGCCACGAGCAGGAGATCTCTCTGATGCTTTTAGATATTGTGATGCCTGTGATGGATGGATTTGAGATGCTGGCGGTTATGAATCAAAATGGCTGGATTAAAAGTATTCCGGTGATTATGATTTCATCTGAAGCGGCCCCCTCTTATGTGGATCGGGCTTACGATATGGGGGTATTAGACTATATCAGCAGGCCCTTTGACGAGAGGACTGTGCGAAGGCGTGTAATCAGTACGATTATGCTGGCTTCCAAACAGAAGGAACTGGCCCATATGGTGATGGATCAGATCTACGAAAAGGAAAAGGACAATAAGCTGATGGTTGAGATATTGTCCAATATCGTGGAATTCCGAAATGGAGAAAGCGGCCTCCATGTGCTTCATATCCGGATGCTGACAGAGCTGCTTTTAAGGAGCCTTTTACAGATGACGGATCAGTACGGGATTTCCAAAAAAGATATTCCATTGATCAGCAATGCGGCGGCGCTGCATGACATCGGGAAAATTGTCATCCCTTCGGAGATTCTCAATAAGCCGGGCCGTTTGACTGATGAGGAGTTTGACATTATGCGCACCCATGCGGCGGAAGGCGCCGAGATGCTGCGCAGTGCGGCCATGGGGGAAGACGAGCCGTTGATTGAAATAGGATATCAAATTTGCCGGTGGCATCATGAGCGGTATGACGGACGCGGTTATCCAGATGGATTAAAGGGAGAGGAAATTCCCATTACGGCGCAGGTGGTAGCATTGGCCGACGTATACGATGCCTTGACCAGCAAACGTGTGTATAAGGCGGCTTATTCCCATGACAAGGCCATAGAGATGATTGTAAATGGGGAATGTGGCACTTTTAATCCTCTGCTTATGGAATGTCTGAAGGATGTGTCAAGTACTTTAAGGGAAGAATTTAATGCAGTATCCATGGAGCGGGATTCCACTCAGAATGCAATTTTGGATTCTGTCGAGCAGATTATGGAGCGGGGAGGCCTGGACATTTCAGAGCGGACTCTGCGGCTTTTGGAACATGAGCGGACAAAATACAGATTCTTTTCTGAAATGTCCCAGGAAATACAGTTTGAATACCGGGCGATGCCGGAAATGCTGATCCTGTCTGAATGGGGGGCGCAGCAGTTGGATATGCCGGAGACGATACTGGATCCCAGGAAGGAAGATTTCGGGCGTAAGGTGTTTTCGGAAGAAGACTTTACGGATTTGTTGGAGAGCTTAAAGGCCACCACACCGAAAGAACCGCTGGTTGATAAAAATTATATCCTGAATATTCAGGGCCAGGAGCATTGGAGCAGGGTCATTGCCCGCTCCATGTGGGGAAATGAAGAATTGCTGGAGTATGTGGGGGCCATTGGGAAAATTGTGGATATCCACGATGATATGGAGCGGCTCAACAGGCTGGAACTGATGGCGGCACATGACTCTCTGACGGGCCTTTTTAACCATGCAGAAGCGAAAAAACGGATTGCGCCGCTTTTGATTGGGGATGGGGAAAAGCATTATATACTGATGCTGTTTGACTTGGATCGTTTCAAACAGGCCAATGATAATTATGGACATCTTTTTGGAGATGAAGTTTTGCGGCATGTGGCGGAAACCATTAAAGACAGTATCAGAAGCGCCGATATTGCAGTGCGTACCGGCGGAGACGAGTTCATGATCTTCATGGCATATAAAACAGACATGGAACCCCAGGTGAAACGTGTGTTCAACCAGCTCACCAGTGAATACCGTGGATTTCCAGTGCGTGTCAGCATGGGAATTGCCTGTGCAGAGGACTGTGGAGGCAGCTACGATACGCTGTTCCATATGGCGGATACGGCGCTTTATGCCGCTAAACGGGGAGGACGTGGGACTTATAAGTTCTATGAAGAAAGCATGGAACATGTTTTGGCGGAGGCCACCGGTAAAGAAGACCGGGAATAGCAATATAAAATTTTGTGGTACATAAACAAGCTGGCCGCCAGATTGGCGGCCTTTATCCTGCCATAGGAGGAACGGGATTATGAAAAAAACCATAGGTATTATTGGAGGGATGGGTCCTTTGGCCACCAGTGATTTGTTTCGTAAAATTGTGGAGGTTACGGATGCTGCCTGTGACCAGGAGCATGTCAGAGTCTGCATTGATAATAATACGGAGATACCGGACAGGACAGCCGCCATTTTGAAAGGAGGGAAAGATCCTGTTCCGGAAATGGTGAAAAGCGCCGTGAGGCTGCAGGCCATGGGGGCTGACGTATTGATTATGCCCTGCAATACAGCCCACTATTTTTATGGCCGTGTGATCCCTTTTGTGGAGATTCCTTTCCTCCATATGATCGAGGAAACCGCGAAAGAGATTAAAAGGGAAGGATTTAGAAAAGTGGGGCTTTTGGCCACTGACGGGACTTGCCAGTCGGGCGTCTATAAAACAGTATTTGATGCCCATGGGATTGAGATGTACGCGCCTTCACCGGAAAAGCAGAAGAGTGTTATGGATGTGATTTATAAAGGGGTGAAAGCTGGAAACCGTTCCATTGACCTGACAGGGTTTTATGGAGCCATGGAAGAATTATTTTGTGAAGGGGCGGAAACCCTGGTTCTTGGCTGTACGGAGCTTCCGGTGGCTTTTGACCTGTTTCATATCGACCGGCCCAACATTGACCCGACTCTTGTGCTGGCAATGGCGGCGGTGGGCTTTGCCGGTGGGAAAGTAAAAGATGGACTGACAAAGGAATGGCGGGGCTTCCAGTAATAATAACGAAAGAATCGAAAGCTTTTTTGCCTAAAAGCTGTTTTAAATAAAGGCTTTTGGAAAAAGTATTGACAAGGGGGAGATTTTAGGATACAAGTGAAAGGCTGCAAATTTTTAATGATAGAATGAGGATAGGATTATGGAACAAATGGAAGCGTATATGCAGAAAAAACAATGGCCCAGATATCTCCTTTGCGTGGCGGGGGCGTTTATCTATTCCTTTGGAATGAATGCTTTTGTGGCATCCATGGGGCTGTATGCCGGAGGTGTGATGGGTATCAGCCAGATCACCCAGAGCGTTGTGACAGAGAAACTTCATATGGATCTGGGAGGATTCAACCTCAGTGCGGTGCTTTATTTTTTCCTGAATGTACCATTGTTTATTATGGCTATGCGTAGTATCGGGAAACAATTTCTGATCAAGACAGGGATCAATGTCATATGCGTCTCTTTTTTCCTGGGCATAATTCCGGTGCCGGAGGTGGCGATTATTGAAGAGCAGCTGACATGTGCCCTGATCGGAGGTATCATTTGTGGAGCAGGCGCCGGGATTACCCTGCGGGCAGGAGGAAGCGGGGGCGGCCTGGAGATCCTCGGTGTATATCTGGCGAAAAAAGGGAAAAGTGTCAGTATAGGAAAATTGTCCATTTTGATCAACGGCGTGATCTATGGCATTTGTATCCTTTTATTTGATGTGTCCGTAGCGATTTACTGTATTATTTTCGCGGTATTTTCAGCTATAGTGGTGGATCAGGCCCATACCCAGAGCATCAATGTGCAGGTTATGATTTTTACCAGGAGCGGCGGAGATGCCATTCGTGAAATGATCATTAAAGAGTTCAGCAGGAGCGCGACCCTCTGGACTGGCGTGGGAGGTTATACGGAGAAGGATACGGTGATCGTGTATTCGGTCCTCTCGAAATATGAGGCGGCAATTTTAAGGCGGCTGGTAAGGGAAATTGATCCCCATGCGTTTGTTGTTTTAAATGAAGGATGTCAGATTTTTGGCAATTTCCCGAAACATCTGTAAACCAGCCGGACGACGGCAAAGGGCGACACATCTATTCTTCAAAGATTTTTTGGTAGATGGTTTCGCTGACTGCATCCGCGTGGTTTTCCTCCAGGGCAGGATATTCCCGGAGAAGATAGCTGCGGATCAGGTCAAGCCGTTTGAGACACAAAATCTCTGCCCTGGGGAGGGCGCCTTCTCCGGCTTCGATGGTATAATCAAGCTGTTCTTTTTTGTAGGTTGCCAGAAACCATTTGATCATATCAGCTTCCAAGGCCGCCTCTGTTTTCATTTTTTCCTTGTAGGTATCGGCTTTTTTCAGGGAAAGGACACCGATAATGAGAAAAGCGAAAGCAAGGAAAAAAAGAGCCAGGAACATGAACGGCTGGCTTGCAAAGGTAAGGGGCAGCGCAAGGATGTCACAGGAGCAGAGAATAAGGACGAGAAGGAGCAGGGCGCCGACAGCCAGGAAGGCAAAGGCAGAAGAAGTATTGTCTTTATATTTCTCGTCGCTGCCCACAAATGTATGGGAAGAGGCTGCAGTTTCTTCATGGCCTTTGTCCGGCGCGTCGGGTTCCTGTTCCATATAGATTTTGAGGAGGGCAGATGCCTGGCGGTACTGCCGCTCTGGGACTTTCAGGACAAAAAGGCCGTCTTCTCCGCTGTAAGAACTTTCCGCATCAATGCCGGAATAAGTCAGAAATTCAAGAATTCTGGAAATCTGTCCTGATTCATCAGAAATGAGAGTAATCATGGTTTTAAGTCCTTTTCAATGGATTTGTTTTATTTATTGAACAAGCTCTTTTATTATACATGAGGGAAGATAGAATGGCAACAACATTAGGGCGGAAGGGTGTTTTGGAGTGAAAGTAACAGATATTTTGCCCTGCTTTTTAAACTGAAAATACGGAGACTCAAAAAACGAAATAACTATTGACAGCTTGAAATTTTTTCGATAGAATGTAAAAGTATGTTTACATTAGACTGTCCGTGTCCGGCTTTAATGCAAACCAGATAAAAACAAAAAATTTTATTTGATTTGGAGGTGTACAAATTGGCAAATATCAAATCCGCAAAGAAAAGAGTGCTGGTGGCCCAGACCAAGACTGCCAGAAATAAAGCGATCCGTTCCAAAGTGAAGACCATGATCAAAAAGGTTGAGACTGCTATCGCTGCCGGTGACAAGGCTGCTGCACAGGCCAGCTTATTAGTAGCAATCAGCGAAATTGACAAGGCGGCTTCCAAGGGTGTTTATCACAAGAACACCGCTTCCAGAAAAGTTGCCCGTTTGACAAAAGCCGTAAACGGCGTTGCATAAATAAAAATAGCCCGAATTTAAAAGTCCTGTCAGGTGGTGTGCTGACAGGATTTTTTGTTGCATGGCAAAGGCCATAATTTTATTTGCCGTTTATCCTTTCAGTCACCGCTCACGCGCGGCGATTGCGCTTTGCGCAATCTTTGTTCTTTATAGGAAACTGCGTCCTATAAAGTAAAAACGCTCCGCGGGGATCGCACTGCGGCGGAGAGGAATTATATCGCTGAAGCGATCCGCCGCAGGCGGAGAATCCTGCAAGCAGGATTCTTTGTTCTAAATGCTTGACACAATCGAACATTTTGGGTAGGATATTCTATAAAATAAAAAGAGTTTTTAGATACGGCAAGGAAGAAAGGAGAAAAGAAAATGGGTAAGATAATCGGTGAGGGCATCACCTTTGATGATGTACTTTTGGTGCCGGCATATTCTGAGGTGACGCCGAATATGGTGGATTTGTCAACCAGTCTGACGAAAAAAATCAAGTTAAATATTCCGATGATGAGCGCCGGGATGGATACAGTTACAGAGCATAGGATGGCTATTGCCATGGCGAGACAAGGTGGAATCGGTATTATTCATAAGAATATGTCCATAGAAGCCCAGGCAGAAGAAGTGGACAAGGTTAAACGGTCTGAAAACGGTGTCATCACCGACCCTTTTTATTTATCTCCTGAACATACATTGGCTGATGCAAATGAACTGATGGGAAAATTCCGGATCTCAGGCGTACCGATTACCGAGGGGCGGAAGCTGGTGGGTATCATTACCAACCGCGACTTAAAGTTTGAGACAGATTTTACAAAAAAGATCAAAGAATCCATGACTTCTGAGGGGTTAATCACCGCGCCGGAGGGCATTACCCTGGAAGAAGCAAAGAAAATTTTGGCAAAAGCCAGAAAAGAAAAGCTTCCCCTGGTGGACAAAGATTTTAATTTGAAAGGCTTAATCACCATCAAGGACATTGAAAAGCAGATTAAATATCCCCTGTCGGCCAAGGACGGACAGGGCCGCCTGCTCTGCGGCGCGGCTGTGGGTATTACGGTGAATCTTCTGGAGCGGGTGGAGGCCCTGGTGAAAGCAAAAGTGGATTGTGTGGTGGTGGATTCCGCCCATGGCCATTCTGCAAATATTTTAAACGCGGTGCGGGATATCAAGGCAAATTATCCTGACCTGCAGGTGATTGCGGGCAATGTGGCTACGGGAGCAGCCACGAAAGCGTTAATAGAGGCGGGCGTAGATGCGGTAAAAGTAGGAATCGGCCCTGGTTCCATCTGTACCACCCGCGTGGTGGCCGGAATCGGCGTCCCGCAGATCACAGCTATTATGAATTGTTATAATGTGGCTAAAGAGTATGGGATTCCGATTATTGCGGACGGCGGCATCAAGTATTCCGGGGATATGACAAAAGCTATTGCGGCAGGTGGAAGCGTCTGTATGATGGGAAGTATTTTTGCCGGCTGTGATGAAAGCCCGGGGACTTTTGAGTTGTTCCAGGGAAGAAAATATAAGGTATACCGGGGGATGGGTTCCATCGCCGCCATGGAAAATGGAAGCAAAGACCGTTATTTCCAGAGCGGGGCAAAGAAGCTTGTGCCGGAAGGCGTGGAAGGCCGCGTAGCCTATAAGGGGACTGTGGAGGATACGGTATTCCAGCTCATTGGCGGGATTCGTTCCGGTATGGGCTACTGTGGGGCAAAGGATATTCCGACCCTTCAGGAAAAGGCAGAGTTTATGAAGATTTCTGCCGCTTCTTTAAAAGAGAGCCATCCTCATGATATCCATATTACAAAAGAAGCGCCCAATTACAGCGTGGACGAATAAAAAATGCGCCAATAAACTTTTTACGTCACAAAAGCCGCAGCCGGGAAAATCCGGCCGCGGCTTTTATTGACATTTTGCGGTGGCTATAGTATGCTGAGTTTGACTTATGAGAAACGAAAGGAGCAGCAATATCGAGATGAAAAAGGAACCTTTTGTAACATTGGAGCAATTAAAGGAAATTGAAAAAACTTATCCGACGCCGTATCATCTCTATGATGAAAAAGGTATCCGGGAAAATGCAAAACGTGTAAAAGAAGCTTTTTCCTGGAATAAAGGCTTTCGTGAATATTTTGCAGTAAAAGCAACGCCCAATCCATTTCTGATTCAGATTTTAAAGGAATATGGCTGTGGCTGCGACTGTTCTTCCATGACGGAATTGATGATGGCGGATGCTCTGGGCTTTTCCGGGGAGGGGATCATGTTTTCTTCCAATGCCACGCCGGCAAAGGAGTATCAGTTTGCGAGAAAGATCAATGCAACCATCAATCTGGATGACTTTACCCACATTGAATATCTGGAGAAATGCGCAGGGATTCCTGAAACCATCAGCTGCCGTTATAATCCCGGCGGTATTTTTAAAATGAGCAATGGAATCATGGATAATCCTGGCGATTCCAAGTACGGTTTTACCCACGACCAGATTATCGAAGGTTTTCGGATTCTGAAGGCAAAGGGGGTAAAGACTTTCGGGCTTCATGCATTCTTGGCCAGCAACACAGTGACAAATGAATATTATCCTCTTCTTGCAAAGGTTCTTTTTGAACTGGCGGTGGAACTGAAAGAAAAGACAGGGGTTTCTGTGAAGTTCATCAATTTGTCAGGAGGCGTGGGGATCGCCTACAGGCCGGAGCAGGAGCAGAATGACATCATGGTGATTGGCGATGGTGTGCGGAAAGTTTATGAGGAGATTTTGACGCCTGCAGGTATGGATGACGTGGCCATTTACACAGAGATGGGACGTTTTATGATGGGGCCTTACGGCTGCCTGGTGACAAAGGCCATTCATCAGAAACATATTTATAAAGAATATATCGGCTGTGATGCCTGTGCGGCAAATTTGATGCGTCCGGCCATTTACGGAGCTTACCACCATATTACGGTGATGGGAAAAAATAATGATGTCTGCGATCACAAATACGACGTGACAGGCTCTTTATGTGAAAATAGCGACAAGTTTGCCATTGACCGGATGCTTCCCAAAGTAGATGTGGGAGATTTCCTGGTGATCCATGATACGGGGGCCCATGGTTATTCCATGGGATATAATTATAATGGTAAGCTGCGCTCGGCAGAGCTTCTTTTAAAAGAGGACGGAAGCGTACAGCTGATTCGCAGGGAGGAGACTCCAAAGGATTACTTTGCCACCTTTGACTTTTGCCATGTATTAAAAGATATGAAATGGCAGGACTGACCATGGGAAAAATAGATACTGTGCTCTTTGATTTGGACGGAAGCCTGCTTCCCATGGATCAGGATGCTTTTGTCAGGCTTTACATGGGGGCGCTGGGACGGACTTTCGCAGAAGAGGGGTTTGAACCAAAGAAGCTGGCTTCTTCTGTCTGGAAAGGCGTTCAAGCCATGGTGGAAAACGACGGCTCCATGAGTAACAGGGACAGATTTTGGAAAGAGTTTTCCGGGGCCATGGAGCAGGAAATGGCGGACAGAGAGCCTCATTTTGTGAAATTCTATGAAAACCAATTCGGGGAATCAAAGGCTTCGACGGCGGTTCAGCCTTTGGCGGCGGAGGTGGTGCGGCTTTTTAAGGATAAAGGCTATACGGTGGTTTTGGCGACTAATCCGCTGTTTCCCACTGTGGCGACTTACCGGCGTATGCGGTGGGCGGGCCTTTCACCGGAGGATTTCCATCTGGTGACGACTTATGAGGAGGAGCGCTATTGCAAGCCCAATCTGAAGTATTATATGTCTATTTTAGAGCGGTTAAAAAAGAAGCCGGAGCAATGTATGATGGTGGGAAATGATGTGGACGAGGATATGTGCGCCGTTTCCACAGGAATGTCCGGCTATCTTCTGATAGACTGCCTGATCAACCGGGCCGGACGGCCTCTGGACGGTTTTTTGTCCGGGGATTTTCAATCATTTTATCAATATGCGGAGCGTATGCCGTCTCTTTTGTGAACGGCTGCGAGATAAAGGGGCTGCCCGCAAAATATCAGAATCTCCTATATTTTGCAGGCAGCCCCTGGTCAATATTTATATTTAGTCAAAAGGTAGACAGGCTCTGGCCTGTCTGGATGTGTACGATTTTATAAAAGGGGGACTTGTCTGTGAAGAAAGAAGAGGAAAGAAGGGAATCTGCCAGGGAGGGGATGAAACGATATGCCTCCATGGGACTGACAGCATTTTGTGTCATTGCTGCCAGTATTTTATTTTTTTTGCTGCTTTATAAGTACGAGACAGTGATCAAAGCGGTTAAGACGGTTCTTGGAATTCTGGAACCCATTGTATTTGGCTTTATTATCGCATATCTTATGCTGCCAGTGGTGAAATTTTTTGAAAAGTATTTGCTGCGGCTCTTCAAAAAGGGAATGAAGGGGAGGGACAGGGCGGCCAAAATGGCTAAGGGACTCAGTATCCTCCTTGCACTGATTTGCTGGATTGCATTGATTGCGGTTTTGGCCGTTATGGTGATTCCTGAGCTTTATATAAACATCAGCAGTATGATTGCGGCTTTGCCTGACCAGATACGCCGTACATCGGTGGAAATCGTTGATTTTATGCAGCAGGAGGGGATGGATACAGATATTGTGCGGACCCTCACAGATAAAGCCCTGGATTTCTTCAACAACTGGGTGCAGACAGACTTCTTTAAGAATATGAACGTGTTGTTTGGCCATCTGACGACAGGCGTCATCAGTTTTTTCAGCACTACTTTCAATATCATCATTGGAGTGATTGTGGCGATTTATGTCTTAAATGGGAGAAAGACTTTTAAACGCCAGGCAAAGCAGCTGATTTATGCTGCTTTTTCTGAACAACATGCGGAAATCCTGATCAATACACTGAAGGAGAGCAATCAGGTATTTGGCGGGTTTATTGCAGGAAAACTGGTGGATTCCCTGATTATCGGGATTCTTTGTTTTATAGTGCTGTATTTGCTCCGGATGCCTTATACAGTCTTAGTCAGTGTGATCGTGGGTGTTACCAATATTATTCCTTTTTTTGGGCCTTATCTGGGAGCGGTTCCCAGCGCTGTTTTGATCCTTTTGGCCAATCCGGCCAAAGGGCTGGTTTTTATTCTCTTTATCTTGATTTTGCAGCAGGTGGACGGAAACATTATTGGTCCGAAGATTTTGGGTGAGTCTACGGGGCTTTCTGCATTTTGGGTGGTGTTTTCCATTTTATTCTTTGGAGGGCTTTTCGGCATTGTGGGAATGTTGATCGGAGTGCCTCTGTTTGCGGTTATTTACCGGATTATCAGCCGGATTGTGGATTACCGCCTGCGCAGGAAAGGGCTGGTTGCACTGGCGGATGCGGGAAGCAAAACAGCGCCAACAGAAAAAAAGTCTAACAATTCAGAAATCGACCAAAAAAATTAATGCGGCAATCCAAGAAATGTGCTAAAATAAAAATATGTCATAAAATGAAATTGGGAGGAAAATTATGTTTTGCGAGGAATGCGGAAAACAAATCCCTGATGATGCCAGATTTTGTGAGAATTGTGGAGCGCCGGTGAGTTTTGTGGAAGAGCCGGAGCCGCCGTACCAGGAGCCATTATACCAGGCGCCTCCCAGCCGGGAGCCGTCTTACAGGGTAAACCCGGTTTATCCTTCTTATGAGAATCCGGTTTCCGGCCAACAAGTCCCGGAAAAGAAAAAGAAGGGTGGTGCATCGACTGTTCTGATTATAGTACTCAGCGTAGTGGCGGTGGCATTGACATGTGCTGTTGTCGTTTTGTGTATTCATACTTTTGGCGGAAAGAAACCGGATGGGGAAAAGGTGGCAGGAAAAGAGGAAGAAAATAGTACTGCTTACGAAGAAAGCGCAGAAGAGATAGAATCGGAGACTGGCCGGCGTGAGCCGGAGAGTATGCCGCCGTCTGTGGAAACAGCTCCCTCGTTTTCTGTCCCTCCAACATCTTCTGTGCCGGAGACAATGGAAGTGGTGTCGGAATATATTTTGCCAAACAGCAATTCTGCTTATCTGACAGAGGCGGATCTGGCTGCCCTGACAAAGGAGGAGCTGAGGCTTGCCAGGAATGAGATCTATGCACGCCATGGGAGAAAATTCAAAGACTCCGGACTCAATGATTATTTTATGGGGAAATCCTGGTACACGCCGCTTATTGAGGCAGACCGGTTCAATGAAAGCGTATTTAACGACTATGAGGCCGCCAATCGTAAGTTGATCGCGGATTATGAGAAAAAAATGGGATATTGATTTTGGGTAATTCAAAGGGGATGATTACATAAGATGGCACAGACAGGAATAGCAGTATACGATTTGGATGCTGCGTATACGGAGCGGTTTTGTCAGTATATGAATGAAATGACGGGGCAGGACTATGAGTTCCATCCGGTTTATGAGAAAGAACAGCTGAATCGTATGATTTCCTCCAGGGAAGTGGGGGGAGTATTGGTTTCCGATGCCCTTAAAGAAGAATATCCATTGTTTATTGGAGATATCCATGTGGGATATCTGACAAGAGAGCCTATGGAGGAGGAAGGAGAAATTTTCCGTTATCAGAGCCGGGGAGAAATCCTGGAGGTGTTGGACGCCCTGATGGAGAGAGAGGACACTTCAGTGAAGATGTTTGTCTTTGTGGGGGCGGGAGCAGGCTGCGGCTGTTCTGTGACGGCATCGGCCTGTGCCCAGGGGCTTGCCCGGGAGGAAAAAAGGGTATTGTATATCAATATGAACAGCCTTGGGGATGCAGGATGTATTTTCCAGGGAGGGAACCCCAGGGATTTTCAATATTTGCTGAAGGAACTGGAGACAGGCGGGGACTTGGATGCAGCTATGGCGGCTGTTTTGAACAGGAATTCCGACGGTGTATATTATTACGATAACCTGTCGGCCCCGCTTTCCCTTATGGATATCACAAGGGCACATATGGAAGGGTTTTTGAGACGGCTTAAAGATTCAGGAGAGTTCCGCTATATTATCATAGACAGCAGTTTTTCCCTGAACCATGGGCTGCTGGAATCATGCCGCCTGGCAGACAGGGTGATTCTTGTCAGCGATGGTATCTATACTTCAAATCAAAGGGTACATAAAATATGGTGCCTGTTTAAGACGCTGGGCTGCGGCCTTTGCAAAAAATCGGTGCTTCTTTACAATAAGTTCCACGAACAGTATGGGCGCATGTATGAGAATCCGGAACTTCCCACGGCGGGAAGCATAGACATTCTTTCACCGGGAGGGCCTTCTCAGATCATGGAACAGATGATCGGACATGAGGCGCTGCGAGAGGCTTTGAGGTAAGACGGAAAGGAGTTTTGATTAAGATGGACAGGATTGAACGGCAGGCGCCCACAGAAAGCGCCTTTGATAATGTCACTTATCATATGCTTTTCTGCAATGAAATCGACGGCGTATTCCGGTTGGAAATCACCAATGAAGAGACTGGGACAGCCAATTATAATACAGAGGGTTTTACTCCTTTAAGCCGTATTTTTTTAGCCGGTATTTCCAAAAAGACGGTAGTCCAGGTTTTGAAAAGCTTATTCAGTGTGTGGGTGAATTTGGATGATTATATGATTCCGCGGAGTGAGCTGCTTATGAGTCTTTCCGATGTGTACGCCCATGATGAGACTGGGGAAATACGGTGGATCTGCGGCCTGCAGAAGGATCCCAGAAGCCCGGTGGAAAAGCTGCGTCTTCTGATGGCAGAGCTTTTAACCATTATGGAGGGAAATCAAGAGCAGAACAGAGACAATATGCATACGTTGTTAAACTATGTAAAAAGCGTAAACAGGGAGAACCTGAATCAGTGTAAAGCCATGGCGGATACTCTTTTTTTGCAGGATATAGCGGCAGAATCCGAAGCGGCGGCTTCCGGTGAACAGGATATTTATGGATATGAAGGCGGGGCAGGGCTGGAATATGGCGATTCCTGGAAGGAGAGCGGTGACGGCCTGAATATTATGATTCCCGATGTTTTTACGAAAGCAAGGGAAGTCGCTTATATCATCCGTATTCGGACAGGAGATGAAATGGCCCTTGTGCTGGATGAGACTTTATTGGGAAAGAGTTCTGATGCAGATTTTTGCATCCGAAATAACCGGGCGGTCAGCCGTCATCATGCCAGCATTATAATGGAAAGCGGGGAATATTATTTGGTAGATCATGATTCGACGAATTCTACATATCTGAACGGAATGAGGCTGGATCCGGGGGATGAATACCGGCTTTGCCATGGAGACGGGTTTGTTTTGGCAGATGAACCTTTTCAGTTTATGATACGGTGAGACAGGGGGGCTGGAGGGGAGCCTATGACAGTATGTGGCGGAAAAGGGAACAAAGTTTCTTTTTATCCATATCTGGAAAACTGATAATATAGGTATGAATGAGCTTCATTCAAAATATTAATTTTTATACTACGATAGTGTCTTTGGAAGATGGAAGACATATGAAGGAGGAAAGTATGGCAAAATTTTGTAGTCAATGTGGAAGGCCTTTGCAGGAGGGAGAGGTTTGTACCTGCCAGGGGCAGCAGACAGCAGATGGAAATGCTGTTGTAAATCAGGAAACAGCAGTACCGGAACAGGCGCCCAAAGGTCATCCGGCCGGTCAGATACCGCCCCAGGGCCAGCCTAATGGATATGGCCAGGCGCCTCAAAGCCAATCAGCAGGCCAGCCTTATGGATACGGCCCCCAGGGCCAGATACCGCCTCAGGGCCAGCCTTACGGATACGGCCAGGCGCCGCCTCAGGGCCAGTCTTACGGGTACGGCCAGGTGCCGCCCCAAGGCCAGCAGCCTTACGGATATGGACAGGTGCCGCCTTATGGAGGGCCTCAGATGCCCAGGCAGCCAGGCGCGGCGGGAGTTTATATGAAGGGACTGTGGGGTACGATTCTGGGCGCTTATAAAAAGCCGGCAGAAACCATGTCTGGTCTTTCTGAAGCGGCAAAGGCTCCGGTGATCATGGGAACCCTTGGGATTCAGACATTGTTGTTCAGTTTGATTTTTCTGTTTTGTGGTTTCAGGATCAATGGCATGACGGGAGGCTTCAAGGTGGTGAATACTCCCCTGATGTTTGTGGTAGCTCTCATGGCGGGGGCTGGAATCCTGGCGGTTTATGGGGCTTTTGCCCTTGTATTTACAAAGGGTATTGCCAAGAAAAATATGACTTATATGCAGGGACTTGGCGTCGCTGCGGCAAAGGCCCTGGCGCAGATCCCCTTTACAGCTGTTACAGCATTGTTTGTCTTGATCATGCCGCTTGACAACAGTATGATGGCCCTGATCACTCTTCTGATCTACAGCGCGGGGAACCTTCTGTCATATTTCTTTATCCCGGCAGCTATGGGAAGTTTTGAAGCGGATGACAAAAATAAGAAAGTTTGGCAGCTATTCTTGATTTTTGTTGTGAGTATCGTTGCCACTTATGCCATTGCCTGGCTTTATGGAAAGATTGTCGGCAGCAGTATGTTAAGTATGTTTGGACGGTTTATGTAATGATCTTTGTTCCGTAATGTCAACCGACGGTATTTTTTGCGGGCCATATTATGAGAAATCAGAGAGGAACCGCCGGAACCGGTATTGGCTTCGGCGGTTTTTGCATGTGGAAAATTTCCAGGAATTGCCCACATGCAAAAGGCCCTCCGGGGGAGCGCAGTTGGCAGAGAGGAAATGAACCTTTCAGGTGCCATCCGTCTATAGCGATTGTGGGGGCGTAACCCTTTTTACAGATTTCCGTATTTTTCCCTGAATTTCATGTTGAAATGGCGAAAATACGGTGTTAAAATGGATATGATAGCATGTGTGGGAAAGCCGCCGTGCGGGAGGAAAGGTAAGGAGGAAATAAAATGTTCAAGATTCTGAAAGCGGAGCATCTGGCAGAAAATATCATTCTGATGGATGTGGAAGCAAAACGTGTGGCAAAGTCCTGCGAACCGGGTCAGTTTATCATTGTCAGAGTGGATGAAAAAGGCGAAAGAATTCCTTTGACCATTGCCGATTATGACAGGGAAAAGGGGTCTGTCACCATTGTGTTCCAGCCCATCGGAGCTTCGACTCATCAGCTTGCGGGCCTGAAGGCGGGAGACAGCCTGATGGATTTTGTGGGTCCTTTGGGAAGGCCGTCTGATTTGATTACCGAAGATCTGGAAGTTACGAAGAAAAAGAGAATTCTCTTTGTGGCAGGCGGCGTGGGTACAGCGCCTGTGTATCCTCAGGTGAAATGGCTCCATGAACATGGAATTGCCGCGGATGTGATCGTGGGCGCTAAAACCAAGAGCCTGGTGATTATGGAAGAGATGATGGAGAAGGTGGCCGGAAATCTTTACATCACTACCGATGACGGAAGCTATGGCAGAAGCGGTATGGTGACAAAGGCTATTGAAGATTTGGTGGCAGAGGGGAAAGAATACGATGTATGTATTGCTATCGGCCCCATGATTATGATGAAATTCTGTTGTCTGACCACAAAGAAGCTGGGGATTCCCACAGTTGTCAGCATGAATCCCATTATGGTGGATGGCACCGGCATGTGCGGAGCCTGCCGCCTGACCGTAGGAGATGAAGTGAAATTTGCTTGTGTGGACGGCCCTGAGTTTGATGGCCATAAGATTAATTTTGATGAAGCCATGAAGCGTCAGGCCATGTACAGGACGGAAGAGGGCAGAAATCTTCTTAAATTCCAAGAGGGCGATACCCATCACGGCGGATGCGGACATTGTGGAGGTGACGAATAATGGAAGGATTAAACAGAGTACCTGTGAGAGAGCAGGCGCCTAAGGTGAGGGCGGCGAATTTTGAGGAAGTATGCCTGGGTTACAATAAAGAAGAAGCGGTAGAAGAAGCAAAGCGCTGTCTGCAGTGCAAAAAGCCCATGTGTTCACAGGGATGTCCGGTGGCCATTGATATTCCCGGATTTATTGGGAAAATTGTGGAAGAGGATTTTGCAGGGGCCTATGAGGTTTTGACGGCTTCTTCTTCCCTGCCGGCGGTATGTGGCCGTGTGTGTCCCCAGGAAAGTCAGTGTGAAGGTAAATGTATCCGTGGAAAGAAGGGCGATCCTGTCTCCATCGGAAAACTGGAACGGTTTGTGGCGGACTGGGCCAGGGAAAACGGCATTAAGCCCAAAAAGGCAGAAAGCCTCAATGGAAAGAAAGTGGCAGTGATCGGTTCCGGCCCTGCAGGACTTTCCTGTGCGGGGGATCTGGCAAAATGGGGCTATGAGGTGACGATTTTTGAGGCGCTTCATGAGGCTGGCGGCGTACTTACATATGGAATTCCAGAATTCCGTCTTCCCAAAGATGCAGTGGTAAAGCCTGAGGTGGAGAATGTAAAATCCCTTGGCGTGAAGATAGAGACAGATGTGATTGTTGGAAAGTCTGTGACCATTGACGAGCTTTTAGAAGAAGAAGGTTTTGATGCAGTATTTATTGGTTCCGGGGCAGGACTTCCCATGTTTATGGGGATTCCCGGCGAAAATGCCAATGGCGTTTTTTCTGCCAATGAGTATTTAACCAGAAGCAATTTGATGAAGGCAAGGCTTGAAGATTATGCTACTCCCATGCCGGTGAGCAAAAAGGCAGTCATTGTCGGCGGTGGAAACGTAGCCATGGATGCAGCCAGGACGGCTCTTCGTCTGGGCGCCGAGAGCCATATCGTATATAGAAGAAGTGAAGCGGAGCTTCCTGCCAGGGCAGAAGAAGTCCATCATGCAAAAGAAGAGGGAGTTATTTTTGATATCCTGACTAATCCTGTGGAGATTCTGACAGATGAAAACGGCTGGGTGAGCGGTGTCCGTTGCATTAGAATGGAGCTTGGAGAACCAGACGCTTCCGGCAGAAGGAGACCTGTGCCGGTGGAAGGTTCTGAATTTGAGATTGAGGCCGATGCAGTCATTATGTCTTTGGGTACTTCCCCCAACCCTCTGATTTCCTCCACCACTGCGGGACTGGAAATCAATAAGAGAAAATGCATTGTGGCAGAAGCAGAAACTGGAAAGACCAGCAAAGACGGCGTATATGCCGGCGGAGATGCTGTGACCGGAGCGGCGACGGTGATTTTGGCCATGGAAGCAGGAAGGGCCGGCGCAAAGGGAATCCATGAGTTTCTGTCAAAATAATGATCCAGGTAAAAAATCCAGGAAGGAGTTTTCCATGGTTAAACATATTGTGAGCTGGAAATTTAAGGCAGAGGTATCTGCCGAAGAGCGGACACGTGTGGCGGAAGAATTTGCACATCGGCTGCAGGCTGTTAAGGAAGCGGCAGAAGGTGTTTTGGATGTGAAGGTGATTGTCCCGCCCTTGTCCACCAGTACAGTGGATGTGGTACTTGACAGTACATTTGAGTCTGAGGAGGCTTTAGCGGCTTATCAGGTCCATCCTGACCATGTGGCGGCGGGGGCGGCTTGTGTGAAGCCTTATATGACAGATAGGGTCTGCTGTGATTATGTGGTGGATTAGTGTTTAGCGGCAGATGAGAAGGAGAAAAGATGTTAGAAGCATTAAAAGAAAAAGTATATCGTGCCAATATGGAGTTGCCGGAGTTTGGCCTGGTGGTTTATACCTGGGGAAATGTCAGCGCCATTGACCGGGAGAGCGGATTGGTGGCCATTAAGCCCAGCGGTGTAGATTATGCAACGATGAAGCCGGAAGATATGGTGATTGTGGATTTGGAAGGAAATGTGGTGGAGGGGAATCTCCGTCCGTCCTCCGACACCCCGACCCATCTGGAACTGTACAAGGCATTTTCCGGTGTGGGAGGCATTGTCCATACCCATTCAGCCTGGGCGACTTCCTGGGCGCAGGCAGGCCGGAGTATTCCCTGCTATGGAACGACCCATGCCGATTATTTTTATGGGGACATTCCATGTGCCAGGGTATTGACAAAAGAGGAAGTGGAAAGCGCTTATGAGAAACATACAGGTACGGTGATCATAGAAGCTTTTGAAGGCAGGGATCCGATGGCGACACCTGGCGTCCTCTGTACCAGCCATGGACCTTTTACCTGGGGAAAAGATGCGGCAGAAGCTGTCCACAATTCAGTGGTATTGGAAGAAGTAGCCAAGATGGCGACCCGCACGGAACTGGCAAACCCTAAAGCAGCACCTGCTATCCAGTATGTACAGGATAAGCATTATTTTAGAAAACACGGTGCAAACGCTTATTACGGACAGAAATAATTTAAAAGATTATACAGGGCAGCCGCCCTGTATAATTTTTTCCCTTTTTGCAGATACTACCATCGCTTGACAAGAATTATGCAGAAGGGAGACAGTTATGGGCGCAGACAGCGGGAATCAGGCCGTTATTTCCACCAGCGTGGTGGAAAATATGGAATTGTTCCATCGGATTCTGAGGGTGGACCAGAATTTTGACGTAGTATACAGAACCATGAAAATCGGAGGGCGCCAGGCCTGTTTTTATTTTGTGGACGGTTTTGTAAAGGATGAAGTGCTTCAGCGAATCATCCAGTATATGTGCGGAATCGGAGAAACAGATTTCCCCAAAGAAGCTCATGAGTTCTCAAAAAAGTGTCTGCCTTACGGGGAAATCGGGATCCTGAGGAATGTGGATGAAATTATTACCCAGCTCCTCATGGGAATCACTTGTTTCTTTGTGGACGGATATGATGCGGCTCTCACCATCGACTGTAGAAGTTACCCGGCCAGAAGCGTATCGGAGCCGGGAAAAGAAAAGGTACTGCGCGGTTCCAGGGACGGATTTGTGGAAACCCTGATTTTTAATACGGCTATGATCCGGCGCAGGATTCGTGACCCCAGACTTACGGTGGAAATTACCCAGGCAGGGACAAGCTCAAGGACAGATATCGCAATCTGCTATATGGAAGGGCGGGTGGACACAGAACTGCTGGAGAGGATTAAGGGGAGGATTCAAAATCTTAAGGTGGATGCACTCACCATGAACCAGGAAAGCCTGGCCGAATGTATATATCCCCATAAATGGTATAATCCTTTTCCAAAATTCAAGTATTCAGAACGCCCGGATACGGCGGCGGCCCAGCTTCTGGAGGGAAATATCATTATTTTGGTGGATACTTCTCCTGCCGCCATGATTCTTCCTTCTTCTGTCTTTGATATTATTGAAGAAGCAGACGATTTTTATTTTCCTCCCCTTACCGGTACGTATCTGAGACTTTCCCGGATGACGATTTCTTTGCTGGGGGTGATTTTGACACCCATTTGGCTTTTGCTTATGCAAAACCCGGAATGGATTCCTGAAAGTTTCCAGTTCCTGGAGATTAAAGATGCAGTGAATATTCCTCTGATCTGGCAGCTTTTGATTTTAGAGTTTTCCATTGACGGCTTGCGTCTTGCGGCGCTGAATACACCAAGTATGCTGACCACGCCCTTAAGTGTGATCGCAGCCCTGGTGGTGGGAGAGTTTGCCGCCAATTCGGGATGGTTTAATTCGGAGACAATGTTATATATGGCATTTGTGGCCCTGTCCAATTATACCCAGTCCAGTTTTGAGCTGGGATACGCCCTCAAATTCATGCGGCTTCAACTTTTGATTTTGACATGTATTTTTAACTTGTGGGGATTTATTGCAGGAATGGTGATCTTTGTAATGGCCATTGTCACCAACAAGACCATCGCAGGGAAGAGCTATATTTACCCAATTCTTCCTTTTAGCCTGCGGGAATTGAAAAGAAGATTTTTCCGGGCCAGACTTGCACCGGAAGAAAGATAGTGAAGAGAATATATATGGAATTATATTTGCCCGGCACTGCTCCTGCCGGGCAAATATGGATTGACACCGCTCCTTATGATTGTTAAAATAGCAGTAGTAAAAGCTTTGGCCACAATGCACAGGGAGGAAAAAGGAAAATGTATCGCTGCCATATCCACTTTTATTTTGCGGGGAAGCCGTGCAGAGCGTTTGAAATCATAAAGGAAATGTCTCCGCTGGAGGCTTTTACCCATGAGTTTTCGGAGAGTGAGAAACCAGATCAGGGTCTGGCGGCCGAAGCAGATGTGATATTGGCCGATCTGCAGCATATTGGACTGGCAGAGGGACTTGGGATATTGCTTGCAGGAAAGAGGGAGGAAGCAGAGTTGATCCTTCTTGCGGGTGAAGAACATGCCTCATATTTGACGGAGTACTTGTCTGAAATTGAGGACTTATGGAAGATACCCATGACGGAGGAGGAGATTCGCTTCCGTTTTCTTAAATGGCAAAAGACATGTAAGATGGAAAAAGATTATTGGCAGACCAGCCATTACCTGGAGTCCACTATCAATAATGTACCTAATCTGATCTGGTATAAGGACAAAGATGGCGTCCATGAAAAAGTAAATGATAGTTTTTGCCGGACTGTGGGAAAAACCAAGAAGCAGGTAGAAGGTCAGCGGCATGCATATATCTGGGATGTGGAAGAGGATGATCCCGCCTGTATTGAGTCAGAACGGGAAGTGATGAGCAGGAAAGAAACATGTGTCTCTGAGGAAACCGTAAAGTCTGGGGACAGTATCAAACTGCTCACCACATACAAATCTCCGCTGTATGATTTGGATGGGAGTGTTATGGGGACCGTGGGGGTCGCCATTGATGTGACCCAGGAGCGGGCTTACGAGCAGGAGATCATCCAGAAAAACCGTACATTGGAGACGATTTTCACTACGATGGACTGCGGCGTCATGTGCCACACAACAGATGGGGCGCGGATTTTAAGTATCAACAGGGCGGCTCTCAAAATCCTTGGGTATGAGTCTCAGGAAGAGATGATGGCAGAAGGATTTGATATGGTGGCCTATTCTGTGGTGGAAGAAGACAGGGAAGCGCTCAGGAAAAGTATCCGCGACCTGACCAAAGAGGGAGACAGTGTCAGTGTGGAATACCGTGTGCGCCATAAAAACGGCGATATTCTGCATGTGATGGGAAATGTGAAACTGCTGAAGGAAAATGGAGAACTTCTTTATCAGCGTTTCCTTTTGGATTGTACGGAGCAGAAGCTTCAAGAAAAGGAGCACGAACGGCGGCAGATGGAACTGGTCCATGCACTTAGCATTGATTACAACCTGGTCTGTTTCTTTGATTTGAATACAGGCATGGGACACAGGATCCGCCATGAAGATAACGGTGACAGTCTTTTAGAGGCTGTTTTTGAAGGGGAGCTTTTCCTGGATGACAGGATGGAGCGTTACATAGAGTTATTTGTCCATGAGGATGACCGTGATATGCTGCGGCAGATGGCTTCCAGAGAAGGACTGAAGAGAGAGCTGGCAGAAAAGACACAGTGTTATATGAATTACCGCACTGTGAAAAACGACCATGTAAGATATTTTCAGATGAAAGTAGTGCGCACAGGCGAATGGGAAGAAAACCATGGGATTGTTTTGGGCTTCCGCAGTGTGGATGAGGAAATCCGAAATGAGATGGAACAAAAGAGCCTGCTCGAAAGTGCGCTTATGCAGGCCAACAGGGCCAACAGGGCCAAGAGTACATTTCTTTCCAATATGTCCCACGATATCCGTACGCCTATGAATGCCATCGTGGGCTTTACGGCTCTGGCGCTTACCCACATCGAGCGGCAGGAACGGGTAAAAGAATACCTGAAAAAAATCATGACGTCGGGCAATCATTTGTTGAGCCTGATCAATGACGTGTTGGATATGAGCCGGATTGAAAGCGGGAAAATGCATTTGGAGGAAAAGCCCTGCAGGCTTCCTGATATTCTCCATGGGCTGCGCAATATCATACAGGCAGACATCCATGCAAAGCAGTTGGAATTCTATATTGATACGGTGGATGTTTTTGACGAGGACATTTACTGCGATAAACTGCGGCTGAACCAGGTGCTTTTAAATCTGTTGAGTAATGCCATTAAATATACAGGCGCAGGTGGTATTATCACCTTGAGAATCACGGAAAAAGGCGGAGCGCCTGCCGGGTACGCCAATTATGAATTCTATATCAGAGACACGGGCATTGGAATGAGCGAAGAGTTTGTCGCCCATGTTTTTGAGCCTTTTGAGAGAGAAAAAAACACCACCATCAGCGGAATCCAGGGAACCGGCCTGGGAATGGCCATTACGAAGAATATCGTGGATATGATGAACGGCTCTATTGCGGTAAAGAGTGAAGAAGGCTCAGGGACAGAGTTTGTTGTCTCCTTTACTTTCCGTTTGGATTCTGATGCAAAGGAGCCGCAGGATATACCGGAGCTGAAAGACTGCCGGGCTTTGGTGGTGGATGATGATTTTAATACTTGTGACAGTGTGTCCTATATGTTGGGGCAGATTGGAATGCGTGCGGAATGGACTTTGTCAGGGAAGGAAGCGGTGCTTCGTACCCGCCAGGCAGTGATGCGTGGGGATGAATACAGGGTTTATATTGTTGACTGGTTCCTGCCGGATATGAACGGAATTGAAGTTACCAGGAGGATACGCCAGGAAACAGAAGAAAAAGTACCGGTGATCGTTTTAACTGCTTATGATTGGTCGGAGATTGAGGAGGAGGCAAAGGAAGCCGGAGTCACGGCATTTTGCAGTAAGCCCTTGTTTTTGTCAGAGCTTAGGAGCTGCTTGTCTTCCATCGTGGGCACAGGGCAGAGCAGCGGGGGCAATAACCGGAAAGAGCCGGTAAAACCTCAGGCAGGGAGGATTCTTTTGGCTGAGGATAATAAGTTAAACCAGGAAATCGCAATGGAAATCCTGATGGATGCCGGTTTTTCTGTTGATGTTGCAGAAAATGGGGAAATCGCGGTGAATATGGTAAAAACCTCTGAACCGGGCTACTACCAGCTTGTGTTGATGGATGTCCAGATGCCGGTGATGAATGGCCATGAAGCGGCCAGGGCAATCCGAAAACTGGAAAATCAAAAGCTGTCTTCTGTGCCGATTCTGGCAATGACGGCAAATGCCTTTGAAGAAGACCGTCAGGCAGCTTTGGAATGTGGGATGAATGGACATATCGCGAAGCCCATTGATGTGGAAAAGCTGTTGGAAACACTGGATGAGGTGCTGACAGAACAGAGTGCGTGATCATGCGGCCAAAGAAGGCTTCTGGAAAATATTTTCCAGAAGTTTTTCACTTTATAGGAAACCACGTCCTATAAAGTGAAAACGCTCCGCGCGGATCGCACTGCGGCGGAAAGGAATTATGTCGCTGAAGCGACCCGCCGCAGGCGG
>CAOKOS010000023.1 GCA_948470255.1 uncultured Lachnotalea sp.
TTTATAGGAAACCACGTCCTATAAAGTAAAACCGCTCCGCGAGGATCGCACTGCGACGGAAAGGAATGATATCGCTGAAGCGATTCGCCGCAGGCGAAGAATCCTGGATGGCAGGATTCTTTGTTTTTTATAGGAAACCACATCCTATAAAGTAAAACCGCTCCGCGAGGATCGCACTGCGGCAAAAACCCTTCGGAAGATTCATAAAAGATAATGCCGAAACAAATGGATCAGTTCTCCCTGGCTGCGCAGGCCAAGTTTCCTCAAGATACTGTTTTTCTGATTGGAGATGGTCTTACTGGAAGAACGTAAAGTGATTTTGAACCCAAGCATGAGATTCAGGACGCTTTGTTCTGCTGCAGACAGATCAGACAAAATCAGAGAACGGATCAGCGCCAGCTGAGGGGTGGCTCCTGTGGCCATTCTCCGAAGATTTTCGGGAAGAGCTTCAAAATGGCTTTTAAAAATATAACCGGAGGCGAAAGTCTGTTTGCAGGCTTCAATAATGGTGTCAGGATCTTCATAAGCAGTTAAAATCACTAATTTGGCATCTGTTTTTAAGCGGATATTCCTCCCGGCCAGGATACCGTCCAATGGGGAAGAGGATAAATTCAGATCCATCAGCACCAGATCCACCGGCAGGGAGGACAGCTTAAAAAGGGCTTCCTGTTCGCTTGCCGCATGTCCGACTACTGTCATATCTTTTTCCCGGTTCAGGGTAGTTTGGATTAAATAAGCAAAATCTAAATCATCTTCCACTGTAAAGATTTTCAGTTTTTTTGTCTTTGGAAAATCAAGTATCATGGTTTATTGAACCTCTCGTCAGTTTTTTTAAAAATCGTCTTTTTGTTTTTTGTTCCGGTTTCCATGGAAAGAAAAGGGAGAAAACAGTTCCGGTTTCCACCCTGCTGTTTACGGAGATCCGGCCGCCATGCTTTTTCATAACCTTCTGACAGAAGAAAAGCCCCAGCCCCATATGCCCGTTGGAGGTGGGTTTTGTGGTGGAATAAGGTTCAAAAAGCCTGGGCAGAAAATCCGGAGAGATTCCGCTTCCCGTGTCGAAAAAAGAAATCTCCAACAGCCGGCGGCCGGGAATCACTTTTATGGACAAAGTACCGGAACCGTTCATGGCTTCTGCAGCATTATTTATCAGATTATTAAATACTTCCTGGACAGCCTCTTTGTCACAGAGAAGGGAAATTCCAGGATCACATTCGATTTCTATGGAGATATCGGGATGTAGATGGGAAAATTCATCGGTGCAGGAGTTAAGCAGGGGGAGGATGAGGCAAGGTATCTTTTCCAGGCGGATTTCCTGTGAATAATACTGCATTTTTTCCATACAGTTTTTTAAATGTTCCGTGGAGCGGAAAATAATACTGGCATAGGAGGCATTTTCTTCCGGGGAAACAGAAGAAGCCAGGTTTTTCGCGCACCAGTTTATTTTGGACAATTCATTTTTGCATAAATGCCGGATACAGCGGGCTCCCAGGCCCATCATCTGCCCGTCCTTGTCCCAGTCAAAGATTTCGTGGCGGAAGCGGGTTCCCATAATACCGCCGCGGAAAGCGGAAAAAAGAAAGTAAACCAGCAGAACTAAAAGAATCAGAAAATTACCTTGCCAGGCTTTGAACAAAGGCTTCAAACCCAGAGAATGGACAAGAAGCGCACTTATGATCCAGTACCAGATTGGGAGGAGCACAAGGATAGCCACGCGTTTTTTCTGAGGGTAATAAGGCTCTTTCCGTTCTTTATGAAGGGTATGGAGAATCAAATAAGTCAAAATAAAGCCGTACACAGCATTGTAAATGGTAATTATGGGAAAAAAGGGCCGAAAGTGGAACTGGAAATATCTGGTTTTTGAATAAGGGAACAGGAATCCCATGAGAAGGCCAGGAATAAAAGCGGCCGCTTTCAGCCAGGAAAATGTTTTTGGAAAATCTGTGTTGATACGGCTGAAATATAAACCAAAAATGAGGGCGGAAGGCATAGAAAAATAATAAAAAAACCCGGTTAATACAGAGTAGACAATCATGGCGCCTGCCTCATCCGCCAGAGAAGGAAAAGCCTGGGACAACCATGGAAAAAAGGTAAAATAGAGATATTCTTTCAAAACACCGATGCTGAAGATCATACCGCTTATGAAACACCACCGGTTTAACACATTCTGGGAGTTGCCGAGGCGGATTATGATAAAAAGCATCCATATGACAACAGTGAAAAGAAGCAGAAGTTCACCGGGAAGACCGCTTTGGGGCGCAACGGACATGTCAGACCTCCTTGTACGGCGAAAGTTGCAGTGAAACCTGTAAAATCCAGACAACAGAAAAATTCTTACAGGACATAATTATTTAAAGTCTATCATATGGCCTGGGATGTGACAAGAATTATTACTTCTTTGTCCACCTAAAATTTTTAGGAACAAAGGTAAGGAGGTGATTGGCAAAAGATATGCCCGGATAAATAAAAACTGCGGCAGCCTATAGCTGCCGCAGCTTTTATCCATATATGGCGGTAATTATTCAAGAATGATTGTAAAAGGGCCGTCATTGAGAAGCGCCACATCCATGTGGGCGCCAAAGACACCATGTTCTACAACTGGTATGGTTTCCCGGCATTTTTCCATAAAGTATTGGTAGAGGGCTTCGGCGGTTTCCGGTTTTGCCGCTGCGGTAAAACTGGGACGGTTGCCATGGCGGCAGTCTGCATAAAGGGTAAACTGAGAAACCACCAGGAGGGAACCATCCACGTCTTTTAAAGACAGGTTGATTTTGTCATTTTCATCGGAGAAAATCCGCAGGTTTACCAGTTTCTTTGCGATCCTGTCGGCATCTGCCTTTGTATCGTTTTCTCCGACTCCTAAAAGTACAAGAAATCCCTTTTTGATTTGGCCTGTGATCTGGCCGTCCACTGTTACGGAAGCGTGTGCGACACGCTGGATGACTGCTTTCATTTCGTTTTTTACCTTCCTTTTTCTGAATGTGTCACCTTCGCCTGGACAGGCTGTAAATAATAAACAGGATAATAAACCAGACCCAGATTCCTTTGAACGAAAACAGGAGGAGGGAAGCGGTCCTGAATACAAAAAACAGGATGGAAAAAATCAGAAGGCATACAAAAAGTAGAATTCCGACTACCATCCATTTATTTACATGGAAACTCTTTTGACGGAAATTTCTGTCTTCTTCATCATCGTACAGGACGCTGTCATATTCCGGATCCCGGCGCTTTTTTCTATGCCGGTTTGAGTTTTCTGCTTCTATGATTGTCTTTGCCAGAAGCCGCGGATCACCCAGCTCATCCAGGATATGGCTTTCTGAACGGCCATTTGCTGCCTGGCCGGAAATGTAGGAACGGTAATAATTCAGGTTTTCCGTGATCACATGGGGAGGGACTTGTCCGCTTAAAGATCTCTGAAGTACATCTAAAAATTCTTTTTGTGTCATAAAAATCCTTTCTTGAATCTAAAAAAGGAAAGAGAAAACTAAAGGGGAGCAATAGTTTTCTCTTTGAAGGGAGTATAAAAATTAATAAGGGGTTAAAAATGAAAAAGAATTTATATATAAATTTCTTTTTCGATATTTATTATAATAAGAAGCTTTTTAAATGTCAAGAATTTTCTTTTTAAAAGCGTATAAAAAAACAGGGCATAGAGATACTAAGTACGCAAGATAAATTTATAACAGGAGGGATTAGACCATGGCGAATACCAGAAATTATTCTAACAACCAGGAAAACAGTTCCCAGAACAATTCTCAGAATAGTTCTCAGAACAGCCAGAATTCTCAGAAGAACAGCTCTCAGAATAGTTCTCAGAACTGCCACACTCACAATGGCAGCTCTCAGAACAATTCTCAGAACAGCCAGAGAAACAGCTCTAAGAATAACGGCAATTTCTAAAGAAAGGGCGCTCTCCGGCGCCCTTACATAACGGGATTTTGGTGTCAAAAGCTTCGGAAAGTGAATAAATTATAGTGGGATAGAAGAAATTTTCAGATATGGTGAGTTATAATGAAAGAATTGGAAACCATTGCTTTTCGAGAGCTGAATAAGTATAAAAATGACGAGACATGTATAATTATCGACTTGCGCAGCAGGGAATTGTACGAGGAAAGCCATGTGGACGGAGCATGGAATATACCTTATGAACATTTGGAGAAAGCGTGGAATATACTGCCCAAAGAAAAACTGATTCTTTTGTACTGTGAACGCGGAGGGACGGCCATGCTGGCTGGAAGAGAGCTTATGGAAAAAGGGTTTCATGTAAGGGCTGCGGTAGGCGGATTTGAGCATTGACACGGGGACGGGAAAGCTTTAGAATGGTATTGTGACTGACGGCCAGACCGTACAGAGGAGTACCGAATGAAGACTTTTGAATTGATTGCCCCCTGCCATTTTGGCTTGGAATCCGTATTAAAAAAGGAAATTACAGACCTGGGATATGAAATCAGCCAGGTGGAAGATGGCCGCGTGACCTTTGTGGGTGACGCGGAGGCTGTCTGCAGGGCCAATATTGGCCTGCGGACGGCTGAAAGGGTTCTTCTCAAAATCGGCAGCTTTAAGGCATTGAGTTTTGAGGAGTTATTTGACCGGACGAAAGAACTTCCCTGGGAAAATTATCTGCCTCGCGACGCCCGTTTTTGGGTGACAAAGGCTACTTCTGTCAAAAGCAGGCTGTTCAGCCCTTCCGATATACAGTCCTTAGTAAAGAAGGCCATTGTAGAACGGCTGAAGACTGTTTATCAAATAAACTGGTTTGAGGAAAACGGGGCGGCTTATCCGATTCGCGTGTCTTTGATGAAGGATACGGTGACATTGGGGCTGGATACCAGCGGGGATTCCCTCCACAAGCGGGGATATAGGAAGCTGGCCAGCAGGGCGCCGATTACGGAGACGCTGGCAGCGGCCCTGATTCTTTTGACACCCTGGCGGGGAGACAGGATTTTAGTGGATCCTTTCTGCGGCAGCGGGACGTTTCCCATTGAGGCGGCTTTGATGGCAGCGCAGATTGCCCCCGGCATGAACCGTTCGTTTGCAGCGGAAGCCTGGGAAAATCTTGTTCCGAAACGGGAGTGGTATGACGCTTTTGACGAAGCGGCGGAGGCGATAAACCTGGATGTGGAGACAGATATCCAGGGGTATGATATTGACGGAGAAATTATCCGGGCGGCCAGGGAAAATGCAAGGCTGGCCGGTGTGGAAAAGCTGATTCATTTTCAGCAGAGAGACGTGTCGGCTCTCAGCCATCCGAAGAAGTATGGGTTTTTGATTACGAACCCTCCTTATGGAGAACGGCTTGAGGAAAAAGAGCATTTGCCTGCACTTTACCGGGCTTTGGGAGAGCGGTTTAAAGAACTGGATTCCTGGTCAGGGTATGTGATCACGGCCTATGAGGATGCGGAAAAGTATATTGGACGGAAAGCAGACAAAAACAGGAAGATTTACAACGGAATGATAAAAACTTATTTTTATCAGTTCCTCGGGCCGAAACCGCCGAAACGGAGCCGGCCGGATTAAAATTGGAGAATACAAGTGAAATTACGATATAAATGGATATGCGGGCTGATTTCAGTCAGCCTTTTGTCCACGGCCATGACAGCTTGCAGCTATCCCTGGTCTTTTTTGAGTACGCAAAACAAAGAAGAAAAGACTATAGAAACGCCGGGATTTGCGGCGGTTGTCCCCAGGGACGGGCTTGGACAGGAAGCGACAGAGAGAGAAACAGAAACAGAGGACACTGTACAGGAAACAAAAGATGCCGAAAGCGCTGTTTTGCTGCCGGAGCGGTTTGATTATAGGGAGTGGGGGCGCTGCCCTGCAGTGGGAAGCCAGGGGGACCTGGGCACTTGCTGGGCGTTCGCCACAATGATTGCACTGGAATCTTCCATTCTTCCGGAGGAGTCCTGGGATTTCAGTGAAGATCACATTTCTCTGCACAACAGTTTTGGTATGGGCCAGGACATGGGGGGGGACTATACCATGGCGATGGCTTATCTGCTGGCCTGGCAGGGGCCCGTCAGGGAAGAGGATGATCCTTATGGGGATGGAGAATCCCCGGAAGGTCTTGAGGCGGTGAAGCACGTCCAGGAAGTACAGATTCCTGAACCCAAAGATTATGATGCCATTAAGCGGGCAGTCTATTTCCACGGCGGAGTCCAGACCTCTCTTTATATGGCCATGGAACATGAGGACAGCGTTTCAGAATTTTATAAAGAAGAGACGTGTTCTTATTATTACAATGGAAGCGAAACATCCAACCATGATATTGTCATTGTGGGGTGGGATGATAATTACCCTCGGGAAAACTTTACCTATGAGCCGGAGAAGGACGGGGCTTTTATCTGTGTCAACAGCTGGGGCTTTGAGTTTGGGGAGCAGGGACTTTTTTATGTGTCCTATGAAGACGTCAATGTGGGAAAACACAACCTGGTTTATACCGGCGTGGAGGATTCGGACAACTACGATGCCCTTTACCAGTCTGACTTATGCGGATGGCTGGGACAGCTTGGATATGGAGATGAAAGCGCATATTTTGCCAATGTCTATGAAGCAGAGGCAGATGAAACCCTGGAGGCGGTAGGCTTTTATGCAACGGGGAAAGATACAGAATATGAAGTATATGCCGCTGGCGACGTGGGAGAGGGGGAAAACCTCCGCCTGGGAAAAAGCCTGGGGAAAGGACGGTTTTCAAAGATGGGGTTTTATACCATTAAACTCACAGAGCCTGTAAAACTGAAAGCGGGGGAACGCTTTGCAGTAGCTGTTTTGATCCGTACGCCCGGGGCAATCCATCCGGTAGCCATTGAATATCAGGGAACAGGACATGAGATTATGACACAGGTGGACTTGGGAGATGGAGAGGGATACATCAGCGCCGACGGACGCCAGTGGACCAGGGCAGAGACGGACCAGGGGAGCAATATCTGCCTGAAAGCATACACCAGACGAAAATAGGAGTTTACGATGGGAAATAAAATCATATTTGCAACTTCCAATGAGGGAAAGATGAAAGAAATCCGCATGATACTGGCAGACCTGGGACTGGAAATCCAGTCCATGAAAGAGGCTGGTATTTGTGCCGATATTGTGGAAGATGGAGCTACTTTTGAGGAGAATGCCTGTATCAAGGCGTCCACGATTCAGAAACTTTCAGGAGAGATTGTCCTGGCAGATGATTCCGGGCTGGAAGTGGACTATTTAGGAGGCGCTCCAGGGATTTATTCTGCCCGCTATATGGGGGAGGATACTCCCTATGAGATTAAAAACCAGGCGATCATGGACAAGCTGGCCGGTGTAAAAGATATGGAGCGGGGAGCCCGCTTTGTCTGCGTTATTGCAGCGGCATTTCCAGATGGAGAGGTGCTTACGGCCTATGGCGCCGTGGAAGGGCAGATCAGCCGTAAGCCGGCGGGAGAGGGAGGCTTTGGGTATGACCCGATTTTTTATCTGCCGGAGCGGGGGCTGACGACGGCAGAACTTTCCCCGGAAGAAAAAAATGAGATCAGCCACAGGGGGAAAGCGCTTCGGCTCATGAAAGAAAAACTCAGGAAAAAGCTGGGGGATTTAGGATGAGGATTTTGGTGGTAAGCGATACCCACAGACAGAATGGAAATCTGTGCAGGGTGTTGGCAAAGGCGGGCCAGGCCGATTTGCTGATCCACCTGGGAGATGTGGAAGGAAGTGAGGATTATATCCGGGAGGTTGCCGGCTGTCCGGTGGAAATGGTTGCCGGAAATAATGATTTTTTTTCTTGCCTTCCCAGGGAGCTTGAGCTAGAGCTGGGCGGCCGGCGTGTACTTTTGACACATGGGCATTATTATAATGTATCTTTTACATTGGAGAGGCTCCGGGAGGAAGCTAAAGAGAGAGGGTTTCAGATTGCCATGTTCGGCCATACCCACCGTCCTGTCATTGACCGGAGCGGCCCGGTGGATTTAATTAACCCGGGGAGCCTTTCTTATCCCCGGCAGGATGGCCGGAAGCCGTCTTATATCTTAATGGAAATCGACAGGGAATGCGCTGTCCATTATACCATAAATTACTTGTCACATAAATGACAGGGGCTGTCGCAAAACTGGAAAACTCTTATGAAAAATATCCCCTGGGGAGGCTTGTATCCCAGGTTTTCCTTTGTTATACTTTTGTCATTGTATAGAGTATAAATGGAAAATAACATAGGAGGCGGAAGAAAATCTTCCAGAGCGGATATGAGAAAAGCAGGAAAAATACTGGCTGCGTTGGGATTTACGGCAGTTTTGGCTTTGGGGCTTATGGCCTGCGGCAAAAAAGAAAATGGAAAGGGCGCCACATCGGCGGGAACGACAGCAGAAGGAACCACAGGGGCAGAAAGCTCTAAGGCAGAGGGTTTGGGAGCCGATGGTGAAACTCTTTCAGAGGAAACGGAAAAAAAGATCATGAATTTAGGCTCCATGGGATATTTTGCCGCGGAGACGATGGATCCGGCCAATGGCTGGGATGGCTGGTATATGATGTACGACGGAGCGACGGAAACTTTATTCAAGCTGGATGAGAATATTACTCCGGCGCCCAACCTGGCCCTTACCTGCGAAAGTGATGATTTTATAAACTGGACCATTACTTTGCGGGACGACGTCACTTTCCAGAATGGGGAAAAGATGACGGGGGAAGCTGTAAAGAAATGTTTTGAACGGACTTATGAAGTCAGTAGCAGGGCCAAGGAGCAGCTTGCCATTGCTTCCATAGAAGCGGACGGGCAGACGCTGGTTTTCCATTTGCAGCAGGAAAATGTGAGCCTTTTCAGTGATTTGTGCGACCCTCTTTGGAGCGTATATGATTCCGAGAACAGCGATTACACCAATGTTGTTTACTGCACCGGGCCTTACAGGATCACCGAGTTTGAGCCTTATGTGGAGACTGTGGTGGAGAAATACGAAGGTTACTGGGGCGGTGAGCCGAAGCTGGATGAAGTCCATTTAATTACCATCAGTGATGCGGAAGCCATCACCATGGCCCTTCAGAACGGTGAAATTGACTTGGCTGTAGCCATGGCCACGTCTACGGCTTCCGTTTTTGAGGATAATCCTGATTTTGTGGTGGATGCCGTGACTACAACTCGGGCCAACCGGATGTATTATAATATGGAAAGGCCGGCCCTGAAAGATCCTGTTGTCCGCCAGGCCATTGAAATGTGTATGGACAGGGATGGGATCGCCGCCAGCCTTTATAACGGTATGGCAACACCTTCCTGGGGAATTTACGCAGATATTCTTCCTTATGGGGGGGCGGAGGAACTGAAATTGTCTGTGGACAAATACGCCCCCGAAGAGGCAGCGGCGCTCCTGGCCGAAGCCGGATGGAAAGATACGGACGGAGATGGTATTTTAGAAAAAGATGGGGTAAAGCTGGAACTCAAGGCAGTGACCTTTGCTTCCAGGAAGGAACTGGGACAGGTATTGGAGCTTCTTCAGTCGGAGCTTTCTGCCATAGGTATCAAGTTAAACGTGGAAATTTTAGAAAACACCAATGACGTGGTAGCGGCAGGGGACTATGACTTGAACTGTGAAACAGGAGTACAGGCGCCCACTGGAAATGCCCAGTACTTTATCAATATGATGCTGGTGACAGGCGCCACCTCAAATCATTCCCATTATTCAAACAAGCAGCTGGACGCGCTGGCGGCGGAACTTGAAAAGACGGCAGATGCCGGCAGAAGGGCAGAAATTATCCATCAAATCGTCCAAATGGTTTTAGACGACCATGCGATGACAATTTTTAACCATCAGAAGATGATTAATATTTATTCTTCCAATGTGAAGGGTTATCGTACACATCCTTCGGAATATTATCTGCTGGATGTGAACACAGATATAGAACGGCAGTAAAGGCATAGAGACGGTGCGGTTTTGGCTGCGCCGTCTTTCCGGCGTAAAAAGGTATTATGGTACAAAAGGGAAGGAGGGGGACCGTTGGCGAAATTCATCTTGAAAAAATGTGGGCTTCTTGTTTTTATCTTTCTCGGCATCACGTTTCTTTCTTTTGGCCTGACTTATCTGACCCCCAGTGATCCGGCGGAGATTAAACTAAATAAAACGGGAGTGACACCGACGGAGGAACTTCTGGAACAGACCAGGGAGGAAATGGGGTTAAACAGGCCCATGCTGATTCAGTACGGAGACTGGCTGAAAGGGATGTTTAAAGGAGATATGGGAAATTCCCTGCGGAATGGAAAGCCGGTGGCAGACGAGCTTTTAAAAGCCCTTCCCCAAACCCTTATTTTAACGGCGCTTTCCATGGCGGTGGTGATGGCGGTTTCCATTCCCCTTGGCATTTTATGCGCCAGGTTTAAAAATGGGTTATTTGATTTGTGCGTCCGGTTTGTGACTTATTTATTTGCCTCTCTTCCCTCTTTTTTCCTGGCTTTGATGGCTCTTTATTTTTTCAGTGTGCAGTTGGGATGGCTTCCGGTCATTGCCTCCAAAAACGGGGGAAAGGGGCTTGTGATGCCGGTCCTTGTGCTGGCGCTTTCTTTAAGCTCCTGGTATATCCGCCAGGTACGGACCATTGTCCTGGAGGAACTTTCCAAAGGATATATCGCAGGTTCCAGGGCCAGGGGAGTGCCAGAATGGAAAATCCTATTTTCCCATGTGTTAAAAAATGCCATGCTGCCGGTTATGACTCTGTTTGGGCTGTCCCTTGCCAGTATGCTTGGCGGAACTACCATTGTGGAAAATATTTTTTCCTGGCCCGGTCTTGGGAAGCTGGCCATGGATGCCATTTCCGCCAGGGACTACCCGGTGATTCAGGGGTATGTGGTCTGGCTGGCAGTTGTTTTTCTGCTTGTGAATTTCCTGGTGGACTTGTCTTATGGGATGATTGATCCCAGGGTAAGAAAAGGGCAGGTGGAGAAGAAATGAAAAAAGTAAAATTCCGCGCAGTTTTTATGATTGTGCTTGTAGTCCTGTTTTTGATTCTGATTTTTTTCGGAAAGCAGATTGCGCCAAACGATCCCTATGTCTCCAACCTGCAGGCAGCCAATGAAGCGCCTTCGGCGCAATATCCCTTTGGGACCGATAATCTGGGAAGGTGCGTTTTATCCCGGATTCTTGCAGGTGGGGCGGCTTCTGTGTATTCTGCCATATTTATTGTGACGGCGGTGTTTTTCACCGGTACGGTGATCGGCCTTGTGGCAGGTTATGGCGGAGGATGGGTAGACCAGGTATTAATGAAGATCACCATGGTCTTTCAGGCATTTCCTGGTTTTATCCTGGCTGTAGCCATTGCAGGAATGTTGGGGCCGGGGCTTGAGAATGCGATGATTTCCCTGATGGCCATGTATTGGACCAGTTATGCGCGGCTGTCAAGAAGTCTTGTTTTGCAGGTGAAAAACGAAACTTATATCCGGGCGGCCATTATGTGCGGCGCGAAAAAAAGACATATTTTATTTCGCCATATCCTGCCTAATATTATTTTGCCGCTTATGACCGCGGCAGTGTCAGATATCAGTAATGTGGTTTTAAGTATGGCCGGCCTTTCTTTCCTGGGGCTGGGGGTCCAGGCCCCCCAGGCGGAATGGGGCCTGATGATCAGCAACGGGAGGCAGTTCCTTCAGACAGCCCCCTGGGCCATCATTTTTCCCAGCGCAGCGCTGTTTGTCTCTGTTGTTTTGTTTAACCTGGCAGGGGATTGTGTCAGGGATGCGGTGAATGACGGAGGGGGGAGGTGATTCTATGCTGAAGGTAAAAAATCTTTCCGTGGCATATGGACGGATCCAGGTGGTGCGCGGGGCCAGTTTTTTTGTGGAACCCGGGCAGATCGTGGGAATTGTAGGGGAAAGCGGAAGCGGCAAGAGTACCATGTTGAAAAGCCTTGCCGGGCTTTTGGAGAAACATGGGCAGGTTATGGGAGGGGAGGCTTTTTATGAGGGGGAAGACCTTCTGAAGCTTTCGGAAAAACGACTCAGAAAGCTGCGGGGAAAAGAGATTGCCGTGGTGTTCCAGCATCCGGAATTGTCGTTGGATCCCCTGTGGAAAATCGGGAAGACATATTACGAATCTGTCAGGATCCACCGGCTCCTCTCCAGGAAAGAGGCAGATGCTGAGGCAGAGAAGCTTTTTGAAGGGCTTCACCTGGAAAATCCCCGTAGGATTCTGGAATCTTACCCTTTTGAGCTTTCCGGCGGTATGTGCCAGCGGGCGGCCATTGCCATCGCCATTGCCAACAGCCCGCGGCTGCTTCTGGCCGACGAGCCCACCAGCGCTTTGGATGTGACCATCCAGAAACAGGTGATTGACACCATGCTGGAGCTGCGAAAACAATTTGGGACTTCGATTGTCGTCGTTTCCCATAATATGGGAGTCATAGCGGCGATGGCCGATCTGGTGGGAGTGATGAAGCAGGGGGAACTTGTGGAATGGGGGAGAAAGGAGCAGGTGCTATACAATCCGAAACATCCTTATACAAGGGAACTGATCTGTGCCATTCCGAAAATCAGGGGAAGCGGGCTGGAAGCAAAGAAGGGTATGGAGGATGGTTCTGCCGGGAAGGAGGGCCCTCATGGCATCTGATTTTATTTTAGAAGTAAAAAACCTGGAAAAGGTATTCCGTGACCGGATTGGCCAGGGCGGAAGAGTGGAAGAGGATGTGGCGGTAAAGGGGGTCAGTTTTCAAATCCAGCGGGGAGAATGTTTTGGCCTGATTGGGGAAAGCGGCAGCGGAAAAAGTACGACGGCTTATATGGCTGCAGGGCTCCTTAAGCCTTCCGGTGGGGAACTCTTATTTCACGGGACGTATATGCAGATGGTATTCCAGGATCCCATGAAGGCTTTGAATCCCAGAAGGAGAGTTCTTGATAATATCTGTGAGGGCCTGATTTACAGGAGGGATGGACGCTCCAAAGCAGAAATCCGGGAGGAGGCCTTCAAGGCCATGGATCTGGTGCAGCTGGACCGGGGATACGCAGACCGTTTTGGCAGAGAATTGTCAGGGGGAGAGTGCCAGCGGGCCACCATCGCCAGGGCCATCCTGGCCCATCCGGAGCTTTTGATTTGTGATGAAGTGACAAGTGCCCTGGATGTGTCGGTGCAGGCCCAGATTATCAGTCTTTTGGAAGACTTAAAAAATAAACTGGGGCTTTCTTATCTTTTTATTTCCCATGATATTGCCCTGGTGGACAGCTTTTGTGATCGTGTGGCAGTGATGTATCAGGGAAAAATCGTGGAGATGGGAAAAACAAGAGATATTATCGAAAACCCTAAAGACGCATATACGAAACGGCTCATAGGGTCGGTATTGACGCTATAAAATTTTTTAGCTGTGGTATCCGGGGCATGGGGATGAGAAACAGGAAAACAGGCCCAAAATCCGCGTAAAACATAGGTGGAAATTTTTTTGAAAAATAACCGCGGGGGTGGCTTGCGGCCCGTTCCTGCTTTATGGTAGAATATTGTCCGTAGAGGGAAGCGCCATGGGCGCTTTCAATAAAAAAGCCCATTTATAAATCTCTAATACATATTTTAAGAGGAAAACAGGCCCTGTGGCAGCAGAGGCTGTTTTTCTATTATGGAAGCGGCGCCTGGCGGCAATCTTGTCATTGAAATTTTCCTTTGCGCATGGTACATTATAAAAGAGAGAAGAATTGTGAGGGAAGAGTCAATGAAAGCATTAGCAAAGGGAAAGAGGGTTTGGGGACTGAAAACCGGAAAAGGGAAGGGATCTATCCTGCTTTGGGGACAGGATGTTTATGTGCTGGGGATGATGGTTGCACTGATTTCTTTTTTAGGGTTTTTGGTGGAGAATCTGTGGCTGGCTCTTACGAAGGGGTATATCAATAACCGTAATATGAATGCGCCGTTTCTTCTGGGCTATGGGATGCTGGTTGTGACCATGTATTTCCTGTTTGGAACTCCGGAAGAGATGAATTTGCCGAAGCGGATGAGGAAAAGGGCGACAAAATATAAACGGTACGCCCTTTACTTTCTGGGGGCTATGCTTTTTGTATGTATCGGGGAGATTATTTTGGGAACTGTGGTGGAGCGGCTTTGCGGGATTGAATACTGGAATTATTCCAAGCTTCCGCTACATATCACGAAATATACTTCTATTCCCACCAGCGCGGCATTTGCTTCCATGATTACCTTGTTTATGGGACGTTTTTTCCAGCCAATTCTTAAAGGGATATCCAGAATTGATTACCGGGTGGTTCGGGTGGTTAGCATGACGCTTTTTGTCATCATGCTGTGGGACTTTATGGTCAGTTTTGGAGTCATGCTTAGGAAAAAAAGCTTCTATTTGAAATGGAAGGTTTTTCTCCGGTGAGTTTTTACAGGAGGCTGGGAGAGAATGTGGTTTCCATGGGAATTTCAATCTGCATGATATAATCTTCGATCTGGTCAATGACGATTTCGTTGATTCCCATTTCGTAGGAAAAACCGGACAGGGAAAGTCCGTGGGCATCTGCATAAGAAAAGATGTCCTGATAGCGGAGAGGAAGGAGGCTCCAGTCTCCTTTATGAAAAGCTCTCAGATAAAGTCCGCCGGGCTGTATATGCAGTCCGGTTTTTTTGTTGTGCTGGAAACAATTTTCTTGCGTTGGGGGAATAACGCTTTCGGAGAAATCATTGGTGGGAAACGGAAGTTCAATAAACAGTTTGGAATAATCCTCAAAATTTCCATGCCGCAGGTTTTCTACAGAAATCATGGAGCCGTAGGATGCATCGTGGAGCCGGCGGAGCTGATATTTTTTCGTTTCAGAGGTGATCAATTCCACTTCTTTTTCAAAGGATATATCTTTGTCAATATCCACTGTGACGAGGCGTTTCTCTTCTTTTTCAACGACCTGGATTTCGGATAAATCCATGGTGAGGAGGGTAAGCATATTCCGGCGGTGGTTCCGAAGGGTTTTGGAAAGGGCGTTCATACGGAGGATGGTTTTGTCCAGTTCTTCTATTTTTTCGCCAAGGAGCTGTTCCAGGGAAGTTGCGGAACGGTTCGTCATAAAATTTTGTATTTCTTCTATGGAAACATCTAATTCTCTCAGGAGCAGAATGGTTTCCAGTATGGCGATCTGATGGTAGTCATAGTAGCGGTATCGGTTTTCAGGATGGATAACAGATGGCCGGAAGAGGCCGATTTCGTCATACCACATCAGCGTCTTCTTATTTATACCGACTAATGCTGCAAACTGGCCGATGGTAAGCAATTTTGTCTTTTTCCACATTTTCCAAAATCTCCTATTGACTGTACAGTTACTGTACGGTTTATTATAGGGCACAAGAAGAAAGAAAACAAGATGACAGGAGAAGATTTATGGAAAAACAAAATGCCTATAACAAACCGGTTACCTTGGGGAATATTTTAAGATTTGCCATTCCGACCATTATCATGTCAATTTTTATGTCCTTCTATACCATGGTGGACGGATTGTTTGTCTCGAATCTGATTGGTACGGATGCGCTGTCAGCCATCAATTTGACTGCGCCGGTTATCCAGCTTGTGACAGCCGTTTCCACCATGCTGGCCACGGGCGGAAGCGCAGTTATCATGAAAAAAATGGGAGAACAGAAGATAAAAGAAGCCAGAGAGGATTTTACTTTTTTGATTCTGGTCAATGTGGCGGTGGGACTTTTCATGTGTATCCTGGGATATGGGATTACGGAAAAAATTTTTGGAAGTATGAATCTATCTGCGGCCGTGTCGGGGTACTGCACTGCATATCTGGGCAAGTATCTTTTGTTTACGGTGCCGATTCTCTTGATGAACAATTTTACCCTTTATATGATCGCTTCTGAAAAAGCTTCTCTTTCCCTCTGTTGTTCTGTGGCCGGAGGTATTTTGAATATTGTGCTGGACTACTTGTTGATCGGAGTATGCAGATTGGGAATCGGCGGGGCGGCAGTGGCAACGGGACTTGGCTACAGCGTAACGGCGATAGTGGGAGTGTTTGTATTTAGCGGGAGAAAAAACCTTTTGCATTTTACAAAGCCGGTTTTTCGTATCAGGGTTCTTATGAAAGCTGCTTCCAATGGATGTTCCGAAATGGCGACAAGTCTTGTCACCGGAATTGTCACCATGATGTTCAACTGGACGATGCTGCACTATGTAGGGGAAAATGGTGTTGCCGCTGTTACGATTATCATGTATGTCCTGATGTTTGCAAGTTCTCTCTACACGGGATATTCTTATGGGGTGGCGCCCATGGTCAGTTATTATTATGGGGAGAAAAACCATGAAAAGTTGAAAAAGCTGGTATTACTCAGTCTAAAAGTGATCGCGGGAATTTCTATAGTGACGGCAGCCTTTTCTTTTGGAGCCACCGGGCGTCTGGTGGCGGTGTTTGCCCGCCCGGATAATCCGGTATATGGGCTTGCTGTGACCGGAAACAGGATCTGTACCCTAGCGCTTTGCTTCATTGGCTTTAATATTTTTGCCAGCGGGATGTTTACGGCTTTATCCAATGGAGCCGTCTCATTTATCCTGGCTGTTTCCCGTTCCTTTGTGTTTATGCTGATTACCATGCTGACATTCCCTGTTATTTTTGGGGTAAATGGAATCTGGCTGGCTACTCCGGCGGCGGAGCTTATGGCCCTTACCTTGTCTGCGACGATGTTTTTCAGATACCGGGAGCGGTATAAATATTAAAGATTCAGAAATTTTATTGCTTGCAAGCCTGCTTTTGATTCTGTATAATGAGAACGTGTGAAGAAAACGGCAGATGGCTTTGGAGGGGGAATTCAGAGGTGAAAAAAGCAGGATTTGACAATGAAAAGTATCTTCAGCTGCAGTCGGCGCATATTAGTGACAGAATTTCACAATTTGGCGGGAAACTGTACCTGGAATTTGGCGGAAAACTTTTTGACGATTACCATGCCTCCCGGGTGCTGCCGGGGTTTGAGCCGGACAGCAAGTTAAAAATGCTGCTTCAGATTAAGACACAGGTGGAGATTGTTGTGGCGCTCAGCGCTTCTGACATTGAGACAAATAAGGTAAGAGGGGATTTGGGGATTACTTATGATTCCGATGTGCTTCGCCTGATTGATGAATTCCGGGGAATCGGCCTTTATGTGGGCAGCGTGGTTCTGACCAGATACCAGGGGCAGCCTGCCGCCGCGGCATTTCAGAAGAGACTGGAGACTCTGGGGGTGAAAGTATACCGCCACTATCCCATTGAGGGGTATCCTTCTAATTTATCCAAAATCGTAAGTGACGAAGGTTATGGGAAAAATGAATATATTGAAACCAGCAGGGAACTGGTGGTAGTGACGGCGCCAGGCCCGGGAAGCGGAAAGATGGCCACCTGCCTTTCTCAGCTTTATCATGAGCATAAACGGGGGATCCAGGCTGGATATGCAAAATTTGAGACATTTCCTGTGTGGAACCTGCCCCTTAAGCATCCGGTTAATCTGGCCTATGAGGCAGCGACGGCAGATTTGGATGATGTCAATATGATCGACCCGTTCCATCTGGAAGCCTATGGGGAAACCACGGTAAATTATAACCGGGATGTGGAAGTTTTTCCGGTGCTTTCGGCTATGCTTGAAAAGATTGTGGGTAGATGCCCTTATAAATCGCCGACGGATATGGGCGTAAATATGGCGGGAAACTGTATTTTTGACGATGAAGCTGTGAAAGAAGCTTCCCGCCAGGAAATCATCCGCCGGTACTATACGGCCCTTTGCGGGAGGCGGAAAGGGATTACTTCAGATCAAGTGGTTTATAAGCTGGAGCTTTTGATGAAACAGGCGGGGGTGACGGCAGAAGACCGTGCCGTAGTGCAGCCGGCCCTTAGAAAGGAAGAGAGTACAGGGGAGCCGGCGGCTGCCATGGAGCTTCCAGATGGGACAATCATTACCGGACGGACATCAGAGCTTTTGGGGCCTTCATCCGCGCTTCTTCTCAATGCTTTGAAAACGCTGGGGGGAATCGAGGACAGCGTACATCTGATTTCTCCGCGGATTATTGAGCCGATACAGAAATTAAAAGTGGATTATCTGGGGAATAAAAATCCCAGGCTCCATACAGATGAGATCCTTCTGGCCCTTTCCATCTGCGCAGCGACGGATCAAGAGGCCAAAAAAGCCATGGACCAGCTTTCAAAACTTCAGGGATGCGAAGCCCATTCTACAGTGATTTTGTCTCATGTGGATGAACGGATATTCCGGAGGCTGGGAATCAATATTACATATGAGCCGAAATACCAGAGTTCTAAACTGTACCATGTATAATATAGCTGTCAAATTGCACCGGGAACCTACCGTGCAATTTGACAGCATTTTATTAATCAGTTTGTCTTTGCGCCTGGAATTTAAGGGCCGCCTCAATGAATCCGCGGAACAGGGGGTGGGGCTTGTTGGGCCTCGATTTCAGTTCCGGGTGGGCCTGGGTGGCCAGGAACCAGGGATGGGATTTCAATTCAATCATTTCTATAATGCGGCCATCAGGGGAAATACCGGACAAGGTCAGGCCGTTTTCTTCCATGACCTTTCGGAAGTCATTGTTGACCTCATAGCGGTGGCGGTGGCGTTCATGGATGGTTTCAGTTTCATAGAGGGCATAGGCTTTTGTGGTCTTGTCCAATACACAGGGATAAGAGCCGAGGCGTAAAGTGCCTCCGATATCTTCGATGCCGTCCTGGTCCGGCATGAGATGGATGACAGGATGGGAAGTCAGCGGGTCTAGTTCTACGCTGTGGGCATCTGCGTATCCGATGACATTGCGGGCAAATTCCACGATGGCAAGCTGCATACCCAGGCAAAGTCCCAGGAATGGAATATTATGCTCACGGGCATATCTGATCGCACAGATTTTTCCATCAATCCCGCGGTTCCCGAATCCGCCGGGCACTAAAATCCCAGACACATCTTCCAGGATTCCGGTTACATTTTCCTCCTTTACTATCTCAGAATCGACCCATTTAATCGTCACATCGGCGTGATGGGCAACGCCTCCGTGACGGAGGGCTTCCACAACGCTGATATAGGCATCGTGGAGCTGGGTATATTTGCCCACCAGGGCAACAGTTACCTTTTTTTGAGGATGCTTCCATGCATCAATCATGGATATCCAGTCGTCAAGGTCGGGGGCGGGACAGTTAAGATTCAGGCACTTACAGGCGACTTCGGCCAAATGTTCCTGCTCCATTGCAAGGGGGGCTTCATATAAAATATCAACATCCAGGTTTTGAAGTACATGAGTTGCGGGGACATTACAGAAGAGGGCAATTTTAGCCCGGATTTGGCTGTCCAGAGGATATTCAGAACGGCATACGATCATATCGGGCTGAATTCCAAGGCCCTGCAGTTCTTTGACGCTGGCTTGGGTAGGCTTGGTTTTCAATTCGCCGGAAGCTTTGAGATAAGGAATTAAAGTGACGTGAATCAAAATGGCGTTTTCATGGCCGACGTCCTGCTGGAACTGCCGGATGGCTTCTAAAAATGGCTGGCTTTCGATGTCGCCGACAGTACCGCCCACTTCAATGATGGCGATTTCCGTGTCTTTGGTGGAATAGTTGCGGTGAAAGCGGGATTTGATTTCGTTGGTAATATGGGGGATAACCTGTACAGTACCGCCGCCGAAGTCGCCGCGGCGTTCTTTGTGGAGCACGGACCAATAGATTTTTCCGGTGGTGACATTGGAGTTTTTTGTGAGGCTTTCATCAATAAAGCGTTCATAGTGTCCCAGGTCCAGGTCAGTTTCGGCTCCGTCGTCGGTGACAAAAACTTCTCCATGCTGAATGGGGTTCATGGTGCCGGGGTCGATATTGATATAAGGGTCGAATTTCTGCATGGTGACAGTGTAGCCTCTGGCTTTCAAAAGACGTCCCAGTGAAGCGGCTGTGATGCCTTTGCCCAGGCCGGATACCACGCCGCCGGTGACAAATACGTATTTTACAGGCATATTTTTTCCTCCTTTAATGTTGACGTATCAAAGACTGTGTATTCCTGGAGGGTTTTAGCCGTGGAACTGCCGTGGGTAAAGAAATATGACGTGATTTTGCATTTGCGGCAGCCCCATGATAAAACACAACTTATATAGTATACAGCCGGGAAAAAAATATTGCCAGAAGTTTTTGTGGGAAATTTTATAAATCCTTAAGATTTGTGAACAATATTTCATTGGAGGCATATTGATTTCTTTTGGAAATGCTTTATAATAAAGACAATGCGCAAAGTTCCAAAGATGGGGCTTTCATGGAAAAAGGAGAAAAACATATGGATAATCCGAATCAGAACCGGAACCAGAAAGGGGACGGCAATGGGAACGGAAACAAACAGGGTAGGAATAATCAGATGATTTTACTTCTGGTGGTGGCGGCAGTCGTCACCCTTCTTTGCGTCTCTATGATGAGCAGCTTTCTTTCTGACGGGACCAGGACGGAAGTATCATACAGTGAATTTGTAAAGATGGTAAAAGAGGGAAAGGTGGAGTCGGTGGTCATCAAGCAGGATGAGATTGTGTTTACCCCAGCTTCCGGCGTCGTGGTGGAGGATGAAAATGATTCCCCCTTTTACTACCTTCAGACAGAGTCTTTTTATACTGTGCCGGTGGAGGATGCCGATTTGACAGGGCTTCTTTTGGAAAATGATGTGGAAGTAAAAGGGAAGAAGCCCAGTACCAATTCCACTTTGCTGGATTTTCTGCTGATTTATATCCTTCCGGTGGTGCTGGTGTGGGTATTTATCATGTTCATTATGCAGCGGGCCGGAGGAGGCGGCATGATGGGCGTTGGGAAAAGCAATGCAAAAAAATATGATGTCCAGAAGGAGACAGGAGTTTCTTTTAAAGATGTGGCCGGGGAGGACGAGGCGAAAGAATCCCTTCAGGAAATTGTGGATTTCCTTCATAATCCGGGCCGGTATTCCACTATAGGCGCCAAACTGCCGAAAGGGGCCCTCCTGGTGGGCCCTCCCGGTACGGGGAAAACTCTTTTGGCAAAGGCTGTGGCAGGTGAAGCAAAGGTGCCGTTTTTTTCTTTGTCAGGTTCTGATTTTGTGGAAATGTTTGTGGGTGTGGGAGCTTCCCGTGTCCGCGACTTATTTAAAAAAGCCCAGGAAAGCGCCCCGTGTATCGTATTTATTGATGAAATCGATGCCATCGGAAAAAGCCGTGATTCCCGCTATGGTGGAGGAAATGACGAGAGGGAGCAGACTTTGAACCAGCTTCTTTCGGAGATGGACGGTTTTGATTCCAATAAGGGTGTGTTTATTCTGGCAGCCACCAACCGGCCGGAGATTCTGGACAAAGCATTGCTTCGCCCCGGACGCCTTGACCGGAGGATTATCGTGGATAAGCCGGATTTAAAGGGACGGGTCAATATTTTGAAAGTACATTCCAAAGACGTCCTGATGGACGATTCCGTGGATCTGGAAGCCATTGCCCTGGCCACATCGGGGGCTGTTGGTTCCGACCTGGCAAATATGATCAATGAGGCGGCTATCAATGCAGTAAAGCATAAGCGTAAGGTGGTCAGCCAGTCAGACTTGTTTGAGGCAGTGGAAGTGGTCCTGGTGGGAAAAGAGAAGAAGGACAGGATCATGAGTGAAAAGGAACGGCGGATTGTTTCTTATCACGAGGTAGGCCATGCGCTGGTCAGCGCGTTGCAGAAGGATTCTGAGCCGGTTCAGAAGATTACCATTGTTCCCCGCACGATGGGAGCCCTTGGATACGTGATGAATGTGCCGGAGGAAGAGAAATACCTCAACAGCAAGACGGAGCTGAAAGCTATGCTGGCGCAGTACCTGGGAGGCCGCGCGGCTGAAGAACTGGTATTTGAGACAGTGACTACGGGGGCGGCCAACGACATTGAGCGGGCCACATCTGTGGCGCGCGCCATGGTAACTCAGTATGGGATGTCGGAAAAGTTCGGCATGATGGGGCTGGAGTCTGTTGAAAGCAAATATCTGGACGGAAGGGCAGTGCTTAACTGTTCTGATGTGACGGCGGCTGAAATCGACAATGAAGTGAAGCGGATTTTGGAGGAAGCCCACGGGGAGGCAGTCCGCCTTCTTTCGGAAAACAGGGAGGCGCTTGATAAAATTGCCGCGTTCCTCATTGAGCGGGAGACAATTACTGGAGCTGAGTTTATGAAGATTTTCCGGGAAATCAAAGGAGAGCCGGAAGAGGAAAGCCCAGAACCTGCAAAAGAAGCGGCAAAGCAGGAGACTTCTGAAACGACACAAGAGGCAGCAGGAGAGGGACAGGACGTTTCTGAGACGACGGGAGAAATAACGGAGCAGGATGATTCTGAAGCAGAGGAGGATACATCCGGACAGGATATTTCTGAAAATTAATGAAACCAGGAAGAAAACCGGCGCTTTTCGATTATGGCGTTTCAGCAGAAAAGCAGCCGGCTTTTTCTATTTCCGTACATGGATTTCATTTCTATCCAAAGGAGGGAGCGCATTTGTTTGATATCGAGGAAGAACTGAAGAAGCTTCCGGGAAAGCCGGGCGTTTATCTTATGCATGATGAAAAAGATGAGATAATTTATGTGGGGAAAGCCATCAGCTTAAAGAACCGGGTGCGCCAGTACTTTCAGAGCAGCAGGGGAAAAACGGCAAAAATCAATAAAATGGTATCAAAGATTGCCCGCTTTGAATATATTGTAACGGATTCGGAGATGGAAGCCCTTGTACTGGAATGTAATCTGATCAAAGAGCACAGGCCGCGCTATAATACCATGTTGAAGGATGATAAAAGCTATCCTTACATTAAAGTGACGGTGGGAGAAGCATTCCCCAGGGTGCTTATGGCCAGGGATATGAAACGGGATAAATCCCGCTATTTTGGCCCCTACACAAGCGCCGGGGCGGTGAAAGACAGTATTGGGCTGATTCATAAGCTTTATAAACTGCGGACCTGCCAGAGAAAGCTTCCCGGGGATATCGGAAAGGAGAGGCCCTGTTTAAATTATCACATCAAACAGTGCAACGCTCCCTGCCAGGGATATATCAGCGAAAAAGAATACCGGGAATCCGTTAACCAGGTGTTGGATTTTCTGGGAGGGAATTATGATACCATCCTGAAAAAGCTGGAAAAGGAGATGAAGGAGGCGGCCCAAATACTGGATTTTGAGACGGCTGCTGCGGTTCGGGAACTTCTGTTCAGCGTACAGAAAATTTCCCAGACACAGAAGATCACCGACGGCGGGCGGGAGGACAGGGACATTATCGCCTATGCGGCCGACGGGGAAGATGCAGTGGTACAGATTTTTTTCATGCGGGAAGGGAAGCTGATTGGACGGGACAATTTTCACCTGGCCATTGGAGAAGGAGATAACCCGGCGGGGCTTATGACAAATTTTGTCAAACAGTTTTACGCGGGGACGCCGTTTATTCCAAAATCGCTGATGCTTCAGCATGATGTGGAAGCAGGCGAAAGGGAGCTGATTGAGTGTTGGCTTTCTGAAAAGCGGGGCCAGAAGGTTTCCATCCATGTGCCCAAAAAGGGAGAGAAAGCCAGGCTCATGGAGATGGCGGAAAAAAATGCCAGCATAATATTAAAGCAGGACAGGGAAAAAATAAAGAAAGAAGAGCAGAAAACAACCGGGGCTGTGAAGGAACTGGAAGAGGTGCTGGGACTTCCCGGCCTTGTGAGGATGGAAGCCTTTGACATTTCCAATATCAGCGGATTCCAGTCAGTGGGTTCCATGGTGGTATATGAAAATGGACGTCCGAAACGGGCTGATTACCGGAAGTTCCGAATTCAGACAGTGGAAGGCCCCAACGATTATGCATCCATGGAGGAAGTGCTTACCAGACGTTTTGTCCATGGAAAAGAAGAACAGGCGGGAATCCGCCAGACAGGAGGATTTGACCGGTTTCCCGATATCCTGATGATGGACGGTGGGAAAGGACAGGTATCTGTGGCCAAGCAGGTTCTTGAAAAACTGGGGCTTGCCATCCCTGTCTGCGGCATGGTGAAGGACGACAGCCACAGGACCAGGGCGCTTTATTTTGAAGGGAGGGAGCTGCCTCTCGACCGGAAAGGCGAGGGTTTCAGGCTGTTAACCAGAATCCAGGACGAGGCCCACCGGTTTGCCGTTGAGTACCACCGGAGCCTCCGGGGAAAAGACCAGGTACATTCCGTGCTGGAGGATATTAAGGGTGTGGGGCCTGCCAGGAGAAAAGCCTTGATGCGCTACTTTGGGACTATGGAAAAGCTGCGGGCAGCTACGGTGGAAGAACTCTCCAAAATCCCTCAGATGAATGAAGCGGCCGCCAAGGCAGTCTATGAATTTTTCCATAAAGGATAAGGGCGCCGGAATGGACTTGCGCTTGTACCTTTCCTGTGTTAGTATACATTATGAAACGCCAAATGGCGATAATGGAAGTTTAGAGAGGGAGGAACCGCATGAACAGTACGCCGGTGGTGAAGCTGGAAAAGTTTGTAGACAAATTGGAGCTTAAAAATCTGACGCCGGAAATTGATATTTCCCAGATTAAGATTATTCAGCCTGATATCAACAGGCCTGCACTTCAGCTGGCTGGTTTTTTTGATCATTTCAGCCATGAGAGAGTCCAGATCATTGGCAATGTGGAATACGCATATACCTGTAGTATGTGCAGGGATGCAAAGATCAGTACCTATGGGGAAGTATTCCGTCATGAGATTCCTTGCCTGGTATATGCAAGGGATCTGGAGCCGGATGAAGATATCAAGGGGCTGGCGGTGGAGTATGGTATTCCTCTTTTTTCCACGCCGAAGCTCACGTCAGATTTGATGGCGGAAACCATCCGCTGGCTGAAAGTACAGTTGGCGCCCAGCATCAGCATCCACGGCGTTTTGGTGGATGTGTTTGGTGAAGGCGTCCTGATCATGGGGGAGAGTGGAATTGGAAAAAGTGAGGCGGCCCTGGAACTGATCAAAAGAGGACACCGTCTTGTCACAGATGATGTGGTGGAAATCAGTAAGGTCAGCGACGTGACTTTAGTGGGGACGGCCCCGGACGTCACAAGGCATATGATTGAGCTTAGGGGAATCGGTATTCTCGACGTGAAGGCATTATTTGGCGCTGAAAGTGTGAAAAACACCCAGAGCATTGACCTGGTAATTAACCTGGAGGAGTGGGACAGGGACAAGGAATATGACAGGCTGGGGATGGATGACCAATATACGGAGTTCCTTGGAAACAAGGTGGTGTGCCACAATATTCCCATTCGCCCGGGACGGAACCTGGCCGTCATTGTGGAATCGGCAGCAGTGAATTACCGTCAGAAAAAGATGGGGTATAATGCGGCCAGGGAGCTTTATAACCGTGTGCAGCGGAACCTGATGCGGGGCCAGATGGGAGAAGATGAATAAAAACAGAAAATAAAGGCGGGAAGAAAATGGATTTGTTTTATGACAGGCTGAAAGAGCTGTCGGGAAATGTTTGTTCCAATGAACCCATGAAAAAACATACCACTTTCCAGGTGGGAGGGCCGGCAGATTACTTTGTGACGCCTCAGGATGTTTCGGAGCTGGCAGCCCTGGTTCGCCTGTGCCGGAAAGAAGGGAAGCCTTATTTCATATTGGGAAATGGAAGTAACCTTCTGGTGAGTGACAGGGGATACCGCGGTGTGGTTCTTCATGTGGGAAAGGCGTTGGGCGAGATCCGGGTTTTGGACAACCGGATTTATGCGGGCGCAGGCGCCACCCTTGCCCAGACGGCGGCAAAAGCCTGTGAGGCGGGGCTTTCCGGCCTGGCTTTTGCTTCAGGCATACCTGGAACCGTAGGAGGGGCCCTGGTCATGAATGCAGGGGCTTATGACGGAGAGATGGCGCAGGTGGTATGTGGAGCCAGAATTCTTACGAAAGGCGGGGAAGAGAAACGGCTGGATGTCTCTGAACTTCAAATGGGATATCGGAAAAGCTGTATTCTTCCCATGGAATACATTGTTACGGAAGTGGAGTTCCTTTTGGAGCCGGGAGATAAAACAGAGATTCGTTCCAGGATGGAAGAGCTGGCCGCCAGGAGAAAACAGAAACAGCCCTTGGAATATCCCAGCGCAGGAAGTACTTTTAAACGGCCGGAGGGGAATTTTGCGGGAAAGCTGATTATGGAGGCCGGCCTTCGGGGATTTGCCGTGGGCGGAGCCAGCGTTTCAGAAAAGCACTGTGGCTTTGTGATCAATAAAGACGGTGCAAAGGCAGCGGATATCCTGAAGCTTTGCAGAGAAATACAGAGGCGGGTACGGGAGGATTTTGGCGTTTTTCTGGAATTGGAAATGCGTCTTCTGGGAGAATTTGAGGAGGATTTGGGGACGTGAAATATGTAAACAGAAAATGTCTGTGGTTGACAATCCCTGCTTATGATGTTATAACAAAAGTGTTTTGAGGTGAGTTCATGTCTTTTTCGTCGGAAGTGAAGGCAGAGCTTTCCCGCCAGGTAAGCAGTGGGAGACATTGCCAGATTGCAGAGGCCGCCGCTGTGTTCAGCATGTGCGGGCAGGTGTCTCCAGATGGGGAAAGCATATCTGTGCGGATTGAGAACCCCGATGTGGGGAAAAAGTTCTGTATACTTTTGAAACGGGCTTTCCAGATGGATTCCCATGCAGACGCAAAGAGTGGAAGTTCCCTTTATGTGGTCAGAGGAAGGGAAGAAGTCAGGCGTTTTTTACAGACGGTGAAGCTTTTAGGAGAAGATGGAAGCTTCCAGAAGCGGGAGGATTTGATAAGCGGCATGGTGGTGCAAAATGCCTGCTGCAGGCGGGCCTTTATCCGCGGAGCTTTTTTGGCGGGAGGTTCCATCAGCAATCCTCAGAAAGGCTATCATCTGGAAATTGTCTGTGACAGCGCCGGCAGGGCAGGGCAGTTGAAAGCCTTGATCGGGTCTTTTGGCATTGAGGCGAAAACGGTGCTCCGTAAACGGTATCATGTGGTTTACATGAAAGAGGGCAATCAAATTGTGGATATGCTGAGAATCATGGAAGCCCATGTGGCCCTTATGGAGCTGGAAAATATCCGTATCCTCAAAGAAATGAGGGGGTGCGTCAACCGGAAGGTCAACTGTGAGACGGCCAATATAAATAAAACGGTATCAGCTGCCATAGAGCAGATTCATGATATATTATATATACGCGACAAAGTTGGTTTTGACAAGCTGCCGGAAAGCCTGGAAGAAATTGCTGCGGCCAGGCTGGAGCAGCCGGAAGCAACCTTAAAGGAGCTGGGTGACTCCCTGACTCCGCCGGTGGGAAAATCCGGTGTCAACCATCGTTTGCGGAAGCTGAAAGAATTAGCAAAAACGTTAAGGGATGAGGAGGAGAGTCTATGATTACAAAAACAATAACCGTGGGAATTCCGGCCGGGCTGGAAGCACATCCGGTGGCGATGTTGGTGCAGGTGGCGAGCCAGTATGAAAGCGGTATTTATATTGAAGATGGCTCCCGGAAGGTAAATGCGAAAAGCATTATGGGAATGATGACGCTGGGACTTGGGAATGGAGTGGATGTACAGGTGACGGTCAGCGGCGAAGACGAAGAACAGGCAGCTGAAGCCATTGAAAAGTATTTAAAGAGCGAATCGTAAAAAAGAGAAGTACCCCGCAGGAGACTGCGGGGTATTTGTAGAAACGGAGGTTTTCCATGGCGTTTACTCATCTGCATGTACATACGGAATATAGTCTTTTAGACGGTTCCAGCAAAATCCGTGAATTGGTGGCCCAGGCAAAAGAGCTGGGAATGGACAGCCTGGCCATCACAGACCACGGCGTTATGTTTGGCGTCATTGATTTTTACCGGGCGGCAAAGGAAGCTGGGATCCGTCCCATCATCGGCTGCGAAGTTTATGTAACAAGCGGCTCCCGGTTTGAAAAAGAGGGGAACAATTCCGAAGACCGTTATTACCATCTGGTGCTTCTGGCGGAAAATAACACAGGTTATGCCAATTTGATGAAAATTGTTTCCAAAGGTTTTATCGACGGATTTTATTATAAGCCGCGGGTGGATTATGAGGTGCTGGAAGAGTTCCATGAGGGGATTATTGCCCTCAGCGCCTGCCTGGCCGGGGAGATACCGAAATATCTGGTCAGGGGAATGTACGCGGAGGCATGTGAAACAGCCAGGCGGTATGAGGGGATTTTTGGAAAGGGGAATTTTTTCCTGGAGCTTCAGGATCACGGAATCCCGGAACAGCGTATGGTGGATACCCAGCTTGTACGGATGGGGGAAGAGCTTTCTATCCCCCTGGTGGCCACCAATGATATCCATTATACTTTTGCAGAAGACGCGGAACCTCATGATATCCTGCTTTGTATCCAGACGGGAAAGAAAGTCAGTGATGAAAACAGGATGCGCTATGAAGGCGGCCAGTATTACTGCAAATCAGAAGAGGAGATGCGCCGCCTGTTTCCCTATGCTGTGGAAGCCATAGACAATACTCAGAAAATTGCCGACAGATGCAATGTGGAAATTGAGTTTGGGGTTACGAAACTTCCCAAATTTGATGTGCCGGAGGGAAAGACAGCCTGGGAATATTTGAATGAATTGTGCCTGGCGGGGCTTGAGGAACGGTACCCGGACGACGACGGGGCCATGAAAAAGAGATTGGAATATGAGCTGGACGTCATAAAGACCATGGGTTATGTGGACTATTTCCTGATCGTGTGGGACTTCATTAAATATGCCAGGGACCATGGGATTATGGTGGGGCCGGGCAGGGGGTCGGCAGCCGGAAGTATTGTATCTTATACCCTGGGAATCACCAATATCGACCCTATCCGCTACAACCTGCTGTTTGAGCGGTTTTTAAACCCGGAACGTATATCCATGCCTGATATCGACGTGGATTTCTGCTTTGAGCGGCGCCAGGAAGTCATTGATTATGTGGGGGAAAAATATGGAAAGGACAGAGTAGTCCAGATTGTCACCTTCGGTACTTTGGCGGCCCGCGGCGTCATCCGGGATGTGGGAAGGGTACTGGATTTGCCGTATGCCCTCTGTGACCAGATCGCTAAAATGGTGCCCAGGGAACTTAATATTACCATAGACGAAGCTTTGAAAAGCCCGGATTTGGCGGCGGCTTATGAAAGCAATGAGCAGGTAAAGTACTTAATTGACATGTCAAAACGTCTGGAGGGCCTTCCCAGGCATACCTCCATGCATGCGGCTGGAGTGGTCATCAGCCAGAAGCCGGTGGAAGAATACGTACCTTTGTCCAGGGCGGCGGACGGTTCTATTACGACCCAGTTTACCATGACCACCCTGGAGGAGCTGGGGCTTTTGAAAATGGATTTTCTGGGGCTTCGTACTCTTACTGTCATCCAGAACGCGGTGAAGATGATTGAAAAGAGTAAAGGGATTTCCATCGACATCGACCATATAGATTTTGACGATAAGGCGGTGTATGATTCTCTCTGTACAGGAAAGAACGACGGGGTCTTCCAGCTTGAAAGCTCCGGCATGAAAAACTTTATGAAGGAGCTACAGCCCCACAACCTGGAAGATGTCATTGCCGGCATTTCCCTGTACCGGCCCGGCCCCATGGATTTTATTCCTCAGTATATCAGGGGAAAAAGCCATTCGGATGAAATCACCTACCATTGCCCGGGGTTGGAGCCGATTTTGGAACCCACCTACGGCTGCATTGTCTATCAGGAACAGGTTATGCAGATTGTCCGGGATTTGGGCGGTTATACCCTGGGAAGGAGCGACCTGGTACGACGGGCCATGTCCAAGAAAAAAGCCTCGGTCATGGAAAAGGAGCGGCAGAATTTTGTCTATGGCAATGAGGAGGAAGGGGTAAAGGGCTGTATTGCAAACGGTATTGGTGAAAAGGTTGCCCACCAGATTTTTGATGAGATGACAGATTTTGCAAAATACGCTTTCAATAAATCCCACGCGGCAGCCTACGCGGTGGTGGCTTATGAGACGGCGTATCTGAAATATTATTATCCGGTGGAGTATATGGCGGCCCTTATGACTTCTGTGATTGATAATTCCGCCAAAGTTTCTGAATATATTTTAGTCAGCAGGGCCATGGGTATTCCTTTGCTGCCGCCTGATATCAATGAAGGGGTGGCTGATTTTTCCGTGTCGGGAGGAGGGATCCGCTATGGGCTTTCGGCTATTAAGAGTATTGGGAAAAATGTTATTGAGGAGATTGTAAGGAACAGGGAGGAGAACGGGCCTTATACCAGCCTGAAGGATTTTATTTACCGCCTTACCAACAAGGAGATTAACAAGAGGAGCCTGGAAAACTTTATTAAATCCGGCGCCCTGGATGGGCTGCCTGGGACCAGGAAGCAGAAAATGTTGGCTTCCATGGAGCTTTTGGAGCAAAAAAACCGGGAAAAGAAGATTGATATTGCCGGCCAGATGAGCCTGTTTGATTTCATGGGTGAAGAAGAGAGAAAGGCCCACGAGGTGGGATTTCAGGACGTGGGGGAATATGAGAAAGAAGAACTTTTAGCTTATGAAAAGGAAGTGCTGGGAATCTATGTAAGCGGGCATCCCATGGAGCAGTATGAGGAGAAATGGCGGAAAAATATCACGGCCATGACCTCTGACTTCAATGTGGATGATGAAAGCGGAGAAGCAGTTGTTACAGACGGACGGATTGTCACTGTGGGAGGCATGATTGCAGGAAAGACGGTAAAGACGACGAAGCACAACCAGCTCATGGCGTTCCTTACCATTGAAGATATGGTGGGGACTGTGGAGGTGCTGGTGTTTCCGAAAGATTATGAGGCGAACCGCGCCGTGCTGACGGAAGACAACAAAGTTTTTGTGCGGGGCCGGGTGTCCCTGGGAGATGAAGCAAAGGGGAAGCTGGTCTGCGAAAAAATCATTCCTTTTGACGGCCTTCCCAAAACTTTGTGGATTCAGTTTGAGGACAAAGCTTCTTATTTCGCTGGTGAGAAGGAGCTTTTTGGGCTGCTTTTTGGCAGTGATGGTAATGACAGGGTCGGTATTTTCCTGCAAAAGGAGAGGGCAAAGAAACTTTTGGGAATCTCCTGTACAGTGAAGGCGGACACAGGGCTTTTAGAAAAACTGTCTTCAAAATATGGGAAAGAGAATGTAAAAGTTGTGGAAAAGCCTATTGAAAACAGGGGAATAATCAAATATAATTAGAAGTAATTCTATTTTGCAGTGAAAAGCTGTTTATATGGACGGTTTGGAGGAAAAAATTATGGCTAAAAAGATAAGCACCATTGGTGTATTGACCAGCGGCGGGGATGCACCGGGTATGAATGCGGCGATCCGTGCAGTGGTCAGGACTGCGATCTTCAAAGGAATGAAGGTAAAAGGGATCCAGAGGGGCTATGCCGGGCTTTTGAATGAAGAGATCGTAGACATGAACAGCAGAAGCGTTTCTGATATTATCCAGCGGGGCGGCACAATTCTTTATACGGCCCGCTGCGAAGAATTCTGCCATGAAGAAGGGCAGGCCTTAGGCGCTGAAATATGCAGAAAACATGGAATCGAAGGCGTGGTGGTCATCGGTGGAGACGGCTCTTACCGGGGAGCGGGAAAACTGGCAGAGCACGGCATCAATACGGTGGGGCTTCCGGGCACCATTGATTTGGACATTGCCTGTACAGACTACACCATTGGATTTGATACGGCGGTGAATACAGCCATGGAGGCCATTGACAAGATCCGTGATACATCAACTTCCCACGAGCGGTGCAGTATTATCGAAGTCATGGGGCGCAACGCAGGCTATATTGCCCTTTGGTGCGGCCTTGCCAACGGCGCGGAAGATGTGCTGCTGCCGGAACGATATGACAATAATGAACAGAGTATTATCAACCATATTATTGAGCATAGGAAAAAGGGAAAGAAGCACCATATTGTTATCAATGCTGAAGGCATCGGCCATTCCACCAGTATGGCAAAACGGATTGAGGCGGCCACCGGCATTGAAACCAGGGCCTCTATTCTGGGATATATGCAGAGGGGTGGTATGCCCACCTGCAAAGACCGGGTTTATGCTTCCATCATGGGCGCCAAAGCAGTGGAACTTCTGGCAGAAGGGAAGAGCAACAGGGTGGTTGGCTGGAGAGACGGCGCTTTTGTGGATTATGATTTATACGAAGCGCTGAAGATGAAGAAGGACATCAGTGAAGATGAATACGCGATCAGCAAGATGCTGACCCAGTAGCATGTTTATGAAATATGGTGCATAGGGAAGAATAAATACCAAAGGTGACGAATGTATGGCGGAATGGAAGGAAATAGGACAGCAGAATAAGGAGGCGAAGCAGCAGGGGAATTCTCTGCAGCTGGACGACGGCGCCCTGCGGCCGGTGGAAGAGGTGCTTCCGGCAAGAAGGGACGGGGAAGAATCCAAGCGTATTATTGCCGGCGGCGATACGATGCTGACTTCTACGACGCCGGAGGAGCTTTTTGATATTCTGATTGAATCCATAAGAAAATACCATCCTTCAGATGATTTAAGTATGGTAAGGGAGGCTTATGAAATAGCCAATGCCGCCCACAAAGGACAGCTTCGCAAATCCGGGGAGCCATATATTGTCCATCCTTTAAGCGTGTCAATTATCCTGGCCCAGCTGGAGCTGGACAAAGAATCCATCATTGCCGGAATCCTTCACGATGTGGTGGAAGATACCGTGATGACCATGGAAGAGATGAAGGAAACCTTTGGCAGCGAGGTGGCTCTTTTGGTGGACGGAGTCACCAAGCTGACACAGCTTTCCTGGTCTGCGGATAAGGTGGAGATCCAGGCGGAAAATCTGCGGAAGATGTTTTTGGCCATGGCAAAAGATATCCGTGTGATTTTAATTAAACTGGCGGACCGCCTTCATAATATGCGGACCCTCAAATACATGAAGCCGGAAAAGCAGAAGGAAAAAGCCAGAGAAACCATGGAGATCTATGCGCCTTTGGCAGACCGGCTGGGTATTTCCAAAATTAAAATAGAATTGGACGATCTGTCCTTAAAATATCTGGAACCGGAAATCTACCGGGATTTGCAGGAAAAAATTTCCCTGCGCCGTGTCACCAGGGAAGAATTCGTGCAGCACATTATGGAGGAAGTACAGGAACATATGCGCGCTGCGGGGATTGAAGCAGAAGTGGACGGGCGCGTCAAACATTTTTTCAGTATTTATAAAAAGATGGTCAACCAGCATAAGACCCTGGATCAAATATACGATATCTTTGCAGTGAGGATCGTTGTGGAGACGGTGAAGGACTGCTATGCGGCGCTGGGAGTCATCCATGAAATGTATAAGCCCATACCTGGGCGGTTCAAAGATTATATTGCCATGCCGAAGGCCAATATGTACCAGTCCCTTCATACCACGCTGATCAGCAGCACAGGGCAGCCTTTCGAGATACAGATCCGTACCTATAGTATGCACAGGACAGCGGAGTTTGGAATTGCCGCCCACTGGAAATACAAGGAAGGCCAGGATGGCAGAAGCATTGCACAGAAAGAAGAAGAGAAGCTGAGCTGGCTTCGCCAGATTCTGGAGTGGCAGAAGGATATGTCCGATAATAAGGAGTTCCTTTCTTCCTTAAAAACAGACCTGGATATTTTTTCGGAAAACGTGTACTGTTTTACGCCGGGCGGGGATGTGAAGAACCTGCCCAGCGGCTCCACCACCGTGGACTTTGCCTACAGCATCCACAGCGCTGTGGGGAATAAAATGGTGGGGGCCAGGGTCAACGACAAGCTGGTACCCATTGATTATGTGATTCAAAACGGGGACCGGATAGAGATCATCACTTCTCAAAATTCCAAAGGCCCCAGCCGTGACTGGTTAAAGTCGGTGAAAAGCGCCCAGGCCAAGAACAAGATTAACCAGTGGTTTAAGACTCAGAATAAAGAAGAAAATATTGTCCGCGGAAAAGAAATGATAGAGCGGTACTGTAAGACCAAAGGGATCAATTTCAGCGACATTGGGAAGCAGGAATATCTGGAGAAAGTGCTGTCTAAGTATGGTTTTCTGGAGTGGAATGCAGTGCTGGCGGCCATTGGCCATGGCGGAATGAAGGAAGGCCAGGTGGTAAACAAGCTCCTGGAGATATATAAAAGGAGTAATCCGGCGGCCGCCCTGACAGATGAAAGGGTTTTAGGCGATGCGGCGGCGAAAGAAAAGCGGCCCCAGGAGAAGAAGGGAAGCGGTATTGTTGTGAAGGGCGTTCACGATCTGGCCGTCCGTTTTTCCAGATGCTGTAGTCCTGTGCCCGGGGATGAAATCGTGGGTTTTGTCACGAGGGGCAGGGGGATTTCCATCCACCGGACAGATTGTATCAATATCATCAACCTGCCTGAGGAGGAGAGAGGCCGCCTCATGGATGCAGAATGGCAGATTTCAGGGGATAAAGAGCACAAAGAGACGTATTCCACAGAAATTAAAATTTTTGCGGAGAACAGGATTGGCATGTGTGTGGACATTTCCAGGGTGTTTACAGAACGGCAGATTGATATCACTTCCATGGTGGTGCGTACCAACAAACAGGGGCTGGCCACTTTGACCATGAGTTTTGACATCCATGGTGTCGACGAGCTTACAAAGCTGGTGGAAAAGCTGCGTCAGATTGAGAATATCATTGATATTGAAAGGACTACCGGGTGATAGGGAAGGGGTATTTAGATGAAGAGAATAAAAATCGAAGGTGCGGTGCTGGGGATGCTCGGCACCAACTGTTATTTTATCAATAATACGGAGACGGACGAAGTAGTCCTTGTGGATCCGGCAGACAACGCGGGCGCCATACGGGACTGGTGTTTGAGTAATAAAAAAGCGCCGGTGGCGATTCTCCTGACCCATGGGCATTATGACCATATGCTGGCGGCAGACCAGCTCCGCAGGGATTTCTCCATCAAGATTTATGGGGCGGAAGCAGAAAAGGAGCTTTTGGAAGATGCGTCCATGAATTTGTCGGCCATGTGGAGCCGCCCGGTCACATTAAAGGCAGATGATTTTCTGAAGGATGGAGATATACTGCCTATGGCTGGAACAGATATCCAGGTGATTGCCACACCGGGGCACACAGCGGGAGGGCTTTGCTATTATATCAAAGAAGAGGGTGTGCTCTTTAGCGGCGATACACTTTTTGCAGGATCCTATGGACGGACGGATTTTCCCACATCCTCCATGGCGGATCTGGCCCGTTCGGTGAGGGAGAAGCTCCTTGTGCTGCCGGAGGATACCATGGTTTATCCAGGCCACGGGGAGAGTACCACCATCGGGTATGAGAGGGAATATAACCCCCTCAGCAGATAGGGTAAGGACGGGAGGGAAACGTATGCAGAATATTTTGGTGGTTGTGGATATGCAGAATGATTTTATAACAGGAGCCCTTGGGACGAAAGAAGCTCTGGGGATTGTGCCGCAGGCTGTAAAGGTGGTCAGGGAATTTCCGGGGAGGGTATTATTTACCCGCGATACCCATGGGGAAGATTATCTGGAAACACAGGAAGGGAAAAACCTTCCGGTTCCCCACTGTATCCGGGAGACGAAAGGATGGCAGATCTGCCCGGAGCTTGAACCCTTCTGCCGGGAGGCGCCCATTGATAAAGTGACCTTTGGTTCCTCCGGGCTTTCTGAGATATTGACGAAGGCCAATGAGGCTGAAGCCGTGGGAACCATCACCTTTATCGGGCTTTGTACGGATATCTGCGTGATTTCCAACGCACTTTTGGCAAAAGCATTTTTGCCGGAGGCGAAGATCATAGTGGATGCATCTGCCTGTGCAGGAGTCACGCCACAGAGTCACCGGACTGCCCTTGAGGCCATGAAAATGTGTCAGATCCAGGTGGTGGGAGAGTCATGATCTATCTGAAACTCAGCGAGGAAAATTTTGAATATGACGTGAGGGGGCTTCTGACCTCTT
>CAOKOS010000024.1 GCA_948470255.1 uncultured Lachnotalea sp.
TAGAGCACACGGTTCATACCCGTGGTGTCGAGAGTTCAAATCTCCCTTCCGCTACGAAAAAGCCCAAACCGATGTGGTCTGGGCTTTTTTAATACATTTTATGACGTCACATCCAAATTCACACTTCACTTTTGGGATAAAAAACCGGCTTCAGAGCCTGATAGATTTCCAGGAATTTTTTAAATCTTTTTTCATAAACATCCCTGTTTTCTTTTCGCGGCGAAAACACGCTTCCCACGCAGTTACTTTTCTCCACCGCCTCCTCATAGCCAGGAAACCACCCCATCGCCACTGCGCCGATCATGGCCGCTCCCAAAGATGTACATTCTGTATAGGCCATGCGTCCTATTTCTATCTGGCAGATATCAGCTTTGATTTGCAGCCAGACGTCGCTTTTCGCCCCGCCGCCCATGGCTCTCACCTGGGAGGCATGACAGCGGGCCACCTGTTGAACCGCCTTTAAATTTTCTTTTAACATATATGCCACCGATTCTATGATGGCCCGGATCATGTGATCTCTTCCCATACTTAAATCCAGCCCAAAAAACACCCCACATGCATCCGGGTTGATTTCCGGTGTCTGAATCCCTGTAAAATAAGGAAGCAGAATCAGGCCGTCAGCCCCCGGAGGGATTTTCTCCGCCCGCTTCGTCATATGGTCATAAGGGAATTCCCCTTTCCCCAGTTCCTCCTCAAACTCCTGGAGAAACCACTTTAAAACCATTCCTGCCGTCATGCAGTCAGGCATCACAAAATACATCCCCGGTATGATATGGCGGTAGATAATCATCCGGTAAGGATTTCCAAAATCCGGCTTTTTACTGGAGGCGCCAATGACCATACACGTTCCTGTCGTCTCCATAATGATTCCCTCACAGTAATTTCCGGCTGCCAGAGGCTGAGCCATGGCTCCTGTGAAAACTTTCGCTTCCCTGGAAACCCCAAGCTTTTCTGCCTCCTGCGGCAAAATCTTACCCAGGCAGGTTCCCGGCTCATAAGCCACAGGAAATTGAGCCTGTTTTAGCCCTGCAGCCAGAATGATCTCTTCATAATACCTGTCGTTTATAATATCATAATACCCCGACGAAGAAAGAAGCACCTTATTTGTGACAAACTTCCCAGTCAGCATAAACAGGATCCAGTCTTCCAGCAGCAGGAATTTTTCCGTGTTTTCAAATACCTCCTGTTCATTCTGACGAATCCACATGGCCTTGCAGATGGGGACCGTCCCGGCCAGCTCACTGACTCCGGTAAGGGGATACAGCCGTTCCGGCGGAAATTCCTTTCCCAGTTCCTTTGCCTGTTCTTCTGCCCGTCCATCCATCCAGACAATGGCTTTCCGCAGTGCATTCCCCCTTTTGTCCACCGGGATAAGGGTTTCTCCCTGGGTGGCCGGCACGATGGCGCAGATTTTCTCCCGAAGCTCCTCTTTTCCCTGGAACATCCGTCCTGTTGACCTCTGCCCAATCCCCAGATGAAAGCGCCATTTTCGGTAAAAACTCCAGCCCGTTTTTTTCATCTGGTGTTTTGGCGCCGCCTTTACGGCTGCCTTTTTCCTTTTGTCCTACCGTCATTTCCTGACAAAATTTAAAAGTTCCCTCCCTGTCCAAAATGAATTTGCGCTGCAATGGCTAAAAAACCGTCCTCCGAAACGCCGTATTTCTTTGCGTTCCTCTGACCGGATTTTCGTCCCTTTAACTTACGGTGTGTTCCGTCTGGTCATCCTGTTTCCCAAGAAGGCCCACTGAGAGAACACTAAACAGCTTTCCTGTGTCCTTCTCCACGAATATATGCATATCCGCCGTTTTGACGCCGCTTTTAAGCTTTTTGCTGCTGCCGCCCTCTGTATCCACTGGTTTAATCCCATAGTCTGGTTTTTATATGTTTTTTTCAATCGGGACGTGGAACTTGCCTGTGATGAGTAGGCCCTGCTCTCATCTGGCAATATCTCCAAATCCACTGGAAGAAAGGATTGCTTCTATAATATTACACTACTCTCATGGTTTTTCGTAAGTTCTTGCGATATTCGTTTATATTTGTTATAATATCTCCTGTTCACCAGAAGCAACTATAACGGTAATTTCTTATGGCAGTCCTTAAAAATCGCTTAATTGATAAAAGGATGAGGAAATTACATAGTAGTATTGGGATAATATTGCGAAGCATTAGAAACTGACACAGACAACATCATTGAATATATAAGCACAGGCTGCAAGGAGGATTCGCGATGAAGAAAAATAATAAAAACAACGTATCTACAGCGATTCCTTTTGATTATATATCCAACTCTGATTGCATTGAAGGCATGAATAGGCTTCCTGAAGATTGCATCGATTTAATAATAGCCGACCCTCCTTATAACCTCTCAAAAAGCGGAGATTGGAAATGGGATAACAGCGTTTCCTTAGCCGGGCTGGGTGGTAACTGGAACATCACCAATGAAAATTGGGATGATATGTCTCTTAAAGATTATTTCAATTTTACAATAACATGGCTTACGGAGGCAAAGAGATGTTTAAAATCCACAGGCTCCATGTGGATTTTCGGAACATATCATAACATTGGTATCATTAATGTTGTGTGCCAAATACTTGGAATTGAAATCATCAACGAAATAATCTGGTACAAAAAAAATGCTTTCCCCAATCTCTCCGGCAGACGGCTTACGGCCAGCCATGAAACTATATTATGGGTTCATTCTGGTGAAAAAAAACGAAATTACTATTTTGATTATGACTATTCAAAAAACGGCAGTTTTTTGGGAGACGATTTAAAAACTCCCGGGAAACAAATGCGGACAGTTTGGGATTTATCTAATAATAAAAAACCAGAAGAGCTAAAATACGGGAAGCATCCCACACAAAAGCCCATTAAAATTTTAACAAGGCTGATTAAACTCTCTTCTCATCCAGGTGATATTATGTTGACCCCATTTTCAGGAGCCGGAAGCGAATGTGTCGCTGCCAAAATAACCGGACGTCATTATATAGGTTTTGAAACAGAAAAAAAATACTGTGAAATTTCGCAAGAACGTTTGTCCCATGCTGAACCGGAAAACGAACAAATTAATCTGTTTCAAATAACACTGGGAGAAAAAGCTTAATAATGAAACCTGTAATTAAATGGAGCGGCAGTAAACGTTCTCAATCTTCAAAAATAAGATCATTTTTCCCAGATACCATCGGGACATATTACGAACCCTTCATCGGCGGAGGCTCCATGCTATATGCGGTTCATCCTGAAAGGAGCATTTGCGGAGATATCTGTGAACCATTAATCCAACTATGGAAGGAAATCCGTGACAATCCAGAAGCCCTTGCCGATAGTTACCGCACTCGCTGGGTAAAGCTTCAGGAAGAAGGTTATACGGTATATTACTCTATCCGTGATAATTTTAACCGCAAAAAATCCCCTTATGATCTGCTTTTTTTATCCCGCACTTGTGTAAATGGGTTAATCAGGTTTAATGATAAAGGTGATTTCAATAATTCTTTTCATCATTCCCGTCCGGGTATAAATCCTGAAACTTTAAAAGAAATCATTCTCGACTGGTCCGCATATCTCCAAAACACAGAATTTTTCGCAGCAGATTATACTTCCACGACAGCTTCAGCCAAATCTGGAGATATCGTTTATCTGGATCCTCCGTATTTTCACACTAAAGGCAGATATTTTGGCGCCATAGATTTTGAAAAGTTTCTTGAATATCTCGAAGATCTTAACAAAAGGAATATTAAATATCTCCTTTCATTTGATGGAAAACGCGGTGACAAAGACTACACAGTTTCTTTACCAAAAGAACTATATAAAAGACACGAATTTTTGCCTTCCGGTAACTCAACTTTCAAAAAAGTCATAGATAAAAAAAACGAAATAGTTCTCGAATCCCTTTATCTGAATTTCTGATCATTTAATTATAAACCATTCATCACCTGATCTTTTATATTGCTCAACCATAAAATCTTTCAAAATTGTGCTGCGCTCCGTGGATGGGATGATTTCAAGCTCCCATCCAATTTTATCTTTTGAGATAACAGGATTCATTACAAAAAGAATCTCGCAACGTTTTTCAAAAACTACAGAAGCTGGTTCTGCATATTTTTTCAAATAAGCGGCGGCAGACATTGTTTTAAAATTTTCAACATTAACTTTTCTATCGCCCCACTGCCAATCTTCAGTTTCAGGATGAATCTTCCTTTTTGCACTCGGTGTATATTCCATCAACTTTTTAATATAGGTTATAAGTTTTATCCCCACATTCGCTTCGAGATCGGCAGATTTTTCTTTTGATTCGACAGACAATAATAACGGACATTCAAAAACACCGAATATCTCCAAAATGTGATCCGGCCGCTTTCCATTTATTACATTACTGACCCTTGGCAGCGATAACCAGCGGTTTTCATAATCCCCGTCTATTACAGAAAATCCGCTCCAATCCCCCCCCCTGGAGGATTGCACATTCCTTCAAAACAGCATCTGCCAAGAATGTGAGTAAAAAGGTAGTGTATTCCGGTATCAACATCGTCTTCACCAAAGTTGACCGGTGCATTTGAAAATGCATGTTTTGGCATTATATCCTTGCCGCTGCCCAGGCTGAAAAAATATTTTTTTATATCGCTCGTATTATAAACACGCTCTACTGCGTAATTCTTTTTACCTAATACAGGAACGTCAAGTATGATAAAATCACTTAAAGCGAGAATCGAACGCCACAACCCGTTTTTATCCGCCAGCTCCTTGGGATTTTTTTCTAATAATTCTAAATTAGTTTCAAGTACTGGTCCATAAATGTAGGTCAACACATCCACATCTGAATTTGAAAGCATTAGCGCTAAAGGAAGAACTCCTCTATCCGGCCGGTTATCATCGCCACGAGGTTTAAATCCTTTGAAAACAGCAACAATCAAATGTTTATCATTCCGGGCAATCGAATGAACAACAGAGTGCCCAGCGCTTAAATAAAATTCTGACAACCTTTTCGCAAAAACTGGCCTATCATTCGCCGGGATAATACCAAATGGCAAATCTTTTGATGCAAGTCCCACGCCAAGCCAGTCAATTAGTTTTATAATCTCCTCGGATTTCCCGTGATGGCTCTTCATGGCAAGAGTCTTATGAAATCCGAACCTAGCTCTGCTAACCGCATAATCAACAATATCTCCCGTTGAAAGATCATATATATCCTGCCACTCGTCAGCAGAAAAATTTATGTTGTCATCGGAATGTTTTGCGAGAAACCGGACTACATTCATGTTCTTGCGGAGAATATCCTCCTCTTCTTTTGCCGTATTTATCCCAAGCATCCGTTTTACTATATAAATACCCAGTTCTCTGTTTCCGAAATCAGATTCATCAAAATCTGCAATAGCCGAATCTTTTGTTTTATCGAATTCTTCAGATTTTATATATATTTGTGCTACAAAATTTTTAGTATTTTTAGAATAATTTACATAGCTATATGGAACAGCTGCATTGGGAAAACGCAGATTTTTCCGTGCCCTAGTTTTACTATTAAGTTCATATTTCACGAAATCGACTATATAGAGATATGGACAGCCGGCCCGCCCCGTTGAAAAAGCACGCGCGCTTCTTTGCCATGCCTGATTCCCCGCCTGCAAAGCAGAGCAGAACTCAATTCCAAGTAATACGTTTTCATTTCCTGTATCATCAATCCTTGAAATAATGGTATCCGGAGTTTCATCAAAGAAACTCCCCGCTTTTTTAAGAATATCAAAAATATTTCCACTCCAACGCTTTTTTGTATTTTTGTTGAAACCCGGCAGCAATTCTAATTTCCATTCAACAACTCTGTCCATAAAAGCTGCTTGTATTTCAACTGCCACCGTCGATGGTGAAACCAAATAAAAATTAGTATTTTCAGGCCTCAAAGTATCTAATATAATGTTTACTATACGTTCACATTCAACAATATTATCACCGTGTATTCTATAAATCATCATATGTATATCTCCGCTATCGGTTTATCTTTAGTTTTCTTCTCTACACATATTCATCCGTTCACCACTATAATCCAACTAATGCTTTCAGGCCGCCTCCCTCCGCCTGTTTTAATTATATCTTACCTCTCTCTTTTTCTCAATCGAAAACAGAGCTTGAGTGTCCCTATCTTGCATTTGAACAGGACGAAGGCGGACTTTTTCTAAAAGCAGAAATATAAAAACTCAAAAACCGGCACGTCTGGCGAATTTATGCCAAACCATGCCGGTTTCTTTCAATCTTCTGCGTAATCTACAAAATCCAGCGGATCGATGGGAGCTCCGTCCTTGGTCATCTGGAAATAAAGGTTTACACCTTCCACCACATAATATTTGGTGGGCTCTGCCAGTGTTCCAACCACTGCGCCTGCTTCCAGGTAATCGCCGGGATTTACCTGCGGGTCAGTAAGCTGCCCATAGGTAAGTTCATAGCCGTTCCCCAAATCTAAGGTTACGTAATTTCCCAGTTCCGCATCAGTTCCAACCACCTTTACGATGGAATTTGCCGCAGCCGTCACAGACATTCCTGCCTCTCCCTGAATTAAAACTGCCGGACTGCACTTATACAAATCCAGTGTGGGGAAATAAACTGTCTTGTCCATGGAATATTCCATGATGACATTTCCCTCCACCGGCCAGAGAAGACCATTCTCCTCCTGGAAACTGACTGTCTGTACCTGGGATACAGCTGCCGGCGCCTCAGAAGGCGCCTCTTCGCTTTCGTCTGGTGCTTCCGTCTCATAACGGGCTTCCGCTTCCAGCCTTGTCTCTTCCTGTTCTTTTGTTTCTGTTGCTCTCGCTTCCTGTGTTGTCTTCTGTGTCTCTGTTACGGCTTTCGTCGTTTCCTCTTTTGTACCTGTTGTTTCTTCGTCATTCCATAAGAGTTGTTCTGAAGAACCATCCGTTTCCGCATATTGACGGTTCTCTTCATCCTTCTTGCCCGTTCCCTGCCATACCAGTACTCCGGCAATGGCGCTCACGGTGACAAGACACCCCAGCAGCATGACCAGCAATCCTTGCTTTTTTTTCACGATAATCACCTCGGTATTATTCTTGCCCGATTACCGCGTCCTATTCAAAAATTAACTGGGCATTTCTGGCTGGGAAATATTCTCTCCCGTTTTTTCAACCGTAATGTTTTGAAAATATGTATTTAAAATCGCTACCGCATCTTTTCCCTCTGCTGCCAGTTTGTTGGCCCCCCACTGGCTCATCCCATAACCATGGCCGGAACCTTTCGCCACAAATTTAAGTCCCTTTTCTGTCCGGGAAACAGAAAAAGCGGAAGATGGAAGACCAAGGGCGGCCGCCAGTTCCTCGCCGTTATATTCCTCTGTTCCCACCAGGATACCCTGCACATAACCTGCCCCGTCCCTGGATACAATCTGAAGCCCAAGCGCTTCTTCCTCTCCAATATTTTGTCCTCCCAGGCTGGAGACGGCTGATAAAATCTCCTGGGCTGCCATTTCCCTGATGGTCACAAAATTCTCCATATCCACATCCCTGCTTCCATCCACACTTTTTAAATAAGGAAACGCTTCTCCCCCATCCCGTGTCATACCACAGCTGGCCCGGTGAAACATGGCATCCGCAAGGGCCCCCTCATAAAAAATCACCTGGCCCGCTGTTTCTGCCGCTGCTGCCTCAAATTTCTCCTCATAAGAATCAGCCTCTTCTCCCCACGCCTTTTTTCTTGCCGCAGCATCCATATATGCTCCGTAGAGATCAGTTTCAGAAACAGTATCCGCCTCCCCCATGGCCTTATAAAGATAAGTCCTGGCCAGAATTACTTGCGCTTTCACAGCTTCCTTTTCATATTCCCCCGGAATCTGCGCCGCTGCCACTCCTATCACATATTCTTCCAGGTCTATTTTTTCTGTACCATAGGCCCCTGACCGCAAAATTGTTTTTCCGCTTTCTGCAATCTCCTTTGTTTCCTCTCCAACTGTCCCACTGACAAAAAGGGTGAATATATAGGGAAACAGAAAGAGGAGGATTGTCCCGCCTAAAACTGTGGAAAAATTCTTTTTCATAAAAAACTCCTTTGGCCTGTCTTTAAAACAGTGTACGCAAAGAATAGATTTTCTATGATTGATTTTTAACTGCGCCCAATACCGATTGCCATATTTAAAAGCCAGACTTTTCCGGCTCCGGCCGCCAAAAGAGCCTCCGTACATGCCTGCGCTGTGGCGCCTGTAGTATAAATATCGTCTACCAGGAGCAGATTTCCCATGCCCTTGCAGTCCCTGGCCATAAAAGCGCCGGCTGCGTTCTTCTGACGCGCCTCATATCCCAGTTTCTTCTGGGCCTGTGTGTCTTCCACACGGGAAAGAACCATTTTTACCGGAATGGAAAGACGCCAGGAAAGCTCTTTTGCCAAAAGTTCTGCCTGATTGTAACCCCTTTCCCTATACCGTTTCCGGTGGACAGGGACAGGCACCAGAGCAGAAGCCCCGAACCTTAAAATTTTCTTTCCGTGGCGCCTGGCCATTTCTCCTGCCAGAAAGCCGGCATATTCCCGGCGGTTTTTATATTTAAGCCCCGCCATCAGCTTCTTTGCCGTTTCATTATAATTGAGCAGGGCTACCCCACCGGAAAAAGATTTCTCATGGCGCATACAGTCCAGGCAGTATTCCTCCGCCCCAAAACTGTCAAAACCGCCTTTTTCCATTTCTTTTCCGCAGCGCATACACACGGGCTGGCTCACAAAGGACAGCTTATCCTGGCAGCCTCCACAAATGCGAAAAGGGCCGAAAGGCAGAACTTCATTGCAGACAGGACAGCGCCTGGGGTAAATAAAATCAAGAATCAATCTATACTCCTTTCTCCCCATATGCAGCCTCCAGACAGGACATTCAAAACCTGCTTGGGTTCCAAATCATAATTCCTGCAAACGCCTGTCCAGGCTGGAATAACGTTTTTGCTCCGTTTCATTGGAGGCCATGGCAAGGAAAGTTTCTGGAAGCCCCACGATGCAGACACAGGATTTGGCCCTGGTCACCGCTGTATAAAGGAGATTTCTGGTCATCAGCATCCGCGGGCCCGAAAGCAGCGGAATAACCACTGCCGCATACTCACTGCCCTGGGCTTTATGAATGGTAATGGCATAAGCCAGCTCCAGCTCATGAAGCCCGTCAAAGTCATATGTAACCACCTTTCCTTCATCAAACTCTACTTTCACTTCCTCCGCAAACGTATTGATTTCTTTTATAATGCCGATATCCCCGTTGAAAACCCCCGTTCCTGCATCGGTTGTAGTTCCATACATCCCGGGGATTTCCCACTCCAGCTGGTAATTATTTTTAATCTGCATGACCTTATCGCCTTCGCGGAATACCCCCTGGCCCCATTCCTTCTCCGCCTTTTTTCCATCCGGAGGATTTAAAAATTCCTGAAGGATTCTGTTGAGCCGCTCCACTCCCAGGATTCCCTTCCGCATGGGGGCCATCACCTGAATGTCATACATAGAAACGCCCAAATAACCGGGCAGCTTATTACACATCAATGTAATCGCTGCATTGATCACTGAATTGGCGTCTGAACGGTTTACAAAAAGAAAATCCCGGCTCCTGGACTTTGGGTCAACTGGTTCCCCGCGGTTGATTTTATGGGCGTTTATAATGATGTCACTGGCTTCTGCCTGCCTGAAAATCCTGGTCAGGCACACCACATGGAACCGGCCTGACTGGATAATATCTTTCAGCACATTGCCAGGACCCACGCTGGGAAGCTGGTCTTTGTCCCCCACCAGAATCAGCCGGGCGCCGGAAGGAACCGCTTCCAAAAGAGAATCCATAAGCTGTATATCCACCATGGACATTTCATCTATAATGACCACATCGGCCTCCAGGGGATTATTCCTGTTTCTGGAAAAACGCACTTCCGCAGAAGACTCTTCCTGGATACCGGAAAGCTCCAACAGCCGGTGGATGGTACGCGCTTCATGGCCAGTGGCTTCCGCCATCCGTTTGGCTGCCCTTCCCGTAGGCGCCGCCAGCTCCACCTCAAGACCTTCCATCTCAAAAAAACGGATTAATGCCTTGATCGTTGTGGTTTTTCCTGTGCCCGGCCCGCCGGTAATCACCAAAACTCCCCTTCCTGCTGCCTGTAAAACCGCCTCCCTCTGCTTCTCATCCAGGCTCCTGCCTTCCTCTTTCTCGATCCTTAAAAGCCTGGAAAGGGCTTCCCCCTCCGCCATTTCCCAGGAGAAATCCAATTCTAAAAGCCTCTTTGCCACTGTCATTTCCATGTAGTAATATCTGGCCGCATAGACAATGGGACCCTGCTCTTCCTTTTTCACAATCAGCCGTTTGTCCATTACCAAATCCATCACGTAATCCTCAAAAGAAAGGACTTCCACGCCCAAAAGCTGATTTGTCTCCTCCCTGAGCTTTTCCATGGGAAGATAAACATGGCCTCCGGTAATTGCCTGAAGAAGAGTATACAAAATCCCGCTTTTCACCCGATAATCAGAATCTGCCCTGATTCCCGCTTTTGCGGCAATATCATCTGCAATCTTAAATCCGACTCCGGCAATATCATCTGCCAGGCGATACGGATTCTGCTCAATAATTGTATAAAGCTCAGATCCGTATTGCTTAAATATTTTACCTGCCAGGTTCAGGGATATCCCATACTTCTGTAAAAACAACACTGCCTGGCGCATATCGCGTTTTTCCGCCACCTGGCTCCCAAACTCCATAGCCATCCTCTCACTGATCCCTTTTACCTGAACCAGCCGTTCCGGCTCCTCCTCCAATATCCGAAATGTCTCGCTGCCGAATTTTTTCACAATCCTGGACGCCAGGGCCGGCCCAATCCCCTTCACGGCCCCGGAACTCAAATACTGCATGACAGACATGGTATCTTCCGGCGCCTGTACCTCATACTGTTCCACCAGGAGCTGCTCCCCATAAAGCGGGTGATTTTTCATGGTGCCTTCCGCTGTTATGTACTCCCCTTCTTCCAACATGGAAAGGGCGCCTACGATAACCGTCTCCTCCCCACCGTTAAAAATTTCCACGACAGAATAACCATTTTCCTTATTTCGATATACGATTTTGCTGACATAGCCTGAAATGGTTTCCATCTGGTTTTTCCTCCTGTAAAACGAAATTTCCTAATATAAATCTGAATCTATATATGCCCGGCTTCCTCTGCTGCATCTTGCCTCATCCATGTTGATTTTGGGTTTTGTTGCGCCGTCTGCCGCCGCTTTCATAGAAGCTTGTCAGCAATGATAGCCGGAGCTAGATTCACAAAACCTGCAAAATCTACCTATCGGATAAGAATAGAGACAGCAGGGGAAGCCGGGCATCTATAATCCAGATATTCTGCAACAACCCCCATTTACCCCGGCTGATACACGGATCAGTCGGAATCTCTTTGACCATGCATAAACTCAATAAATTTCCCGGTACCGATGGCCACTGCCGTCAGCGGCTCTTCGGCAATCACCGTATTGATTCCTGTCTTTTCCTCTAAAAGGGAATCCAGGCCGCTCAATAGGCTTCCGCCTCCAGTCATGACAATCCCCCTGTCATATACATCCGCTGCCAATTCCGGGGGCGTCCGCTCCAATACATTGTGTACAGCATCCACAATCTGCATGGCAGGCTCACGAAGTGCTTCCAGAGTCTCGTCAGAAGTAATCGTAATGGTTTTGGGAAGCCCCGTCACCAAATTCCGGCCGCGGACATCCATGGCCACCAATTCTGGACGCTTGTAGGCGCATCCGATCTGGATTTTGATCTCCTCTGCCGTCCGCTCACCAATCAGCAAATTGTGTTTCTTCCTCATAAAACGGACAATGGCCTCATCAAAATCATCCCCAGCCACCTTCACCGATGTGCTGACTACCGTTCCGCCAAGGGAAATCACCGCGATATCTGCCGTACCGCCGCCGATGTCCACAATCATATTTCCACACGCTTTGGAAATATCAATTCCCGAGCCAATGGCCGCCGCCACAGGCTCCTCAATGATGGAAACCTCCCTGGCCCCCGCTTGGTAGGTGGCATCTTCCACTGCCTTTTTTTCCACCTCAGTGGCTCCGCTGGGAATACAGACACTGATTCTCGGCTTCCGAAGAGTTTTCTTCCCCAAGGCTTTGCGAATAAAATACTTTAACATTTTTTCCGTCACGGTATAATCAGAAATTACACCCTGACGTAAAGGACGAACCGCCACAATATTTCCCGGAGTCCTTCCAATCATCAGACGTGCTTCCTCCCCAATGGCTTTGATCTGATTACTGTCTCTGTCAAAAGCCACTACAGAGGGTTCTTTTAAAACGACGCCCTTCCCTTTTATATAGACCAGTATACTGGCGGTTCCCAAATCAATTCCGATATCCGTTGACAATAACATCTTCTTTCCTCCTATGCTTTACGCTGCCCGTTTCCAATCCTTTATATTATAAACAATTTTTCCGGTTTTTCAATTCCCTTTTCAAAACTCTCACGAAATTTTGGATTTCCATAAAATTTCTTTTATGTTCTTAATGTTTTTTTCATAGACTGAACATATTTTGGTCACATTTTAACCGTATACTATAGGCATACCAATCGAGGTTGGTATAAACAAGCTTTTTCATACTCACGCCCGGCAGCCAAAAGCTGCCGGGTCCCCCCCTTAAGATTCCACCCTGTAAAAAGGGTGTTTTTTTATTATGTATTGGGAAATTATTTTTTACTCTTCTTCCGTTTTTCCTGTCTGCGTTTTTCATACCATTTTAATTGTTCTTCACGCACCTGGAAAAACTCTTCTTTAAACTTCCTGGATGTAGCCGTCGGGTTCCGGCGGAACATTTTCAGCTTCAGATAAGCCATCCGCTCCTTCTGAGATTCATTTTCCCGTTTCAAAGACTTCAGCCGTTCACTCAAACCTGACAATACACGGATTTCTTCTTTCTCCTGTTCATCCCCTGTCTTTGTCAAAGCTTTCACACATTCATTCATCGCTTCAACCAATGTATTCAAATATTCTCCAGCTGTATCCGCCAACATATTCAAACGTTCTCCAGCCGCATCCGCCAACATATTGAGTTTTTCTCCGGCTACTGTTTTTCTGGATTCCATACGCTTGTCCCCAAGGGAATCCAGCCAGTTCTCCCGCAAATGCCCCAGCCGTTCCGAAAGCTGCTCCTGCACCTCTCTAAACTCTTTCTTAAAGCGCGCCTTGGCATCCAGCATGTCCCGTATCCCAAGTGCAACTTTCACAGACACCACCGTATCGCTTATAAATAGAATTGATACCACAATTACAACCGTTAAAACAACCGCCCAGGGAAGGCTCAGAACAAATTTTTCCACTGGTTTATGAATATACTGATTTAAAAGTACAGTAAAAAATCCCCAGCACAGGGAAGATGACAGACATATAACCCCCCTGTAGTTGAATCTCTGATTGCTGTAGTCCCAATATTTTACTTTAAAAATAGCTTCCATGGCAAGGCCCACCACCAGTTCCAGAACTGTGGCGCCCATCATACCAGCCAAAAACATCCATAAAATATGCGTCCGGAGCCTCATGGTCACAAGTACCATAACTACTGCCCCTGAGCCGTAAATCGGCAGCATGGGGGAGTGAAGAAATCCCCTGTTTACAAAACGGCGTTTTCTGAGAGATACGTATGTGCTTTCAAAACACCAGCCGAAAAAACAGTATATATAAAAAAACAGCAGCCACTGCTGAAAGGTATAATTCATTTTTTTGCCCCCTGTATTTCCAGTCTAGTGCATGTACCGTCGTCTGTCAACCTAAAACCCTGGTGAAAAGCCAGTTTATCCCCGAAAAAAGAATTTGGGTTTCCCTCCCCTGTAGTTTTCTTGACAGGAGCCTCCAAAAAACTGACAGAGGCTCCTCCACCGCCTCTTTTGAACCGTTTTTCTGCGTCCCATGTACCGCAGCCCGGACCGGAAGAATTCCGGCAGCCCGCAGTGGTAACGATTGGCATCCCCTCTATTATATAAAGCTCTCTCTAATGGGCAGAAGATTCGACCAAAATCGACCATTTTGTTTCATTTTTGTAAAATTCTTCAAAAATTGCAAAAAATCCTTTTTCAATCACTCTTTTGTCTTTCCTATTTCTTAAGCCGGAAGATTCGCATCCACAAACCTCTTCTTTACCAATAAAAAGTCTTCCATATCCATCAGGATATGGTATAGCACTGCCCGGTTTTCAAATTCTTCCACACTTTCCGGCAAAGGTTCTCGTCTGATATCCGCAAAAATTTCCTCCAGTCGTTCCAGCTGAGGCTCCGGCACATTCAGTTCCAACACAAAATCCGCCATGTAAAGCATGTAGTCTGCCACCAGTTTCGCCTGATCTGGCATCATACGAAGCCGCCTCATTTCCGAATGGAGATTGTAAAGCACTTTACACTGATCCATACGCATCTCAAAATAATCAATATAATAACCTGGATTGGAATTAAAAGAATTTTCCTGATACTCATAAGATTCCTGCGTATATTCGTGGATTTTCTGCTCCAGTTTACAGATGTGATCCCAAACATCCACCTCCATGGCTTTTTGGGACAGATATGCCGCTGCTTCTCCAAGAATAAACTGCATCTGTTCCTCGATATAAGCCATCTGTTCCCGCAAATGTTCCTTCTGGCTGCGGTTATGGTGAAACAGATTCAGCACAAATGCAATAACACTTCCAATGAAAACCAGCAAAAATTCGTTGAGGAAAAAATCAGGACTAAAATCAAGGGTTGTCAGAAAATGGGTTCCGATTACTGCATTGACTGACAGTGTCGTCATCCAGCCAGACATTTGGCACATTAGGACTGTCAAAAAAATAAAGACTCCGAATGCAAGCCACTCGCTCCGCAATGGGATAAATGTCATCCAGGCAAAAAGGACAACAACGCCAAAAGTCACAAAACGGGCGAGAGCCAGCTTAATCGTCCCCCGCTTTGTAGTCACCAAAGTCAATAATGTGGTAATTCCCGCCGAAGCCGAAAACTGCAGCTTCAGAAGCTCCGCCATATAAATGGCAATACTGCTTCCCACTGCAATTTTCGCGGCAAGCATCAACATCTTAATGGCCTGCCTTTTCGCAGGCATCTTTATCCTTTTCAAATGTACTCCCATTCCCCATCCTTTTCCCTGTACTCTATTTTCGACTGTTTTTCTTCAGGCATATAAACCCTTATTTAATATTATACCATCGTGGCCTCTACAAAGTAAATACGTGATCGTCTTTTGACGGAACCTGATGAAGATATTTTTCTTTCGTTGCCATCCCCCCCCTGATGTGACGTTCTGACTTATTGACGTCCAGCACAAGGCGGGCCCTGGAGGCAAGTGTGGGATTAATCCGCATAAGGCGGTCCGTGACATCTTTATGTACTGTACTTTTGCTGATTCCAAATTTCTTTGCGGTCTGCCGCACGGTCGCGTTGGTTTCAATAATATAAGTGGCAATCTCCACTGCCCGTTCTTCAATATAATCTTTCAAGGCTTAGCCCCTGCAACTGTTTTTTACATATTATGCAGGGAGACTGCCGAATATTAATCCTTACTGGCGGCTGTTAGATAGCTGAAATAAGCCTGTTTGACCGCGCTCCGTCAACTCCAATAAACCGACCTTCTCAATAGTCTTCGTATTTTTTAAAATGGCTTCCGATATCCATTAAATTCCTGCGGGATAAGTAAAGGCGGAAAAGCCTTTCCATAACTTTTCCGCCTTTATTTCCATGACGATTCCTCAGCCTTTCATCAAAACCTGAAGTTTTCCCACCGCGTCATCCAGTAAATTCAATTCCTCCGGTGCCAATTTCCAGCCGGCAGCACTGCTGTTTTCCTGGGCATGGGCCGCAGACCGTACCCCCACGATCGCCGTATCCACGTAAGGTTTGGATATGCTCCAGTTGAGGGCTATCTGGGAGAGGGACACCCCGTTATGGCGCTTTGCAATTTCATCCATCTCCTTTAATAGTTCCTGAATCCTGGTAAATACAGGTTCCTCGAAAAAGCTATAGAAAGTTGTCCTCATATCTCCCGCATCAAACACCGGCTTCTCTCTGTATTTCCCTGACAAAATACCGGCTCCCATGGAACCATAGGTCATGGTTCCAATCCCCAGCTCATGGATACCGCACAATTTCTCCTTTTCTTTTTCATGAACCATGGAATACTGATCCTGTGCCACTGTGATCTCAGAAAAACAAGAAGCTTCTTTAATCTGATCCAGTGAGAAGTTGGAAACCCCGATATGCCGAATCTTCCCTTCCTCCTGCAGACGGTTAAGCTCTGTAAATGTTTCTTCCATGGGCACATTCTGATCCGGCCAGTGAACCAGATACACATCAATATGGTCTGTATCCAAATACCGCAGGGATTCTTCACACTGACGGCGGACTGCCTTTGCAGAATTATCACGGATGTATGTCCCGTTTACATACTGCGTACCTGTCTTGGTCACATATACCAGGCTCTCCCGTTTTCCTTTCAAAATCTTTCCAAGGAACTTTTCTGCTTCTCCGCCGTTGTATGCAGGCGCTGTGTCGATCAAGTTCACCCCCGCATCAAGCATGACGGCAACTGCTTCCTGACAGGCTTTTTCATCAGTATGCCCCCAACCGGCCCCGCCGATTGCCCATGTTCCAAGGGACATGGCCGAAACACGAAGCCCTGTTTTTCCCAATGTCTTATAAATCATCCCGTTACCTCCTTTCCTGTCTGCCATCCAGCAGCCAGTTGACAAATCCTCAAGCTCCTAATTCTCTTTATACATATTTCTGATTTCTTTTAGATACTTCCTGTATTCCCGGATAATAAAGGAGGGTCCGTTTACCCGTACCCGGCAGCCAAAACGGGCAAGCCATCCATAAAATTCCCGGCTTTGTTTTACCCGGAGCTTGAGAACAGCGCTTCCCGCCTTCTTACTGGCCTTCTCCCTGATGGAGCTATTCTCCCCCAGTTCCTCCAAGATAAACGCCGCCATCTTATCTTCACAGAGAAGTTCCACCTTCGTATCACCGGACAGCCACTCATATTCTGCGGTCTTCATCTGCCGCCTGTCCGCCTTTTCCGTCTCTTCGGGTACTTCCGCCCCTTTCCAAACGTCTTTTTTCATTTTTCCGGCGTCTTGCCTTAAGACAGCGCGGGCCGTCTTTTCCATTTTCGGAAAAGCAGGAAGCCCTTCCCTGCTTTCCAGATAATACCCCGCCATGCGGCCCCTTTTTCCGATGATCGAGTAACCAAACTCACGGAGGGCATCCAGATCATCATATATCCGTTTTCTCTCCGCACGGATTCCATGGCGGGCAAGCTCTTCCAGGATTTCTTTCATCGTTATCACATGAGTCTCGTCGCTCGTTTCCAAAAGCTTAAGCACATACAAAATCTTCAGTTTCTGATTAGCCGTCCGCGCCATATCCAGCCCTCCTCTCCGTGATTACCTTACATCCTTTTCATCAATATCTATGGTATACATGCACCAAAAAGCTTAAAAACCCTGCCTCATCCTGCCCCAGCTGCCCTTTCTTCAGCCTCCATTTCCAGTTGTCCCCAAGGGTGGAGGGGAAATTCATCCTGGCGGAATTGTCCAGCTTCAGTACATCCTGGGCCTGGAAAATCACCACATCTGCGATACTTCCGTATGCCTGGCGGAACAGCCCTTCCACAATTTTCCCCCGGTCCCTGGTGCCCAGAAGCTCAAATAAATAAGTCAGAACCTGGTCGGACTTATCGCAAAACAACCCCGCCAGGGTTTCATTGTCATGGGTCCCTCCATACGCCACACAGTTGGACGTCTTATAATTATGAGGTAAATGCTCATTGGCCGGATCGCCGTCAAAGCCAAATGCCAGCACCTTCATCCCCGGATAACCATTTTCCTGGAGAAGTTCCCGCACCTTCGGCGTCACCGTCCCCAAATCTTCCGCTATAATACGCATTTCCCCTGCCGCTTTATTGATCACATCTGTCAGCTTCGCCCCGGGGCCTGGATGATAAGAGCCTTTCACACTGTCTTTTGCGCCTCCGGGTACTGCATAATATCTGATAATGCCGATAAAATGGTCAATACGGAGGGCATCATATAATTCCCTGGAAGCAGCAATCCGCTGATACCACCACTCAAAACCCTCCTTTTCCATGGCTTCCCAGTCATAGAGGGGATTTCCCCACAGCTGTCCTGTCTCACTGAATGCATCCGGAGGCACTCCTGCTATAAATTTAGGCGTCAGATTCTCCTCATCCAGCTGGAACAAGCCGGGATGGCTCCACACATCCGCACTGTCCATGGCGGCATAAATGGGAATATCCCCTATGATCTGAATTTCCTTTTCTGCAGCATATTCCCGCAGTTTCTTCCACTGGCAGAAAAATTTATATTGACAAAATTCCCAAAATTCCACATCTTCCTTCAGGAGCCGGTGGTACTTTGCAACAGCTTCCTTTTCCCTGAACCGGATATCTTCATCCCAGGAAAGCCAGTCGGTATTTTTAAAATGTCCTTTACATGCCATGTAAAGGCTATAGTCTCCCAGCCAGTAGGCATTGTCCTCTAAAAACTTCTGAAAGTCCTCTTTCTTTTTGTGGGTGCTGTTTTGAAATGCTTTCCGAAGCAGTGGAAAACGATTTTCATAAACCGTCTCATAGGAAACATAAGAAGCATTGTCTCCCCAGGACACGCTTTCCATATCTTTCCTTTCCAGAATTCCCTCCTCTGCCAATGCATCCAGGTCAATGAAATATGGATTACCGGCAAAAGCTGAGAAAGACTGGTATGGGCTGTCCCCGTAACTGGTGGGCCCCATAGGGAGCACCTGCCAGTACTTTTGTCCTGCCCTTTTTAAGAAATCTATAAATTCATAAGCCGCCTTCCCAAATGTCCCGATTCCGTAAGGGGATGGAAGGCTGGTAATCGGAAGCAGTATCCCCGCTCCCCTCTCCAAAGTCTGATTTTTCATCATTGGTTTCCCTCACACTTTATTTTTTACTATTATACTGAAAAACTGAAGGATATACAATAGATTCCGCGCCTTCCGTTTCCGCATTTTTATTTTTTTAAAAAGAATGGAAGAAGATTGGCCTTTTTCAACTTAAAACCCGCTCCCGCTTATAAAAAGTCAATCCTCTTCCCGTTCAAATCTAATACGCAATCACCGGTTTTTCCACACCGCTCACAATAAACCCAATATCTGAAACAGTCCCTCCTGCCGGAATCTTCCTGTTATAGTCCTGGGCAGAAACCGTAAGGGTATTTCCCTCCGCCTTGTATTCTCCATTCCAGCCGTCAGCCAAGGAAATCTCTTCCTGAAAGACAAGAGAAACCCTCCAGCCGTCCACCTCTGTTTCTGAGCCGTTGCTGACCGTAACGGCATACTGGCAAAATACCTGTCCGTCTGCCTCCCAGGTATTTTTCAGTTCTGCCTGGCAGTTTACCCCCTCTCCCTGAATCCGGCCTGATGCCTGTACATCTGCTCCCTGGCTTTCCTCCTTATTTTTTTCTGAGTCTTTTTCCATGCCTCCTTCCGGCGTTTCGTCCCCGGCGGATGGCTTTCCCGTCAGCATCTGATACAGCCACTTTCCCGATTCACTCAAATCCTCTGGAGAAAACCCTGAAACTTTAGGGCAGCTTTCCTTCAAAATGGCTGATGTTTCCGCCTTGTTGGACAGGTTCCAGGCCACATAGCTGACACCGTACTCATCCATAGCCTGAACCCATGCGTCCGCCTGTTCCACGTCAATGCTTCCATTTCCGCTGGCATCGCAAATTCCATATTCCGATACAAAAATAGGGAGCCCGCCGTCAATGGCCTTTTTCATGGTATCCCGGAGCCAGTCCGTATGGGTCGCCGCATAAAAATGAAGCGTATACATGACATTCTCATATCCGGTTATGGGATCCGCCGCCGCCTGATCCACCATTTGTGACCAGTTGGGAGTCCCCACCAGAATAACGCCGTCCGGATCCTGCTCCCTGATCACAGCGATCACTTCCGACCCATAAGCTTTAATCTCCCCCCAGTCCACATTCCCGTTTGGCTCATTGCAAATTTCATAAATGACATTATTACAGTCTTTGTATTTCTCTGACATTTCCCGGAAAAATACTTTCGCTTCCTCGATGTGCTGGTTGGGGTTTCCGTCGGATAAAATATGCCAGTCAATGATGACATACATATCCTGCTTCACTGCATACTCGACTCCGCTCTCCACCAACGCCTTAAGCCCTTCTTGGTTTCCGTCGCTGCAATAGCCCCCGGACTCCGCCGTATACATGGCAAGCCGTATGACATTGACATTCCACTCTTTACGAAGCTGCTCAAAACAGTCCTCATTGACATAATCCGGGAACCAGGCCAGGCCATGGGTACTGATACCGCGAAGCTGCACCGGTTTCCCGCTTTCGTCAACCAGGGTCGTGCCATTGACCTCAAGGGCGCCGCTTGTGGAAGGCGCTGCCAATGCTTTCTCCGAACCATCAGCCCCTTGCCCGGCGGAGGGATTTTCTGGCGCCCCGGCAGGACTCTCTGTTTCTTCTATACTTTGCGCCCCGGTGGTTTCCTCCTGAGACGATTCTTGCTCCTCCCGCCTTTTTTCCGTCTCTGTCCCATTTTGTTTTGTCTCTTTTACTTCCCCACTGCCGCATCCGCCGGATGCCAGCAGACAAGCCGCAAAAATCACAGCTGCCGCTTTCCATATCTTTTTCATAAATTCTCTTCTTTTTCCATTTCATACAATGCGTCCAGGAACTGTTTCATATACTGCCTCTCACCGGTTGTTACCCGGAGGCAGGTTCCCAGACCTCCAATCCCTGCGTATGTTTTTATTAAAATCTTCTTCTCCGCCTTCATCCTTCTCACCAAAGTTTCCGCATCCGTTTTCGGCTGGATAAAGACAAAATTCCCCTCTCCTCCATTAAATTTATATCCATGTTTTGTCAAAGAATCAGCCAGATATGCCTTTCCTTCTTTCTGGCGGCAGATCAAGTCCTCAAGCATACCGTCGGTTTTCAGGATCGTCTCTGCAAATTTCATGGCGAACGCATTGACATTATGGGGGGTACATAACTTCTGTACCATTTTGATGCCTTCCGGCCATCCCACCACATATCCCAGACGGCAGCCGGCCAAAGAAAATAGCTTAGAAAATGTGCGCGTCACAAAGATATGCCGGCGGTTTAACGCATAATCAATGAATGACTTCGGATAAAAATATAAATACGCTTCATCCACCAGTACTGTAATTTCGTTTTCTTCAGCCGCCTGTATGAGCGCAGCAAATTCATCGTCTGAATATACATTACCCATGGGATTATTGGGGTTTACTAAAATCAGCAGTTCAACCTCCGGCGTCAGTTTCCCTATGATATGTTCCACTGGCATTTCCAGAGATTCCGTATAGGGGACAGGGATAAAAGTCCTGCCATACATTTTGGAATAGACCTCAAACATGGCATATGTGGGGGTTACCCCCACAATTTTTCCTCCAGGCGATGTAAATGCCTCTATAATATTCCGAATACCTTCTGAAGAACCATTGACCAGGCAGAGATGTTCAATATCCGTTCCCAGAAATCTGGCCAGCATTTCAGTAAATTCCAGTGTCTCAGGATACTGGGCCACAAATTCCGGTGTCACATCTTCTAAAACCTTGTTGATAAATTCCTGGGAAAGCCCGCCAGGATTTTCATTCAAGTCAAGCCGCAGATACCCTGTCCTTTTATTCTGGTCAAAAATTCTATCGAGAGTTTCAATTTCTTTACTTAAATAATACATTTTCTGTTCCTCCGTCGTTTTCCTTTCCGGCATACTGTTTATTTTCCATGGCTCCCCGTTACTCCCTGGTTTTATCCATATTAATTTTCGGTTTCACTGCGCCGCCTTAAAACAGTTGTTCTGAAAAGTGAACTATGTTATACTTTTACATGTATTTTATCTAAATCAACAGATTTTTGTTTGCCTTCATTATAACAAGCATGTTATCCATTGACAAGATATGCATACCTTAAGTTTCCGCTTTTTGTTTTAGGAAAACAACCGTTACTTGCCATTTACAACCAGTACCAGAGCTTTTTCATAGTTTTGTCAATGAAATTTTATTATAAGGCCGCAAAAACTTTCATTCAGGGAGAAACTTTTGTTATGAAAAAAGTGATTACTTATGGCACTTATGACCTGCTCCACCACGGGCATATACGGCTTTTAGAGCGGGCCCGGGCATTGGGGGACTATCTGATCGTCGGTGTCACTGCCGATGACTTTGACAAAGTACGCGGAAAAATCAATGTGCAGCAGCCTCTTATGGAACGTATCGAAGGGGTACGGGCCACCGGCCTCGCTGATGAAATCATCGTAGAAGAATATGAGGGCCAAAAAATTGACGATATCCGCCGCTATCATGTGGATATTTTTACAGTTGGCTCTGACTGGGCCGGTAAATTTGATTATCTCAATGAATACTGCCAGGTGATATACCTGCCCAGGACAAAAGGAGTCTCCAGTTCTGAGGAGCGGGCCAAAAAGCGGGCCATCCGCCTGGGCCTGGTGGGTGAAACCAATATCCTGAACAAGTATAAAAACGAATGTTCCTTTGTCAACGGCCTGCAGGTGGCCGGAATTTACACCACCGATAAGCGGATTCAGGAAACAGAGGAATCCGCCCTCCTGGCCGGCAGTTATGAAGCCCTTTTGAACCAGGTGGACGCCGTATATCTCGTTTCCCACCCGGACATGCACAGCCAGCAAATCAAACAGGCCCTGCTTTCCGGAAAACATGTTTTATGTGAATCTCCCATTGCCCTCAAAAAAGATCAGTGCCGCCAGTTATTCTCTTTGGCCACAGAGCGGCATCTGACTTTGATGGAGGCTGTAAAAACAGCTTATGCAACAGCTTATAACCGTCTTCTCCTTCTGGCCAAAAGCGGACAAATCGGTCAAATCGTTGCCGTCGATGCTGTCTGTACCAGCCTTGCTTCTGACGGAGGAACCCAGCTTGATGCCCTGTGGAACAGTATTTGTGCCTGGGGGCCCACTGCCATGCTTCCTATTTTCCATCTGTTTGGCTGCCAATATTCAGAAAAGCAGATTATCTCCTGCCTGAAAGACGCCCCCTCCCCTTTTGATATTTTTACAAAAATCAATTTTGTTTATCCAAACGCCACCGCCGCCTTAAAAGTCGGAAACGGCGTCAAATCAGAAGGGGAACTGGTCATTTCAGGGACAAAAGGTTATATTTATGTCCCGGCTCCTTGGTGGAAAACGGAATATTTTGAAATCCGCTACGAAAATCCTGCGGAAAATAAACGGTATTTTTATCATTTGGACGGGGAAGGTATCCGATATGAGCTGGTAAATTTTGTACGCTCCGTTGAATCCGGTCATACCAACCAATATATTGACCAGGCCATATCAGAAACCATAGCAGAAGTGATTGAAGACTTTTACAAAGGTAAAGACTTGCGGCGCCTTGTTCTATGACATTTACTCATTTACTTATGATTCAGCTCCTCATCTTTTGCCGCCTTTTTGAGGGACAGCAGCAGTAAAACGATCCCCGTGCCAGTCAAAATATGACCGATTCCTGCAAACCCTGAAATAGAAGCGTCAACGGCGCCGGATATCTCCATGCCTGCCACCTGTATCACTCCACGCACCAGCAGCATGGCTGCCGTCAAGGATACGCCAAGGTTATAAGTCCACAGGAATCCCCGGAACATTTTGATTTTCTGAAGGTCGTTGTGGGCTGCATACAGGGCCACCACCAGAAAAACCAACATTCCCAGAAGAAACAGATGGGTATGGATCTTGCCAAGAGCTGTCACGCCTGTATAACTACTGTACTTGGTGAACTCCCGGTAGAAAACGCCGCCTGCCATAGCGGCGACAGCGTAAATAAATGAAATGTTCAGATATTTTTTCATTACTTATTCTCCTTCTTTCATTGCATGAAATCCCATCAACACCGTTCCTACCATATACGCAGATCTTTCACCTTAAGAACAGCCGAAGCAGTTTCTCTTTCCCATTGGAATAAGGCTGATAGCGGATCGGCAGGTCGATCCAGTTATATTTTTTCACAATACTCTTTTCATGGCTGAACGTCTCAAAACTCTTCTTCCCATGGTAGCTTCCCATGCCGCTGTTTCCCACACCGCCAAATCCCATACGGGAAGTAGCTAAATGGATAATGGTATCGTTGATGCAGCCTCCCCCGAAACTTAAGGATGTCAGAAGCCTTCTCTCTGTTTCTTTCCTGCCTGTAAAAATATAGCAAGCCAGCGGTTTTTCCCGCTCTTTCACAAAAGCTTCCGCTTCCCCAATCTCCCTGAAAGTAAGCACTGGAAGTACGGGGCCGAAAATCTCCTCCTGCATCACGGGCGCATCTGGAGTCACATGATCTAATATCGTCGGTGAGATTTGGAGGCTTTCTCGTTTCCTTTCACCGCCCATTCGGATGTCGGCGCCACCCATCAGGCCGCCTATCCGGTCGAAGTGCTTTTCATTGATGATCTTTGGATAGTCTTCATTTTCCAAAGGGTTCTTTCCGTACATTTCCCGTACTGCTTTTTCAAAAAGCTCCAGAAACTTCTCCTTCACACTTTCCTGTACCAGAAGATAATCCGGCGCCACACAAGTCTGCCCGGCATTTAAAAACTTCCCAAAGGCCAGCCTTTTTGCCGCGTTTTTTAGGTTGGCCGTCTCATCCACAATACAGGGGCTTTTCCCTCCCAGTTCCAGCGTCACCGGAGTCAGATGGCGGGATGCTTTCTCCATCACAAGCTTTCCCACCTTTACGCCGCCGGTGAAAAAAATATAATCAAACCGCTGCTCCAAAAGGGCCGTGTTTTCCGCCCGTCCCCCTTCCACCACAGCCACGTATTCCGGCAGAAATACTGCCTCCACCAGTTCTTTTATAACAGCAGAAACAGACGGCGCATAAGCAGACGGTTTTAAAATACAGCAGTTTCCCGCTGCAATGGCTCCCACCAAAGGTTCCATACACAACATAAACGGATAATTCCAGGGTGACATAATGAGCGTCACCCCGTAAGGTTCCGGCATTACAAAGCTTTTTCCGTGAAAATGAGCCAGAGGCGTCAGAGACTTACGAGGCCGGCAGTAGCTTTTTAAATGCTTTTCCATATATCCAAGCTCTGAAATTGTCAGTCCTGTTTCTGTCATGTAGGATTCAAACCCTGATTTGTTTAAATCCTTTTTAAGAGCCTCATGAATCTGGCCCTCCCGCCGTTTCATTTCCGCTTTCAGCAAGCGCAGCGCCCTCAAACGAAAAGCCACCGGTCTGGTGGCTCCTGAATTGAAGTAATCCCTCTGCATTTTTACGAGTTTTTCGATATCCATGGAATTATCCCTCCATTACTTTCACATAAAAGGTACGTTGCCTCGGCCCGTCAAATTCGCATAGATACAAATCCTGCCAGGCGCCGAGAATCATCTCCCCTTCCTCCAAAATCAACGTCACAGAGGCTCCCATGGAAGAAGCCTTCACATGGGCGTGGGAATTTCCCTCATAATGACGGTACCGGATATCTTTTGTCGGATAAGCGTTCTCCAGCGCATACAGCATATCCTGAATCACATCCGGATCTGCATTTTCATTAATGGTCAGACCAGCAGTCGTATGGGGACAGTGAACCACAACGATGCCATTACAAATCCCGCTCTCTTCCACATCTTTTTTTACCATACCGGTGATCCTCACCATATCCCGCCGTTCAGAAACAATGACATTATGCTTGAATAAATTCATAAGAACTCCCTCCGGTACCGTCTGTCATTTTCTTAAATCTCAGCCAGCTTCCACTGATTTTGCTTTTTTGCCCACCACAAGCGTCACTGCCAGAAGCGCCGCCAAACCAACCAATGTTCCAATCCATCCGTTTCCAGTAATCCCCCCTGCTAAAAAGCCCGCCAGACAGCAGCCCGCCACAGTCATTGCATAAGGGATCTGTGTAGATACATGGTTGATATGGTTGCACTGGGCTCCTGCAGAAGCTAAAATCGTCGTATCCGAAATCGGTGAAATATGATCTCCGCACACAGCGCCTGCCAAAATCGCCGCTGTTGTAATGGTCAGCATATTAATGTCCGCCGTTCCCACCACCTGAACTGCAATGGGGATCAGGATACCAAAGGTTCCCCAGGAAGTTCCTGTGGCAAAAGAAAGCCCTGTGGCCACCACAAAAAGGATTGCCGGAAGCAGCATACCCACCAAAGCGCTTCCGCCCACTACGGTGCTCACAAAACCTCCAATATTTAAGTAATCCTCACGGCATACCCCTGATAAAGTCCATGCCAGGCAGAGAATCATAATGGCAGGCGTCATGGCTTTGAATCCTTCCACAAAACTGTCGCAAAATTCCCGGAAAGTAATAACCCTTCTGGGCAGATACATAATGAATACCACAACTAAAGTGAAAAATGAGCCAAGTACCAGGCTTCTGGCAGAATCGCAGTTTGCAAAAGCGCTTACAATTCCCGCGCCCTCCAGGATCCCGCCTGTATAAAGCATGGCGGCAATACAAAATACAATCAGCACTGCAATGGGAATCACCAGATCAATGACCTTTCCTTTTCCGGTCACTTCCAGATCCTTGTCATCGCTGGTTTCCTCCCCTTCTTTCGCAATCTTTGCCTCATAGGCCTTCATAGCGCCATAATCCACATTCCGGATAATAATATACAGCATAAAAATGATGGTGAGGATGGCGTACAGATTAAAAGGAATTGTCCGCAAAAACAAATTGAACCCATCAATACCGCTGTTTTCCGGCAAAGAAGAGCCTACAGCCGCCGCCCAGCTTGAGATGGGGGCGATGATACAGATCGGAGCTGCAGTCGCATCGATGATATAAGCAAGTTTCGCCCGGCTCACCTGGTATTTGTCCGTCACCGGCCGCATCACCGTACCAACCGTCAGGCAGTTAAAATAATCATCCACAAAAATCAGGGAGCCTAAAAGCACTGTGGAAAGCTGCGCCCCCCGTTTAGACTTGATGGCCCTGGAAGCCCAGTTGCCATATGCCCTGGAAGCCCCTGATTTTGTGATCAGAGCAACCAAAATCCCCAAAAGCACCAGGAAAACCAGAATATCCACATTCCCGCCGATTTTTTCACCCATGATGGTAAAGGTGGTTTCCACAGAGGTTAAGGGATTAAATCCCGTAATCAAAAGCGCCCCCGACAAAATACCGATCAGCAGCGAAAGATAAACCTCCTTTGTAATCAGTGCCAACGCAATCGCCACAACCGGCGGCAAAAGCGCCCATGCTGTTCCTGCCATACTTTCTCCTCCTTTATGTATCTCTCTGTTTATTTATCTTTCTCCGAACGCAGTAAACGCTTCGATATCTGTTCCCGCTCCCCCGGGTTAAGCTCCACCCACTTTGAATAGGGAATATCACAGGAACACATGGCAGCTCCACAGCAGTGGCACTCCGCTTTTAAGAGCTTTGATACCATCCTTGTCTTTCCGCACTCAGGACATATAAATACCCGAATCACTTTTCTCCCTCGTTTGCACTGGAATATTCTCATATAAAAAGCCTTCCAGATGCTAACACCCCGGAAGGCCTGGCTGTTTATTATTATACCAAATCGCGGAGAGATTACAAGTTTAATTTTCTCCCAGCTTTGTCAGCTTTGCCGCCTGGTCTGCCGCAATGCAGGCATCGATGATCTCCTGAATATCCCCGTTCATAATCTTATCCAGCTTATAAAGGGTCAGGCCGATGCGGTGGTCGGTGACGCGCCCCTGAGGGAAATTGTAAGTACGGATTTTCTCAGAACGGTCCCCTGTCCCCACCTGGCTCCGCCTGGCTTCCGCTTCCGCATCATGGGCTTTCTGACATTCAATATCATAAAGCTTCGTCCGAAGCAGCGCAAACGCCTTGGCCTTATTCTGAAGCTGGGACTTTTCTGTCTGGCTGTAAACCACAATCCCTGTGGGATAATGGGTCAGGCGCACAGCGGAATCCGTCGTATTGACACACTGGCCGCCGTTTCCCGAAGCCCGCATCACATCAATGCGGATATCCTTCTCATCAATCTGGACGTCCACCTCTTCCGCCTCCGGCATCACGGCCACAGTAATGGTGGACGTATGGATTCTGCCTCCGGATTCTGTCTCCGGCACCCTCTGTACCCTGTGGACACCGGATTCGTATTTCAGGATGGAATAAGCGCCCTGGCCTTTTACCATAAAGCTGACGCTCTTCATACCGCCGATTCCAATCTCGTCGGCCTCCATAAGTTCCAGTTTCCACCGTCTGGTTTCCACAAAATGAGCATACATCCGGTAAATTTCCGCCGCAAAAAGCGCCGCCTCATCTCCTCCCGCCCCGGCACGGATTTCCACAATAACGTTTTTATCATCATTGGGATCTTTAGGGAGCAGTAGGACTTTCAGCTGCGTCTCCAGACCGGCAGACTTTTCCCGTGCCAAGGACAATTCCTCCTTGAGCATTTCCCGCATTTCCTCATCATTCTCACTTTCCAGCATGGAAAGGCTGTCCTCTATATCCTGCTTTGCCCCTTTGTACTCCTTATATGCCGATACGATGGGCGTCAGCTCCGTCTGCTCCTTCATTAACTTCCGAAACTTTATCTGGTCTTCCACCACGTATGGATTATTTAATTCTTCGAGAATTTCCTCAAAGCGAATCAGGATATCTTCAAGCCTGTCAAACATGGCCGTCCCTCCTTTTCCCTCTATTTTCCTAATTCAAATCCCGGCAGGACTGCTTTTACCACCCGGTTCTTTCCCGCCAAATCCTGGAGCACCTCTATCCCGGTAAAACCTGCGGTATATAAAATCTCCGGTACAGCCGCCCCCTGATCCCAGCCAATTTCCAGATAAAGACGGCCTCCCGCAACCAGATACTCAGAAGCTTCCGCGCCAATTCTCCGGTAAAATTCCAGGCCGTCCGGGCTTCCATCCAGGGCAAGCCTCGGCTCATGGTCTTTGACTTCCGGGGAAAGCCCTTCTATTTCCCCGCTGGGGATATAAGGCGGATTGGAAACGATACAGTCAAACCTGGTTCCTTCAAAAGCTTCAAACAAATCCGATTGCACTGCCCGGCACACCGTTTTGCATTGAAGGCGGCCAATATTTTCTTCCGCCACCTGAAGCGCCTCCTCTGAAATATCGCTGAGGACAATTTCCATGTCAGGCAGACGGCAGCCCTTACCCCCTCCGGCGTCCTGCTTTACTGCAGGCCTCTCCTGAAAGCACAGAGCCAGGCTCAGGCCGATACACCCAGAACCGGTACAAAGATCTAAAACCTTATAGGGATGCTTTTCCATTACCCGCATCTTTTCGCCGGAAAGCACTGTCTCCACCAATGTCTCCGTATCCTGCCTTGGAACCAATACATGCTCATTCACAAAAAATTCAAATCCCATAAACTCCTGGCTTCCTAAAAGCTGCTGGAGGGGAATCCTCTGCCTCCGCTTTTCAATCAGCCTCCAGAAAGTGGCTTCCGCTTTCCTGTCTTCCTGTAAAAGCCGGTTTCCCGCTTTCACCAGATACGCTCCCCTGTCCATGGAAAAACAATGAGAAAACAAGTACCAGGCATCCAGCCTGCCTTCTTCCACCCCTCCGGCTAAAAGGAGCCTTTCTCCCTCTGCCAGGACTTTTTCATAGGTCATTCTTCAAAAACCTTTCCAAAATTCTCCGTCTCATAAGCTTTCCAGTCAAATACCTCTTCCACTGACCGGATAGCCACCTCAATCATATCGTCTTCCGGCTCCCTGGTAGTAAGGCGCTGGAGGAGAAGCCCCGGCTTACTGATTAAATTAATCAGCCAGTTATCACTCCTGCCTGCAAGCTTTAGGATCTCATAAGAAATCCCCGCAATCACCGGAATCAGGAGAATACGCAAAAGCGCTTTCAGCCACACATCATCCACCTGGATAACCATGGAAAACAAAATACTTACAAACACCACAAACAGAAGGAAGCTGGTTCCGCAGCGCTTGTGCTGCTTGGAACTTTTTTTCACGTTTTCCAATGTCAAATCCAGCCCGTGTTCCACACAGTTAATACATTTGTGCTCTGCCCCGTGGTACATAAACACCCTCCTGATATCCTTCATCAGAGAAATCAAAAGCACATATCCCACAAAAATCGCCAGGCGGATGACCCCTTCAATAAAACCCATAAGCGCCCTGGACTCTATAACACGGCGGAACAAATTTGACAAGAACATAGGCAGAACAAAAAAAATCCCCAGGCCAAGCACCACTGCCGCTGCCATGGCAATCCCCATAATCACGCTTTCTTTTTTCTCATCCTTCCCTTTTTCCTCCTCTTCTTCCTCATAGAAACTGGCGGAAAAACTCAGGATCTTCATCCCTAAGCGCATAGAATCTATAAAATTAAAAATCCCTCTTACAAATGGGACATTGAGGGCCCGATGCTTCTTTGTAAATGTCTGCCAGGTGTCCTTTGCCACCTCGATCTCCCCGTCCGGTTTTCTGACTGCCACGGCGTACACGTCCTGATTCTGCATCATAACGCCTTCTATCACCGCCTGGCCGCCGATTCCTGATGACTTCATCCGGTACTCCTCTCTCTGTACGCTAAAAAGGTTGAGATTCCTTCATCGTCCGAAATCTCAACCTCATCCATGTGCAATACTTATTTGCCTGCGTTTACGCCATACTTGCGGTTAAACTTCTCGATACGTCCCCTTGCAGATGCAGCCTTCTGCTGACCTGTATAGAACGGATGGCACTTGGAACAAATTTCCACGTGAATGTCTCCCTTTGTGGAACCAGTCACAAATTCATTTCCACAGTTGCACACAACCTTTGCCTGATGGTACTCAGGATGGATCCCTTCTCTCATGCTTTTCACCTCTCTTACCACAATTTCTATCCCTTGACGGACACCAAACGGCACTGGTAAATGCCATTTGAGTATACTCTGATACATGTACACCTGTTTTTACAATAAAACAGCGATCATCATTATATCACAACCGTTTTCCAAATGCAAGCATTTTCAGACTGTCATGCCTTCAATTTTCCTGCCATCGCCATAAACTCCCTATTATTCCTCGTATGGCGGAACAAATCCAGCACACGTTCCACAGCCTCATCTGCCTTCAGGCCCCCGGTGGCTTTCCTCACAATTTCCACAGCCGCCTGTTCCTCCGATGTAAGCAAAAGGTCGTCCCTCCTGGTTCCTGACTTTAAAATATCAATGGCGGGAAAAATCCTTTTTTCCGACAACTTCCTGTTTAACATCAGTTCCATGTTCCCGGTACCCTTAAACTCCTCAAATACCACATCATCCATGCGGCTGCCCGTCTCCACCAGGGCTGTGGCCAAAATAGTCAGGCTCCCTCCCTCTCTCATATTCCGGGCCGCGCCGAAAAACCGTTTGGGCATATGAAGGGCTGCCGGGTCAAGGCCGCCGGATAAAGTCCGGCCGCTGGGCGCCACCGTCAGGTTGTAGGCGCGGGCCAGCCTGGTAATGCTGTCCAGTAAAATCATCACATCCCGCCCATGCTCCACCAGGCGTTTCGCCCGTTCCAGAACCATCTCGGACACTCTTTTGTGATGTTCAGGAAGCTCGTCAAAGGTAGAATAAATCACCTCCACATTGGGGCCTTCGATGGATTCTTTAATATCTGTCACTTCTTCCGGGCGCTCGTCAATTAAAAGTACAATCAAATGCATATCCCTATGGTTTCTGGTAACTGCCTTTGCCACCTCTTTTAAAAGTGTTGTCTTCCCCGCTTTTGGTTGTGAGGCAATCATCCCTCTCTGTCCCTTCCCGATGGGAGACAAGAGATCCACAATTCTCATGGAAACACTTCCTCCCGACATCTCCAGATGGATTCTGTCGTTGGGAAATACTGGTGTCAAATCCTCAAAGTTCGGCCTCCGCTCTGCCGCCCCCAGGGGAAGCCCATTGATTTTTGAAACATATAAAAGCGCGGCAAATTTCTCTGCCGTAGTTTTTACTCTCTGGCTCCCGCTGACAATATCTCCCGTTTTCAGGTTAAAACGCCGAATCTGGGAAGGCGACACATAGACGTCATTATCCCCCGGCATATAGTTTTCACACCGGATAAATCCAAATCCATCGGGCATAACCTCTAAAATCCCATGGGCGGGAATCCCGCTGTCCAGATTCTGAAGCTCCTCCGGATTGATGTTGGGCACCACAGACGGCTGCCTTGTCCCTCCGCCAAACCCCCTCTTTCCCGGACTCTCCTGGGGCTGGTTCTGCCGCCTTTGATAACCTTCCTGGGATGCCCCTCCCTTTCTTGTCTGCCCCTCCGAAACGTTTGAGGAAGAAGGCGGTGTCTGCGTCTGGCGGCTCTGTGCTGTGGCCTGGCGGGCCGGCGCCGGAGGTTGTTGCGGCAACAGTTCAGAAACTGTCTCCCTCTCCTCTTCCTGGGCCGTATCTTTTGTCCCCTTTTTTTCTAAAATACACTCAATCAATTCTGCCTTTTTTTTTCCTGTAATACTTTTTATTTCTAAATCTTTTGCAATCTGGCGCAACTGCGCCAAAGAAAGGGTTTCCAGTTTTTCCCTCATGTCTTCTCCTTTTTCTCCATCGCTCTGAAAATTTCTGAAACTCGGGATTTTTAAAGACTGCTGCCTTGAGAAAGGCAGAATAGAACTTCAGACACACACTCTGATGTTTATTATGTTTTTTTATTGTATCACAACCATGAAAAATTTACAATGCCGTATTTTTTTGGTATACTATCTGTAAAATTTATCCTTACAGGAGGCATTTTATGATTAATACATTCTGCAAGAAGCCGCTTTGGGAAGTCAGCCAGACGCTGGCAGCCGTGGCCGGCGGCTCTGTCCCCGCCGAAACTGTTATCACAAACGCCAGGCTGGTCAATGTCTGTACCCATGAAATCCAGGAAGATATTTCTGTGGCCATTGCCTGTGGCCGCATCGCCCTGGTGGGAGATGCCTCCCACTGTATCGGCCCACACACCACAGTCATCGATGCAAAAGGACAGTATCTGGCGCCCGGATTTTTAGACGGTCATATTCATGTGGAATCCTCCATGATGGGAGCCGGCGAATATGCTCGTTCGGTCATTCCCCATGGCACTGTGGGTATTTACATGGATCCCCACGAAATCTGTAACGTATTGGGGTTGGAAGGCGTAAAGTGCCTGCTGGAAGATGCCGCCAGGACACCCTTAAAAGCCATGCTCACCACCCCCTCCTGTGTCCCGGCTGTTCCGGGTTTTGAGGACACTGGTTCCTTCATCGGACCTGATGAAGCCGCCGAAACGATGAACTGGAACGAATGTGTCGGCCTCGGTGAAATGATGAACTTTCCAGGAATCCTTGGTTCCTCCGACCACGCCCACGGCATCACCGGAGCCACATTAAAAGCCGGAAAAATCATAACTGGGCACTATTCCCTGCCGGAAACAGGAAAAGGCCTCAACGCCTACATAGCCTCCGGTGTCCGCTGCTGCCATGAATCCACCAGGGCCGAAGATGCCCTCGCCAAAATGCGTCTTGGTATGTACGCCATGTTCCGGGAAGGGTCGGCGTGGCACGACCTGAAAGAAGTGGCAAAAAGTATCACTGAGCATCAGGTGGATTCCCGTTTCGCCATTCTGATCTCCGATGACACACATCCCCACACCCTGCTGTCCCAGGGACATCTGGATCATATTGTCCGCCGGGCAGTGGAGGAAGGCATCGATGCCATCACTGCCATCCAGATGGTGACAATCAACTGTGCCCAGTGCTTCCAGATGGATCATGATTTTGGAAGTGTCGCTCCGGGGAAATGTGCCGATATGGTTCTCCTGGATAATCTGGAAAGCCTCCGCATCACAAACGTCTGGATTGACGGCGAACAGGTGGCTGAAAACGGCTCCATGACAAAAGAGTTCGCCCCCTATACTTATCCTGAATGGGCCACCCATTCTATGCATATTGGAAAGGCCATTACAAAAGAAACTTTTGAAATCCCCGCTGCTTCCGACCAGGTAACAGTAAGGGCCATCGAAGTTATTCCTGCCAAAGTAGGTTCCTACGAACGCCATGTTACCCTGGCCGCCAGGAATGGACATCTGGAATCCGACCCGTCCCAGGATATTTTAAAAACAGTGGTCTTTGAACGGCATCACGGAACCGGGACATGCGGTTTTGGATTTGTAAAAGGCTTTGGCATCACCTGTGGCGCCATGGCCTCCACAGTGGCCCACGACGCTCATAACCTGCTGGTCATCGGCACCAATGACGAAGATATGGCCCTGGCAGCAAACACGTTGATCCAGTGTGGCGGCGGCATGACTGCCGTTCAAAATGGAAACGTTCTGGGCACTGTTCCCCTTCCTATTGCCGGCCTCATGAATGACAAGTCGGCAGAAGAAATGAGCTCCCTGGTGGAGAACCTGGAAGAATCCTGGAAACAAATCGGTTGTTCCATGCCGTCTCCTTTTATGACCATGGCCTTAATTCCTTTGGCCTGTCTGCCGGAGCTTCGCCTCACCAACCGTGGACTAGTGGACTGCACCACCTTCCAGTTCGTCCCTTTGGAGGTATAAAACTTCCTGGAACAAAGAATCCTGCTTGCAGGATTCTCCGCCTGCGGCGGAGCGCTTCAGCGATATAATCCCTCTCCGTCACAGTGCGAGCCTCACGGAGGATTTTTGCTTTATAGGACGCAATTCCCTATAAAGATTAGGGTATCAAAAGCCGTCTGCCTCGTTGATTGCCGTCAAATTACACCATAATTCGTGATACTGCGACTTGACGGGGGACTTAGAATTTCTTAGTGTTCCGGTTAGAAAAACAGCAATTTCCGGACAGGACGTCTGGAAAAGGCTTATGACGCCATGGACGGCGGA
>CAOKOS010000025.1 GCA_948470255.1 uncultured Lachnotalea sp.
TCACCTTTGGCAAACCCATCGACGTGAAAGCGCTGGACAAACAGCAGAAAAAGTTCCTGGGAGCCTACACAAGGCAGCGGATTCTCGATATGCTGCCAGATGAGATGAAAGAATAAAACCGACAGCCCCCGGGTGGTACGGAAGTTTGTTCCCTGCGCCGGTTCCACTGCGCAGCTCACAAACTTTCGTACCACCCGGGGGCCATTTCATAAATCAAAGGGCTTTCAGGAACCCATGTCTAGCCAGTTCTTCTCCTATTTCATCCAGCAGCTTTTCTGTGGCCGCCCTCACTGTATGATAATGATCCCCGCATGTGATTGTCAGAAGCGGGCTTGAGTTTCCGCTGTTTATGCTTTCCATAAATTCCCGGACTTCACGCCTTGTATGTACATCCAGCCTTGCCCTCAACTCCCCATACGGCTCATGTTCCACAAACACATCCACCGCAGTCCCGCCGAAATCCACAATGATATTCAGCTCTTCCACAATCTCATCTGCTCCATGGTTTACATGAAATACACGGCTGGCCTCTGCCAGGCTGGCGCAAAAATATCCTTTGTTGGTGGCTATGATATCATAATCTGCCGTACGCAAAAGGGCTATATCCTGCACAATCACCTGACGGCTGACTCCCAGAAGCTTCGCCAGCCGTTCCCCTGAAATCGGATCCCCCGCCTCTCCCATGAGGCTTAAAATTTTCTCTCTGCGTTCCTTTCCACCCATACTTCCCTGCCCTTTCCCGACTTCCCTCTTCCAAAATCTTAATTTTATTTTATTCCCTCCTGCGCCGGGTTGTCAATCAGTTTTCCCGTATAGTCAAAGCGGGAACCATGGCAAGGGCAGTCCCAGCTCTTCTCATCTGGATTCCATTCCAGCTGGCAGCCCATATGAGGGCAGCGGGTGGACACCACATGAGCCTGTCCACTTTCTTCCTTATACACGCCGTACTTCTCCCCCTCATATTCCACCACTCCGCCATGGCCTGCCGGAAGATCCTCAAAAGCCGCCCGGGGCAGGGCAAATATCTGTCTGGACAAATCCCTGATCGAATGAAGCCCGCCGGATATAAAATTCTTTGCGGACGCTGTCGGTGTAAACCGCGCAGGCGAAAACACTTCCGCGCAAGGATTCTTCCTCCCTGTGATCCCATCCCGGATGATCATTGCAGCTGCCATGGAAGTGGACATCCCCCATTTTTGAAAGCCTGTCGCCACGTACCAGTTGGGCGTCTTTGCTGAAAACTGTCCGATATACGGAACATTGTCCAAAGGCATACAATCCTGGGCTGACCAGCGAAACCGCTCCCTGCAGTCCGGCCAAAACTCTTTTGCCCGTTCCAGAAGCCTTCTATATCTGCCCCCTTCCCGGTTTTCTCCCGTTCGATGGCTTTCCCCTCCCAGAAGCAAAAGTCCATCAGCGCTACGGAAAGAAAGCCCATCCCCGTCCACGCCATAATACATGCCGCGGGGTAAAAAGGCAGATTCAAGAGCCGCCACATAACTCCTCTCCTGGTACATACGCATAAAATAATATCCTGGCATGTTAATAAACGGATAATGGGTGGCAAACACCACATGTTCCGCTGTTACTGTCCCTTCTGCCGTCCGGGCCGTTCTCCCTTCCACTGACAGAACAGGGCTGTTTTCATATATGGTGAGTCCCTCTGAGGCACCCTTTAAGAATTCCAGAGGATGAAACTGAGCCTGTCCATGAAAGCAAACCGCCCCCTTTATCGGAAATGGAAGTTCCGTTTCTTCAGTAAATTCCGCCGAAATCCCCAGTTCCTGTGCCGTCTTACTCTCCTGCCAAAGCGCTTTGGCCGATGTTTCGTAAGTGGAGTACAGATACGCGCTGCTTTCTGTAAAATGGCACTGTATACCATATTGCTCCATTATCCGCCTGTATTCTGCTATTGCTTTTTCGTTTGCCGAGGCATACTGGCCTGCTGCCTCCATGCCAAACCGCCCCGCCAGTTTCCCATAAATCATCCCATGCTGGGATGTTATTTTCGCCGTTGTATTTTTCGTCTGGCCGCAGCCGACTGACGCCGCTTCCAGAACCACTGTCCTGACGCCGCTTTCCACCAGGAGCCTGGCCGTTAAAATTCCAGCCATTCCCCCGCCGATCACCACGGCCTCCGTTTTCATGTCGCCCGACAGCTTCTCCCGCCTTGGTATAGACACCGTCTCTGTCCAAAGAGAACCCATATTATCACCTCAGCGTTAGTATGTGCCGGAAATTATACTTTTACTACGAAAATGCCCATTGCCGGTTGACGGTAATGTAAACAGATACTTTAAATTCAATACTATTGCAGCTTTCATTTCTCTTCTATGAATACCATTGAGCTTTCCGGCGGCAGCTCCAACCCTAAAACACCGTTCCTCACAGAAAAAGCTTGTCGGCTACTGTCATACGAATCCCCTTCTGTCAGCATCAGCCGGTTCATTTTCCCTTCAAGCCCCACTCCCATTTCCCATACAGGTATCTCCACCCACATTGGAGCCTCACTGGTATTCAAAACTACAGCCAGACGGTTCTCCTTTTTGAAACGCCCATAAGCAATGAGATTTTGCCCTTCTGCCAGAGCTTTTAAAGAACCTGTTTTTAATGCCGGATTTTCTCTGTGGATTCTGGTCATCTCTCTATGGAATTCGATCAGCCCCAAATCTTCATGCCCCCATGGATAAGTACGCCTGTTGTCAGGGTCTGTCCAACCGCACAGGCCCGCCTCATCTCCATAATAAATGGTGGGGGCGCCCGGCCAGGTCATCTGTACCGTCACAGCCATACGGAACACACTTTTTTTCACATCCCGTCCTGCAGCTTCTGAACCCATGGTTCCAACTCGTCCCACAACACGGTTTGTCCGCGTCAAAAAGCGGGAATGGTCATGATTGGACAATTCATTCATGGCCACTTGAAGAGACTGGATCTGGAAACGGCTCATTTGGTGGAACATGGTTCTGAAAAACACCTCTCCGTCTCCATAAAGTCCGTCGTGACGTTCATCGCTGTGCTTTTCCATCCCTGTCAGAAACCAGGTTAACGGCTCCATAAAAGCATCATAGTTCATAACTGTGTCCCACTGATCCCCGGCCAGCCAACTCTCAGGATTCCCGTAATGCTCTGCCAAAATCAGTGCATCCGGTTTCACCTCTTTCACACTTTTCCGAAAATCCCGCCAAAACTGATGGTTAAACCCTTCACTGTGACCCAGGTCTGCTGCCACATCCAGCCTCCAGCCGTCCACATCATAAGGCTTCGACACCCATTTCTGCCCGATTTTCATAATATAATCATAAAGCTCCGGCGATTCTTCATAATTCAGCTTCGGAAGCGTCCCATAGCCCCACCATCCGTCATAGTGGCCGTTATAGGGCCACTGCCCGCCTGTAAACCGGAAAAAATTCTGATACGGGCTTTCTGCCGATACGTAAGCCCCCTTTTCATATCCCTCCTGAAGCTCATAGATACGTTCCCGATCCATCCATTTATTGAAGGAGCCGCAGTGATTAAACACTCCATCCAGTATCACCCGCATCCCCCGCTTGTGGATTTCCTCCACCACCTCGGCAAAGAAAGCATTGCTGGCTTCCAGGTTTACTTTATCCGTCACCCTAGTAATATAACCCCAGGCATCCCTGTTTTTCTCTCCGCCATGCACCCGCTGGTCGACATCATTGATAATCTTTCCATAATGGGGGTCAATGTAATCATAATCTTGTGTGTCATATTTATGGTTTGACGGTGAGACAAAAAGAGGGCTGAAATAAATCACATCTACCCCAAGTCCCTTGATATAATCCAGTTTTTCTAATACCCCTTGCAGGTCGCCGCCATAAAAATTGTTTACATCCAATTCCTCTGGCGGCTGGTTCCAGTCTGTCACCCGCCGAACCGGCTGCTCATTCACATATATATATTCTCCGTCCTTCACATCGTTATCCTGGCAGCCGTTCCGAAAACGATCCACAAAAATCTGGTACATCACGGCGCCCTTCGCCCAATCCGGCGTATGGAAACCGGGTGTAACCCGGAAAGCATACTCCCACCCGGGCTGCTCCCATACCCCCATTTTATTGTACCAGCAAACCTCTCCTCCTTTTTCAATACAAAAACAATAGCAAAAAACTTCTTCTAAAGGGAACATTTCTATTTCATAAAACGTAAACATGGACTGCCCATCTTCAGAAATCTTTCTCATTTCTCTTTGATCATTGGCAGTTACCAGATATACCCGTTCTGCATTTTCTGCAGCAGTGCGAAACCGGATTCGTACCATATCTCCGGCTTCCGGTTCCATGGGATACCGGTAATCTTCTGTCTCATCGCTGAAGAGGGCACGTTTGTTTATCCCATCTGTACGGCACATACAAACACTCCTAACTATTTTGTCTTTTTTCATTTTATACCAAAATGCCTCTGAATACAAGTAAAAAGGACAGCATTTCGATCGCTGTCCTTTTTAGGAGAAGGTATTTCTTTCTTATGGGGTGTAGCAAAACTATATAAAATGTATTGGGGGGGTACGGTCATTATTATAGCATTTCAGGCCAATTAAGTGTGCACAAACTTTCATTGAATCGTAAATTTTTTTTAGCAGTTTTAACAGCATATTTTTAAAGCCTTTGCGCGCCCCTCATTATTTTTTCATAAAAACCCCTGTTCTTTCCTGTCATTCTTTCTAAACCACCGTTTCCTGCTTAAATAGCGCCTCAAATTCTTCGCCGCTGATCTTTTCCTTTTCCAAAAGAAGGGCCGCGCTCTTGTGAAGGATCGCCTCATTCTCCATCAGCATCTGCTTCGCCCGGGAATAGCAGCTGTCGATGATCCGCTTCACCTCTCCGTCAATGGTGGAAGCCACTTCCTCTCCGTAAGACCTGGCATGGGCCAGATCGCGGCCAATAAATACCTGGTCATCCTCATTGCCATAACAGATCATGCCGATCTGGTCAGACATGCCGTATTTTGTCACCATATCACGGGCGGTTTCCGTGGCCTGCTTAATATCCTGAGAAGCTCCGGTAGTGATATCGTCAAAAATCATCTCTTCCGCAATCCGGCCGCCCAGGCTGACCTCGATCTCCTGAAGCATCCTGCCCCTTGTATTAAACATTTCATCCTTTTCCGGTAAAGGCATGGTGTATCCTGCCGCGCCAATCCCTGTTGGAATAATGGAAACCGTATGAACCGGCCCCACCTCAGAGAGCAAATGAAATAAAATGGCATGGCCGCTCTCATGGTAAGCTGTGATCTTTTTATCTTTTTCTGAAATAACTTTACTCTTTTTCTCAGCGCCAATGCCTACTTTCACAAAAGATTTTTCAATATCCTCCTGCTTCAGGTAGGCTCTGTCGTTTTTTGCAGCCAAAATGGCCGCCTCATTCATAAGGTTTTCCAAATCCGCTCCAGTGAAACCCGCCGTGGTCTGGGCCACCCGCTCAAGATCCACGTCCTCCGCCAGAGGTTTATCTTTTGCATGAACCTGAAGGATTTCTTCCCTGCCCCGCACATCTGGCCGGCCCACTACCACTTTTCTGTCAAAACGGCCGGGCCTGAGCAGAGCCGGGTCTAAAATATCCACCCGGTTTGTGGCTGCCATCACAATGATTCCCTCATTGACTCCAAAACCATCCATCTCCACTAAAAGCTGGTTTAAAGTCTGCTCTCTCTCATCATGGCCGCCGCCAAGGCCTGTTCCTCTCCGCCTTCCCACCGCATCGATCTCATCAATAAACACAATGCAGGGAGCATTTTTCTTGGCATCGTCGAACAAGTCCCGGACACGCGAAGCGCCCACGCCCACGAACATTTCCACGAAATCAGAACCTGAAATACTGAAAAACGGGACGCCCGCCTCTCCTGCCACCGCCTTGGCAAGGAGCGTCTTTCCAGTTCCGGGAGGCCCCACCAAAAGGACGCCTTTTGGAATCCTAGCCCCCACCTTCATATATCTCCCGGGATTTTTGAGGAAATCCACGACCTCCTCCAAATCTTCTTTTTCTTCTTTTAGTCCGGCCACTTTTTTAAAATTCATCCCATGGCCGTCCCTTGTCACCTTCGCGCGGCTTTTCCCAAAATTCGCCATACGGGAATTGCCCCCGCCTCCGCCCATCATATTCATGGAGCGGGTAAACATCATCATCACAAAGAGGGCCACCAGCAGCATCCCTATAATGATTGGAACCACTATTGTAAAAAAGGTATCTTCCTCAGGCATCCTCCCCATGACAACAGGGACTTCCTTCTCTGTCAGATATGCCTTTACTTCTTTGATATCTTCCACATTCCATGTCCGCGGGCTGCTTGCGTTATTAAAATACAATTTGACAGAACCTGTGGGCACCTCTTCGTTTGGCTGGATCTCCGCTTTGCTTACATTTCCAGCCTCCACCTGTTCCACAAACTCCTGCCAGGGCCAGTCCCCGCCGCCGTTCATGTCTTTGCGAAGCCATATAAAAGCCAGGATCGCCACTGCCACCACCACCAGGTAAAATCCCAGCCCGCTGCTATGTCTCTGCTCCAATTTAAAGCCTCCTTCTATACCTCTACCACACCGATATACGGCAAATTTCTATATTTCTGATCATAATCCAGTCCATATCCCACCACAAACTCATCGGGGATACTGAAACATGTATAATCCACCTGTACTTCTTTTTTTACTCTCCTGGAAGGTTTATCCAGAAGGGTACAAATCTTGATGTCGGCAGGGCCTCTCTGCTTCAGCACCTCGATCAGATAGCTGAGGGTCCTCCCTGAGTCAATAATGTCCTCCACAATCAGGACATGTTTTCCTGCCAGAGGCTCATCAAGATCCTTAATGATCCTGACAACACCGCTGGACTGCGTCCCCGCCCCATAACTGGATACACACATAAAATCCATGGATACAGGAACTGTAATCCGCTTTGCCAGTTCACAAGTAAAAAACACTCCGCCTTTTAAGACACAGATTAAATGGACAGGCTGCCCTGTATAATCCTCACTTATCTTTTTTCCGATTTCCTCTACCCGCGCATCTACCTCTTCTTCAGGAATCAAAACCCTGATTTTATCTTCCATTGTGCCGCCCTCTCTTCTCTTGTTTTTTAATCCCAGCCACAGGAAACGCAAATTTCCAGGATCCATTCGCTTTCTTCTGTCACCTTATATGCCTCGCTGATTCTTCCGTCTACAATCCAGAGCACATGGCTCCCCTCTGCCAAAAGAGGGATTTGCCCTCGTCTGCCTGATGGGATTTTTTCATTCACCATGTAGTCTTTCACCGTCTGTTTTCTCCCATCCGCATATGCCTGGAACCAGTCCCCCGGGCGTCTCCCCCGCAAGGAAAGATTATCCTTTATTCTATCATACGTAAACCATTTCGTATACCTGTTTTCCAGAATTTTTTCTCCCGGCCCCCATTTAAAAAGCCGGTACCGGAAACGCCGGCCAAAGAGTTTTTCTTCCCTCCACTCCAAAGACGGATGCAAAATACAGCCCTCCTCGTCACTGTGTAGCCCTGGATCTTTTGACTGCCGGCGGCCGCCCTGTCCTTCTCCACAGTCCAAGATCAAATATCCATATCCCCTCCTGGCAATCAGGCCCCCTGGCAGTGTAATCTGCTTTCCCGTCTGGGCCTGGGCCAGCTGCAAAATGCTGTCTGTATGGCGTTTTGTAATATCTTTCAGTCCCGCTTCATATTTTTCCAGGATTTTTCGCAGCACACATCCGGAAAATACCGGTTCCAGCTTCCCAAGAGGCTTTGCCGGGATTTGGATATTTTCTTCCGTAAATAACACCTGCTCCCTGATCCATGCTTCTGCCTGGCCCCCCATCCACTGTTCCGTTTCCCCAAGGATTTTTGCCGCCCGCAAAATATTGGATACAGCCTCCCCATTGATCCGGCAGGCCTGCGGCAGAATACTTTTTCTGATCCGGTTGCGGCTGTATTCTTCCATGTCATTCGTACTGTCCCGGCAATACAAAATCCCCTGTCTCAAAAGATACTTTTCGATATCCTCCCGCGAAGTATCAAGCAAAGGCCGCACAAGTTTTTTTTCCTCCTGCTCCCCGGAAAAAGGCATAGGCGCCTGATAGTCCATCCCAGAAAGCCCTTTCAGCCCGCTTCCCCGAAACAGATGAAAAAGCACGGTTTCCGCATTATCATTCTGATTGTGGGCCACAGCAACTTTATCCCCGGAATATTCCAGTAAAGCCTTTTTGAAACACTCATACCGCGCCCTGCGTCCGGCCTCTTCTTCAGATATCCCTTGCTCTTTCGCAAGCCGCGGGACGTCCCGGCGATACACCAGCAAAGGCACATTCCGTTTTTCACAAAAACTGCGGACAAAGCGCTCATCCCCATCTGCCTCTGTCCCGCGGATCCCATGGTGGACATGGACTGCCGCCACCTGAATCTTAAGCTGCTCTTTTAGTTCCAGAAGCACAGAAAGCAGGCAGATGGAATCTGCCCCTCCGGATACTCCGGCCACGACCAGCTCACCTGCCTTTATCAATTCCTCTCTCTTAATAATTCCCAATATTTTCCGAAGCATACCCGCCTCCTCCTTCACAAAGCGCCGGATTTACCTCATCTTCCGAAACCGGCATGCGGATACCTTTCGCTCCCTGGGCTTTATATAATCAAACTGCCCTCCGCCTGTGGTTGTTTCTACTATACTTGATATCCCGGGCAATGTCAAATATCCCGGAAGGCGCGCCGGGTAGACCCAATATATTTACCGGCCCTTTATGCTTTCCACACTCCCACAGCCAGCACGGTCATATCGTCCCGGCATTTTTCTTCCGAAAGCTTAGCATATCTCAAGATTTCGTCTGCCGCATCCTGCAGGTTTTCCCCTGAAATGCAGGAAAGGATTTCCCTCATGGTTTCCTCTTTGTCTTCTCCCGCCAGGGCATCTAAAACCCCGTCTGTCACCATGATAATCTTATCGCCGTCTTCAAGTGTCCTCTCCAAATATTCAGGCCGCGCATCTTTAAGTACCCCCGCCGGCAAGCCATCCGCGCGTATTGTTTCAATATCCCTCCCTTTTTTAACAAATGTTGTCACACCTCCGGCTTTTACAAAGCGGCAGACTCCCGTATATAAGTCGGCCACCGCCAAGTCCACTGTGATAGGCCGTTGTTCCCGGTCTTTTAAAAGAAGTACGGAATTCATCAGGCGCAGCGCCTGCTCCAGGCCAAAGCCGCTAGAGAGAAGCTGCTCTGCCAGCTCCATCACCACCTCGCTGTCTTTAAAAGCCTGACTTCCGGAACCCATGCCATCCGCCACCCCGAAAAGTATACGTCCATCAGGAAGAGGGCAAAATGTAAAATTATCTCCTGAAAGTTCTTTTTCTATTCTGGAGGCCCGGGAAATCCCATGAAGCATCATGTAACGGGGCGCTTTCATAAGCTCCACCATGCAAGGCTCTTTTGTTATAATCCTTCGGCTGTCTAAAGCCGGCACAAACCGCTCCTCCAAAACCCCGCTGACTGTTTCGGACAATTCTCTCACTGTCATACACCGGTTTCCCGCCGCCTTAACCCGTAGATAAACTTCCCGTTTTTCCCCGTTTTTCTCCAACACCGTCAAATTGCTTAACCGTACCCTCCGAAATTTCAGTTCCCTGGAAAGTCTTTCTTTATACTTTCCCGAAACGTCCCCGGTGGCCCCGATATCCACAGAAAGTTCTGAAAGGATTCTCTCCATCTCCCGAAAGCTTTCCGCCACTGTATCCCTACATTCTTCATAGCGCTCTTTCCAGGCCAGCCCTTCCAGGGAGATGGCAGCCGTATCTCCGGGGATCACGGGAATCCCTTCCGCCACCACATTTTCATCGTCCTCTTCTTCTTCCTCCGGCTGTCCAAAAGTTTTTGCCAGCCTTTCCATTGCGTCTGACACGGATTTAATTCTTTCAGCCGCCGTCTGTTCCTTTCCCTGTGTATAAAATGAAATGGGACGTATGTATTCTTTTTTTATCTCTGTTTTTGTACAAAGACTTTCCGGTACCAGCAAAAATGCAGCTGCCGCCGTAAAAAAAACTCCCATTCCCTGATTTATTTCCTGTGGAAGATAAAGAATCCCCAAAATTGCCGCTCCGGCTAAAAATCCCAGGGTACTTCCCATTTTTCCCAAACTCCGAAATACTCCAGCCATCACTCCCGCCAGACACAGCATCCCCATGGAAGAAATATCCTCCTGCATAACCGCCTCTATGACTCCGCAGCCTGTCCCTGCCACGGCTCCAATCCCAGCCCCATACTTATAGCCCGTAAACAGTACGCTGAAATAGAGCCCGCCTCTGAGGACAGAAGCCAATGCCTTCCCCTGTGCCAAAAACGCTGCCAGAATAAAACCTGTCGCCAGCGCCAGCGCCGTTCTGATAAATGTCTCTCTCTTCATGGCGATACCTCCCTGAGAGACTATTATAACGTTTTATATTCAGGAAGGCTGTCGAAAGTGGACGGGCCTGGAAAAAAAGTTTTCGACAGAAAGCGGGGCTGCTGCAGGATATGGAATATCCTATATTCTGCAGCAGCCCCGCTTTGTCTCACTCCTCTTTTGGTTTCATAAGAGTTTCCCCAGGATTTACTAGTCCCAGTTTTGTCTTTGCAATTTCCTCTATGTATTTTTTTGTCTGCATGTAAAGTTCCTGTTCCTCTAGCTTTTCCGCTGTCTTCTTTTCTTCCTCAATCTGGCCTTCCAGCTTGCTTTCTTTTTCTGCGTACCGGCCGTCCCTGGCCTGCAGTGTCTTTGTCTTGTAAAAAAGAATTCCGCAAAAGAGAAGAGTCACCAGAAGAATCCCCATGACGACTGTTTTGCTTTGTCTTCGGTATCTTTTCTTTTCTCTGCTTCCTGCCACCGCTTTCCTCCCTGCTCTTTTTCCCCGGCGCCCGATTCTGTTTCATATCCTGCTTCTTTTTCTTACGCTTTATTGTAAGCCATCTCACCTTTTTTTTCAATAGCCCCCCAAAGATTTTCATTGGAAAAGCAAGTCCTTTCATCACCAGGCTTAAAAGGGCTCCCAGCCATTTCACAAGAAAGCGGCTCAAAGTAATATGATAAAGCCACATCCCAGCTCCGGCCCCCGCCAGGGCATACCATCGGAGATTTCCATCATTCATGGAAAATAAAAGGATAAATAACGAAAAAGCGGCAAAAACCCAGTAAAGAAAATCCTCGGCAGCGATGGCGAAGGAAGCATGTCTGACCGCAACCCTTATGATGCGCAGGCAGTCATAAGCGGCAGTCAACCCCACACCCCAAAGCAGCGATACCAAAAGAAAATCCGCCTCCTGGCGGATCATGCCGCTCATTATTTAAACAATCGGCCAAGGAAAGATTCTCCCTGCGCCTTTCTGCCGCGACTTTCCGAATAGACAAAGCTGTCCATACGGCCTCCGATCTCCACCTCGCCTTGTTCCACCGTCAGGCGGCTCACCTTCATATCCTCCCCTTTTATGGTCAGACGTCCAAGGGTTGTTTCCAGGATTATTTCCTTCTCGTCAAAAGATATTACATCATCCACTCCGCTTATAACAGCATAGGCCCGCTTATCCAGTGTCATCTTATGGGGTTTTGTCCTCTGCCTCTGCTCCTCCATGCTTTTCTCTCCCTTCTGCCCGAGTCCTACTGGGATTCTATGCAGAGAAAAAAGCGCCTATGACTACAGATAACGGAACATTTCTCCCGCATCTTCCTTTTTTGTACTTTCCTGTATCTTCAACACTTCCGCCTTTACAGACCGATTTCCAAACTGGACTTCTATGATATCCCCTTCTTTGACATTCAAAGAAGCCCTGGCCTGTTTCCCATTGACAAATACCCGGCCGCTGTCGCAGGCTTCATTTGCCACTGTCCTTCTTTTAATAATTCTTGAAACCTTTAAATACTTATCAAGTCTCATATACTCTCCTCTCCGGCAACTGCGCTTCCTCACGGAGGGCTTTTTGCCCTATAAGAAACGTTGTTTCTTATAGGGCAAAAAGAGCTGCCGCAGACCTCTCCTGCGTCAGCTCCTGATTTCTCACACATCCGATCAGCTGTTTACTTTATCTTTCAGGGCTTTGCCAACCTTAAATCTGGGCATCTTGGAAGCCTCAATCTTCATGGTTTCTCCAGTCCTGGGGTTTCTTCCTTCTCTTGCAGCTCTCTCAGATACTTCAAAAGTACCAAAGCCCACAAGCTGTACTCTCTCTCCTTTTACCAGCTGTTCGCTGATTACGTCAATAAATGCAGAAACCGCCTTTTCGGCATCTTTTTTGGACAGCGCTGCCTCTTCAGCCACCGCTGCAATTAATTCGGTTTTGTTCATAATTAACTGTTCCTCCTACGGTTTGTTCATAGAAATCAATATTGCTCTCCAATTATTTATAAACTGATAAGAGCGTTTTGTCAAGAAATTTCCTCCATTCCTACAACTTTATCCCCATTCTCCTGGCTTCCTTTTCCTGACGTTTGATTTCATCCCAGCGGGATTTGCTTTCCTCAGCCGTTTCATAGCTTTCCCCGCCAAACACATGGGGATGGCGCCTGATCATCTTCCGGCACAAAACGGAAATGACCTCTTCCACCGTAAAATCTCCTTCTTCCGCGGCAATCTGGCTGTGCATCATAACCTGCAAAAGGATATCCCCCAGCTCTTCACAGAGATTATCCATATCCTTTTTATCAATGGCCTCAAGGACTTCATCACACTCATCCTGAAGGCATTTTCGCATGGATTCATGAGTCTGGGCCCTGTCCCAGGGGCAGCCATGGTCTGAACGAAGTTCAGCAATGATTTCTTTCAATTCCTCGAATGTGTATTTTTCTTTTGTCTCCATCTTTTATCCTCCTGTTTTAAAGCATAACATATTTTTCGTCAGCTTTCCATCTGCCTTCCCAAAAAACCTGCTGCTGTGGACGCCAGTTTCTGCTCCAGCGTCCCCATTTTGTATTTCGGATCTTTAGAAAGCAGGAGGACAGAGCCAATGGCATCCCCTTCACAGAGGATAACTGCCGTCACTTCCCCCGAATACTCATCTGTATCCTCATCCGTCACAGGGATAAACTGCCCCTCCTCTTTTCCTGCTATTACATTATTTCTGTTTAAAATAGACTGTTCCAGCGCTTTACTGATTCCCTTCTGCAAAAGCTCCTTTTTTGCCCCTCCGGCCACTGCAATGACCTGATCCCTGTCGGTGACACAGACCGCCAGGCCGGTGGACTGGGCTAAAGCATCCGCATACTGCTTCGCAAAATTCCCAAGCTCCGCCATGGGAGAATATTTTTTCAGGATAATTTCGCCCTCTCTGTCCGTAAAAATTTCCAGCGGCGTTCCTTCTCTGAGCCGTAAAGTCCGGCGGATTTCTTTCGGAATTACCACCCGTCCCAAATCGTCTATCCTTCTCACGATTCCCGTTGCTTTCATAATAAAAATTCCTCCGTTTATCCATACTGGTATTTTGCGTGATACTAGTATTTGTAAACGAAGGAATTTTATACCTCATGAAACACCGATTGGCAATATTGGCAAATTGGCATAAAAAAGTATTTTATGTATCCGTGTTCTGCTGGCTCTTTTTCTCATAAAACCGGCAGCCGCATCGCCCATGTTCCTTGACAACATAAAGGGCGCTGTCAGCTTTGACATACAGATCCTCAGAGAATCCTTGGGCAGAAAAGGCGCCGCCAATGCTTAAGGATACCGGCGGAAGACCGTCTGTGGGATTTTTGAGGATGTCATTCATTGCAGTTGCTTTATTGAAAATGGTATCTTTCATTTCTTCCGTAACTTCTGTGACTATCACAGCAAATTCATCCCCTCCGATCCGCGCCGGATAGTCTTTGGTACGGAATCTGTCTTTAATGACCGTTGCCACCTTCTTTAAAATCTGATCCCCAACTTCATGGCCAAAATTGTCATTGACCTGTTTAAATTGATCCACATCAATGATCAGCAAGGCCAACGGACAGGGATTAATCACAAAAAATTGTTTCATCTGGTCAAAGGCCCCCCGGTTGATCAGGCCGGTCAACGGGTCGTGTTCAGCCCTGTGGCGCAGAAGGGCTTCGTGGGAAGCTTTGACCTCGTAAATATCATTGTAGGTCAAAGCCAGATATTTGAATTCATAAGAACCGGTTATATCCAGACGTTTTTCTTCCTTAATACAGTTGATATAAAGCTGCAACGGCTTGACGATCAGCAGAATCACCATAGAAAAGGTAATCAGGTTCAAAACAAATAAGATACTGATAAATATTTTCTGCCGGGACATGGTTCCTTTCAGGGTATCAAGGCTGCTTTGCTGCCCCTGATTGGTAATATCAATGGCGCTGTTGACAAAATAAGAAATATCATTGTTAATCAAAGTCTTTGCGTCTTGATATCCAGCGCCAAAGACAGTTTCTCGGGCTTTTTCCTCCATCTTTTCTGGAGCCAGATCCCTGTCTTCTGCACTGAGTTCCATATTGCGCACTTCTTCCGGAAAATCATTCATATTGGCGTTCTGGGAAACAGCAATCAGTTTGACGGCATAGATTTCTCGCTCCATTAACTTGTTGGAATGGGAAAGAGCGTCTTCCAGAAATTCAAAAGCTTCTTTGCCGACATGATATTGTTTCAATTCTTCCAGTGCGCTTTCCCTGCGCCGGGTAACATTGGCCTCCGTAAAATAAGCCTCCATGTATTCCGGCTGCGTTGTCATAACATAAAGCCGGATCTGCTCTGTCAAATAATTGGAAGCGTCGGCAATCTCCGCGGCGCTCTTTTGACAGGTAATATAATCGTCAGTAGAAGTGATCATGACGCTGTATTCTTGAGATGCCTTGATCGTTGCAATAATCAGTAAAACGTACAGAACCGCTGAAATGAGGATCATGCCATAGCTTACTGTGCGGATACGGATTCCTTTTATTGGTTTCTTTTTTTGTTCTTCCATCGTTTATGTCTCCAAATTCAAACGTTTTCATTTTTTCCGAAAAAGCATACTAAATATAGAAAGAAAAGTAACTGCTTTTTTGACTTTCTACATTATTTATAATCATTTATAATCCCTTTATTCCCTTTCGCAACCGTATACCGCCAAAAAATTCCAGCCTTCACTGATATTAGTACGCTTTATCCCTTCCCTCTCCTCACGGCAGCCTTCCGGATACATATTCATAGTCCCCGCTTCCGCCAAGCCGCAAAGTAAGATCGCCTTCCATGGACCGTTCCATACAGAGGCGTACATTGGGGAGGTCATTGCTGTCAACCATATACTCTGCCTCCTCCCGGGGCACACCATTACTGGCCCGCCGCCAGACAAGCCTGTCTCTCACGTCTTCCTCTTTTGCCAGGATCCGTATCGTATAATCCGCATAATTTCTCAAATCACGCCATCCATCCTCATCGAGAAGCAGATAATTCCCTTCAATCAGCACAAGATCCCCTTCAATCAAAACCGCATCGTCCATAGGATCATGGAGCTTCCTGTTGTATTCTGGCCAGGGGCAGGACTTTTCCGTCCGTACTCTGGAAAGCCTGGATCGAAAACCATCGAGATCATAGCTGACGGGCGCCCCTTTCACATAAGTCATCGGGATTTCCTTTCCATCCCGGAAAACTGTATGGGAAAGCAGATATTCCTGGTAATGGTGAAACCCGTCCATCCCCACCGCCGTCACCGGGACAAGGCCCGGCGTCTTTTCCGAAAGCTGTGTGAGAAATTTGACCAATGTACTTTTTCCAGTGGCCGGAGGCGCCGCAAGCAGCGCCACCAGCCGCCTTCCCAGTTCTTTTTGCCTCCGGCTTAAACCTGCTAACAGCGGCAAAAATATGGTTTCCACCGTCTGGTCTGAATATTCTGCCTCTATGATAAGGCCGTTGATCTCCATTTTATGTTTCATACCGCTTTTCTCCCCCTCAGTCAGTAATATAAAATTCTTGTCAGCCGACGGTATTATTTTACCAAATATCCACAGTCCATGCAATCTAGAACAAAGAATCCTGCTACGCAGGATTCTCCGCCTGCGGCGGGTCGCTTTAGCGATATAATCCCTCTCCGCCGCAGTGCGATCCTCCCGGAGGGTTTTTACTTTATAGGACGCAGTTTCCTATAAAGCAAAAAAGATTGCGCATAGCGCAATCTCCGCCGCAGTGCGATCCTCACGGAGCTTTTTTACTTTATAGGACGTAATTTCCTATAAAGCAAAGAAGCAGCCAACCTTACGATTGACTGCTCTTTTTCCCATTCCTATTCCGCCGCCTCTGTGGTTTCTCCAGCGCTGCCGGCTGCAGCCGTCGTCTCTGGAGCAGAAACTGCAGCCGGAGCTTCTGTGGTTTCCGGCACTTTATACAAGTTTGTGTCAAAGGTAAGCTGGCTCCATACCTTCTCATCCACTTTAAAGGAAGGCATCTCCTTCACCCATTCCCCGTAAACAGTCTGGAAATGCTCGCTCTGCCTCTTGAGAACGATGTTGGGTTTTTCCTTATCCGTGGCTTCCCGGTCAAAATCTGTCTCACAGTAAACCACGTACCAGCCATAACCCTCCTGGTAAGCACTTCCCGTTTCCCCGGTCTTTAAAGACATACCCAGATCGCCCACCGTATTATCAAAATCCCCAGCTCCGTAAATATTTCTCGAATAAGAGGAATTTTCATCTTCTTCTGCTATGGCTTCCATGGCTTCGACAGAATTTTCCCCTGCCTCCACGCGGGCTTTGACCTCCTCCGCCCTTGTTTTGGCTGCCTCCCCATCCTCTCCGTCCTTCACCAGAATATAGCGGATAATGCGCTGGGCGGCCTCCTCGTCACTGACTTCCTTGTCCACATCCTTGACCGCTTCCTGATAAGCCTTCATAGCAAGGGCGTTTCCTGTGATGATTTCTTTTAACCGCTCCTCTGTAATATTCGTCGCCTCTTTTACAGCCCCATCCATACTGCCCATGGCCTGGCTTACCGCTTCATCCACCTTCTTTAACTCTTCCTCGCTGAGAGTCAGGCCCAGCTCTTCCGCCTTGGCCTTCAGGACATAAGTCTGATAAAGGCCCTTCATAATACTTTCTTTCGTATATGCCTCCAGGGTAGTGCCTGTCCCCAGGTCAGACTGCCACATATCTTTGGGATCCATGCCATACATACTATAAGCATACTCATTGTTATACTGGCTGGTCCGGGCCATATAATTGGCCTCGTCCATATAGATTTCCGTACTTCCCAGCGTCGCCACCACCGTATCGGGATATTTTTCCAAAGTCACCCTGGTACGTCCGCATCCAGCCGCTGTCCCCAGTAAAAGGGCAGCCATGGCCACAGGCGCCAGTTTCCTCATAATTTTGTTCATAATAACAATTCCCTCCTTCACCTGTACAGTTACAGGCATTTGCTATTATAATACCAAACCCTTAAACTAGCAACTCTTTTATGTCATTTAACAGGATTTTCACTTTTTCTGCCATCTGCCGGGGTTCTTTATTCTCTTTTTTCCGATCCATCAGCGTAAAGTAGGGCGGTTCCGCCCCGCTGAACTTAAGGGCGCCCCCATACCCAGACACAAGCTCCGGGATACTCTCCACCCGGAAAGGCGCTTTTTCGTACATAATAAGGCGGACTTCCCGCAGCGTACCGGAAAGCTCCGTCACATAGGCGCTGTGGGCCAGCCCTTTAAGCAGGGAAACGTCCAGAAGATTTTCCACTGCCCGCGGCAGATCCCCGAACCGGTCAATGAGTTCGTCCCTCATATCCATGGCCTCTTCTTCATTTTCAATACTGGAAATCCGTTTATAAACCTCCAGCTTCTGCACTTCATTTTTAATATAAGAAGGAGGGATAAATGCATCGATATTAAAGTCAATCACCGTATCAAATGCTTCCTGCGTCCCCTCCCCTTTAATAGCCTTTACCGCCTCGTTGAGGAGCTTACAGTACAGATCATAGCCAATGGCCTCCATATGCCCGTGCTGCTCTGCTCCCAGAAGATTCCCAGCCCCGCGGATTTCCAGATCCCTCATGGCAATTCGGATACCGGAACCCAGCTCCGTAAACTCCCGGATGGCTGCCAGCCGTTTCTCCGCATCTTCTTTCAGAAGCTTGTTCCGCTTATACATCAAGAAAGCATATGCCGTGCGCCCGGAGCGGCCCACCCGCCCCCTCAGCTGGTAAAGCTGTGCCAGCCCAAACCGGTCCGCATCATGGATGATCATGGTATTGACATTGGAAATATCCAGTCCCGTTTCGATAATGGTGGTGGAAACCAATACGTCAATTTCGCCATTGATAAAATCCAGCATAATCCGTTCCAGCTGCTGCTCCCGCATCTGGCCGTGGGCATAGACCACCGCAGCCTCCGGCACCAGAGAAGCAATCTTCCCAGCGATATCCTCAATATCCCTTACCCTATTGTACACATAATAGACCTGGCCCCCTCTGGAGCGTTCCCGCTCGATGGCCTCCCGTACCATCTCTTCATTATATTCCATCACGTAAGTCTGGATGGGCACCCGCCCTGTGGGCGCCTCTTCAAGGACACTCATATCCCGGATGCCCGCCAGGCTCATATGGAGCGTCCGTGGGATAGGCGTAGCCGTCAGTGTCAGCACATCCACATTTTCCCGCAATTTTTTGATTTTCTCCTTGTGGGCGACTCCAAACCTCTGCTCTTCATCAATGATCAAAAGCCCCAGGTCTTTAAATACCACGTCTCCCGAAAGTACCCTGTGGGTTCCGATGATAATATCCACCAGCCCTTTTTTCAGATCTGTCAGTGTCTTTTTCTGTTCTGAAGCACTCCTGAACCGGGAAAGCATATCCACCCTCACCGGAAAATCCATCATCCGCTGGATAAACGTATTATAATGCTGCTGGGCCAGAATGGTGGTCGGCACCAGGTAAACCACCTGTTTCCCCTCCTGAACTGCCTTGAAAGCAGCCCGGATGGCAATTTCCGTCTTCCCATACCCCACATCCCCGCAAATCAGGCGATCCATGATCTTTCCGCTTTCCATATCCCCCTTGACTGCTTCGATGGCAGCTTCCTGGTCTTCCGTAGCCTCATAAGGAAACAATTCCTCAAACTCCCGCTGCCAAACCGTATCCGGTCCGTAGTGGAACCCTTCACTCCGCTGCCTTGCCGCATAAAGCTCCACTAAATCCCTGGCGATTTCCTTGACAGCGCCTTTGGCCCTGGCTTTAGTCCTCCCCCATTCCTGGCCGCCTAAACGGTTTAATTTCGGCGCTTTTGCACCCGCGCCTGCATATTTCTGTATCATATCCAGCTGGGTGACAGGCAGATAAAGACTTCCGTTTCCACCATATTCCAATTTAATATAATCCCGGGTGATACGATCCACCTCAATTTTTTCAATTCCGCGGTAAATCCCAAGCCCATGATTTTCATGAACCACATAATCCCCTATGGAAAGCTCCGAAAAGCTCTGGATTTTCCGCCCCTCATAGACCGTCCGCTTCCGGCGTTTCTTCTTTTCTGCCCCAAACATATCGCTTTCCGGGATTACCACAAACTTAATCATGGGATATTCAAAACCTCTGTGCAGGTTCCCATAAAGGACACAAATTTCCCCGGGAAGGATTTCCTTGTCCTCATCTTCCGTATAATAGGCCAGAAGATCATACTGCTCCCGTAAATCCTTCGCAAGCCGAGCACCTCTGGTACGTGAACCGCAAAGGAGCGCCACCCGCCACTTTTCCCGTCTCCACTTTTTAAGGTCAGACACCAGAAGTTCAAATCCGCTTTTATAAGAATTTCCATTCTTTACAGTCATATTGTAGCGCTTCTGTACGGGAAAGGCTTTTTGCTCCAGAGCAGAAAAAAGCACACTCCGCTTCCGGGAAAGGGCTGCTGCCGCCTGTCCTGCAGAATAAAGGATATCCGCCTGTCCCGGCAAAAGATATCCTTTCTCCAACCGGTTCTGCATACTTTCCCGAAACTCCGCTTCCAATACCTCCGCTTTCTCAATAACCCTGGCTGGCTCGTCCAAAAAAACCGGAACTTCTTCCCCAAAATAGTCCCCAAAGGAAACCGTATCAGAACAAAAATAACGGATACAGCTTTCCAGCGCCCCCAAAAAGCAGCCCTCCAAAAGCTCTTCCACCATTTCATTTACAATGGTATCCAGTCTGTGGGCTTCTTCTGCCCTTCCAAGTTCCCGAAGCTTTTTCCCTGCCGCCTCCTGATCCTTCTTCATCCTGCGGATTCCCGCCTCAAGATCCGTGTCAGAAACCACCAGTTCCCTGGCTGGATACAGCCTCACTTTGGAAAGCCGTTCTATGGACCGCTGGCTTTCCACATCAAAAGAACGGATAGAATCCACCTCATCCCCCCAAAGCTCAATTCGGACAGGATTTTCTTCCGTCAAGGGAAAAATATCCAGGATACCGCCCCGGATGCAAAACTGCCCCTCCTGTTCCACCTGGGCGCACCGTTCATATCCCATCCCCACAAGCTGCGCTTTCAGGCCGTCAAAAGACAGTTCCTCCCCCTCTTCCAGGCAGATCACACTGTCCTCAATGGCAGAAAGACTCATCAGATGATCCATACAGCCATCCACTGTGGTGATAATTGTCCCTCTCTTCCGTTCCAGAAGCTGTTTCAGTACTGTAAGCCGTTTTCCTGTCAGAAGCTTTCCCTGGATATCCGCCCCGGAAAACAGTAAGTCCCTGGCCGGATACAAAAACACTTCTGTATCAAAAGTCCTATAATCATCATAGATATCTTTTGCCCTTGCATCGCTGTATGTCACAACTAACTTAAGAGGGAATTCTCTTCCAAGCTCCGCCATCTGATGCACTTTCTGAGAATCCGTCCCTCCACTGACAGAAACAGGACCCCTGCCTCTGCAAAGGTCCTCTTTCGTATCTACATATTCCTTAAGCTCCGGCAGCGGATTGTGAAAAGAGCCTGCCATCCGATCACCTCCGTCCTCTATTTCTTTTTCCCGTTAAACTGATTCATGGCGGCCTCCGTCTGCCCACTGACAATCAGGGCTGCCGCCTGCGCCGCCTCCTTGATGCTTTCCCGCACGTCGGGAAGCTCTTCTTCTGGAAAGCGTCCCAGTACGTAATCTGCCAAATCCATGCGCGGCGGCTTGTTCCCTACGCCGACGCGGATTCTGGGAAATTCATCCGACCCCAGGCATGCAATGATACTTTTCATACCGTTATGGCCGCCTGCGCTTCCTTTTTCCCGGATCCTGAGACGGCCCACGTCCAGATTGACATCATCGTAAATCACAAGAATTTCTTCTGGCAGCAGTTTATAATAATCTGCCGCCTCCCGGATACTCTCCCCGCTTAAATTCATATATGTCTGCGGCTTTAGGAGAACCACCTTTTGCCCTTCTATGATTCCCTTTCCCATCAGCGCTTTATGCTTCTTCGCATCTACCCCGATTCCATATTTCTCTGCCAGCACATCAATGGCTCCAAAGCCTACATTATGCCTGGTCCCGGCATACTTAACCCCCGGGTTTCCGAGGCCAGCTATTATAAACATCTCTGTTCTCCGTCTTTATCAATAAGATTTTTTCCAGGAAGAGGGGATAAACAGAATCAACATGGGGAAAAGCTCCAGTCTGCCCGCCAGCATACAAAAAGAAAGCACCAGCTTGCTGAACGCAGAAAATCCGCTGAAATTCCCCACGGCCCCCAAACCTGGCCCGATATTGCCCAGCGCTGAAAATACTGCCGTCATGATCGACTCCATGTCATAGCCATCCAGCGAAATAACAACCATGGCCGCTCCGGCAATCATAATATACGTAAAGAAAAAAATCAAGATACCTTTTAAGGTATTTTTTTCAATAATCCTTCCATCCATTCTGGGCGCATGGACTCTCCTGGGATGAATCAGCCTGCGAAATTCCTCCCTGAGGGATTTAAAAAGCGCCAGCAGACGGCTCACCTTGATACCGCCTCCTGTGGAGCCGGCGCTGGCCCCCACAATCATCAGCGTTACAATCAGCATTTTGCTGAAGGTGGGCCACAAATTGAAATCTGCCGTACTATATCCGGTAGTCGTCATCACAGAGGAAACCTGGAAAAACGCCGCCCGGATGGCATCCGGCCAGGAGCCGTCATAATAATCCCTGGCAATATTCAAAGTCATGCATACCACAACAGCCACAATAATCCCCAGATACAGTCTGAATTCTTCATTTTTAAATACGTCTTTGAACTGCTTTTTTAAAACCAGGTAATAAAGGCTGAAATTCACGCCGAAAAGCATCATAAACACAGCAATGACCCATTCCGCCGCCGGATTCCCATATGCTCCCACACTGGCGTTCATATTGGAAAAACCGCCTGTCCCCGCGCTGCCCATGGAATGAATCAGGGAATCAAAAAGCGGCATCCCTGTAGCCAGCAGACAGAGAATATGTAAAATTGTCAGGCCAAAATAAATCAGATATAAAATCCTGGCTGTTTCCTTCAGCCTGGGAACCACCTTTCCAGGCGTCGGCCCCGGGCTCTCTGCCTTTAAAAGCTGAACATTGGAGGCATCCATGTTGGGAAGGATGGCCAGTACAAAAACCAGGACTCCCATTCCCCCAATCCAGTGGGTAAAACTCCGCCAGAACATCAGCCCGCCGTTTTTAAGCCCTTCGATATCGGTCAGAATCGTGGCCCCGGTGGTGGTGAACCCTGATACTGTTTCAAAAAAACAGTCTATATAGCTGTTAAAGTAACCACTGAAATAAAAAGGCAGGGCGCCAAAGGCTGCCAGAAAAATCCAGGAGAACGCCACTGCGGCAAGCCCTTCCCTGGTGGTCATCTTCTTGATCTTCGGCTTTTTAAGCCTCAGAAAAAAACCGGCCAGTATAAGTGGAACAATGGTATATGCAAAATAAATCCAGTCGCCCACTCCCGTAAGGACTGAAACCGCCATGGGAACCAGCATAAGCGCTGCCTCGATGCACAGCACATGCCCCACCACATATAATACAAGTGCAATATTCACGTTTTTCTGTGCCTCCCCGCTTTAATCCTCAAAAATATCATTTAGATCATTTACGTTTGAAGAACGGGTAACTACAATGACATTATCATGGACTTTTATGCAGTCATTCCCGGTGGGTATAATAATATTTCCGTTTCTTACAATGGCCGTCACCAGGAAATGTTTTTTAAACCGTATGTCTTTAAAAAGCTCCCCCAGATGTTTGCTGCCTTCCCTGGCGATAAATTCAAGGGCTTCCGCCTTCCCGTCGGCAATCCGGTGAAGTGTCTCCACATTGCTGCCAATGGTATTTCTGAGGGCCCGCACATACCGGATGATCTGGGCTGACGTCACATTTTTAGGGCTGACGATGGAATCAATCCCCAGCGTCTTTATAATACCCTCATAATTTCCCCTGTTGATTTTTGCAATGACTTTCGGCACTTCCATCCGGCTGGCGAATAATGCGGTAAGCAAGTTTTCCTCATCCCGCCCGGTCAGCGTCACCACTGCCCCGGCGGCTCCCATATGCTCTTCCTCCAAAAGCTCTTTATCCGTACCGTCCCCATTGATGATCACACAGTTGGGAAGCAGTTCATCAAGCTCCTGGCAGCGCTTTTTGTTTCTCTCTATAATTTTTATTTTTATTCCCATCTGGCTCATACCTAAGCCCAGGTAATAGGCAATACGGCCTCCGCCCACAAGAATGGCTGTTTTTACCTGTTTCTGATACTTTCCCTCATATTTGAAAAAATCAGTGATGGCAGAAGGCTTTCCGGCAATATACATCAGATCCTCTTCCTGCGGCACAAAAGTTCCGTCGGGAATGATGACATCATCCTCCCGGACTGCCGTACAAAAAAGCACCGGCAGCCGGATGGAACTCATAACGTCTGCCAGACGTCTGCCTACCATCTTGTCCCCTGCCTTTACCCGGAATGCAACTAACTCCACCTTTCTTCCTGCAAAGGTTTCCACGTTGATGGCCGTGGGAAAGCGAAGTACCCGGCCAATTTCGTTGGCAGCCTCCAGCTCCGGGTTGATAATCATATTGATTCCCAGTTCCTGTTTTAAAACCGACACCTCTCTGGCGTACTCCGGATCACGAATTCTGGCCACGGTATTTTTGGCGCCAAGACGTTTCGCTGTCAGGCAACAAAGCATATTCACTTCATCACTGGGCGTGGTGGCAATGATCAAATCCGTCTCCCGGACATTGACATCCAAAAGAGCGCTGGTGGAAAGCCCGCTCCCTTTTAAACACATGACGTCCAGGCTGTCCCCAGCCCGGTCCACAGCTTCCTGGGATTTGTCAATTACCGCCACATCATTGTCCTCAGCCGATAAATGCTTTGCCAGCGTATAGCCGACTTTACCGATTCCGACAATTATAATCTTCATATCTTCCCGTCTCTTTTCCTCGTAATTTGTAAGTGTAAAAATATAAATATCTTTCTGTCCCGCCGTCGGCTTATTTTTCAAAAATCATGATCACGCCCTCCAGATTCATGGACAATTTCCCATCTTCATAGCTTGCTTCAACAGAATCCCCGGCTTCATCAGTCAGGAGGATTCCCCCTCCCTGGCGCTCCCAGGTTCCGCTTCCCGACTCACCCACCATTTCCATGAAAAAAGTCCCATTTTTTTTCAACTCTATTTCATTGGCGGTGCCCTGCATACCGCTTATTTCTAAAAACTCCTCCACATCCATGGTTATCCCATATGTTTCGATCTCGGTGAGCCGCCATGTGCCAAGAAGCTCTCTCTCCATCTCCTGCCGTTCAATTTTTTCCAGCAGTTTCTCTACACTTCTGTCGTCCCAGAAGTCCCCAATCTCCTGCAGATGGCGTCTGGCCGTGGAGGCATCCATGGAATCATCCTCGTACTCCTCCTCCAGCAAATCCACAGCCTCCTCAAAAAGCTCATCTGCCTTATCTTCCCGGCTTTTCCCCCGGAAACTCTTTTCATACAAAGCGCCGGCTTCCGTCCAGTCCCTTTCTTCCACGTACTGTTTCAGTTTCTTTTCTGGATTAAAGACAAATATGATCAGAATGGCCGCCGCTGCCGCCGCCACAACTAAAAGGCTTATCAGGGTAACCACCAGCGCCGTTTTTTTCTTTTTCTTGGGCGGCTGCGGCCCCCCGGCCATATAGCTGTTTAAATCCTGGCCGCTTGGCATATATCCCCCTGAAGCCTGACCATATCCCGGGACTCCGTCACCATAAAGAGGCCGTGTCTGGTCATAACTATTCCCAGCCTGCTGGCCCTGTTCCCCCGCGTTTGTCTCCGCGTATACAGGCGCCCCGCAGCTTCCGCAAAATCCCGCGCCTTCCTCCACTTTGTTTCCACATCTTTTGCAATACATACACTCTTTCCCCCATCTTATTATTGTTCTTATTATATAATCACCACCGGGAAACTGCAACTGTTTCTCATGTTTTGTACCTTTTACCGTCAGTTGACAAGGACATACACGGAGGATACAGTTAATCTGCTTTTTCCAGCCGGTTGGCAAGCTCTGCAAACTGTTTCAGGTTAAGCGCCTCTCCCCGTACTGTGGGAGGAAGCCCCATATCTTCAATCACCTTTGCAACGTCTTCTTTTGTGACAGAAAGTCCCGCTGAATTTCCCAGCCCGTTTTGCAGGGTTTTCCTCCTCTGATTAAAGGAAGCCCGAATCACCTGAAACAAAAGCGCTTCATCCGCCACCTCCACCGGAGGCTCCCTGTGGCGGGTCAGGCGGATCACCGCCGACCCCACTTTTGGCCGCGGCATGAAACAGTTGGGCGGCACATTTGCCACCAAATAAGCTTCCGCATAGTACTGGACAGCCAGGGACAGCGCGCCGTAATCTTTACTGCCCGGTCCGCTTTTCATCCGCTCAGCCACCTCTTTTTGTACCATGACCGTAATACTTTCCACAGGGGCCTTGCTCTCAAAAAGCCCCATTATAATCGGCGTCGTAATATAATAGGGCAGATTCGCCACTACTTTAATGGGACGTCCGCCGTTCTCCTTCTTTGCCAGCGCTGCCACATCCACTTTCAGAATATCTTCATTGATAATCGTGACATTGTCATAACCTGCCAGCGTCTCTTCCAGAATCGGAATCAGGTTCCTGTCAATTTCCACAGCACAGACTTTTCCCGCGGCTTCCGCCAGATACTGGGTCATAGTGCCAATTCCCGGCCCAATCTCCAAAATAAAATCGTCTTTTGTGATTCCCGCCGCCTGGATAATTTTGTCCAGCACATGAGTATCAATGAGAAAATTCTGGCCGAATTTTTTCTGGAATATAAACCCATGTTTTTGAATGATTTCTACGGTATTCCTGGGATTTCCCAAATTTGCCATGGCTTTACCCTTTCTCTTTTATTTCCGGCGAAAGCCCATAAAAACGGCAGGCATTTTCAAAAGTAACCCTCTCCACTTCTTCCTCCGAAATCCCTTTCAGCTCTGCAACTGCCCTCACCACATAAGAGAGGTAACAAGAAGAGTTCCGCTTCCCCCTGAAAGGCGCCGGGGCCAGATACGGGCAGTCTGTCTCTAAAAGCATCTGCTCCATGGGCATATACTGAACCACTTCTTTTAATTTCCGTCCATTGGAAAAAGTGGCTACACCGCCGATTCCAAGATAATATCCCATGGAAAGGTATTCCCTGGCCAGCTCCACCCCATATGAAAAACAATGCAGCACAGCATTAAATTCCCAGCCTCCGGCGCTTTTTACCATTTCTAAGGTATCCTGCGCCGCTTCCCTGCTGTGTATCACCACCGGCATCCCCATCTCTTTTGCCAAAAAAAGCTGCCTCTCAAACCATTTTTTCTGAACAGGCCGCTTTGGCGTATCCCAGTGATAATCCAGCCCGATCTCCCCCACCGCTACAGTCTTCGGCTCCTGAAGCGCTTCCCTGATATTTCCAAAGTTCTCTTCCGTAAGCTCTCCGGTATCGCCAGGATGAACCCCGGCCGCCCCATAAATAAAAGAATACCGCCTGGCCAGTTCAAGCGTCCTGTCTATGGAAGCCAGACTGCAGCCGATATTCACCACCCGGCTAATGCCCTTTTCCTTTAGAGACTCCAAAACCTTCTCCCTGTCACTGTCAAACGCCCTGTCATCATAATGGGCATGGGTGTCGAAAATCATACATTACCTCTTTCTGCTTTTAGAACAAAGAATCCTGCAAAGCAGGATTCTCCGCCTGCGGTGAATCGCTTCAGCGATATAATTCCTCTTAGCCGCAGTGCGATCGTCACGGAGCGTTTTTACTTTATAGGACGCAATTCCCTATAAAGTAACATAAAAGTTCCCGAAGGGGGGAGGGTGCGCTATAAGGTGGACGCTAACTCACCCTCCTCCAGGAACTTCCATACAGCATATCCATTTCCTTCCGCCTATTGGCTGCTTCCATCAAACACAGTCGGCAGCTTGGGCATTATACCATGATGATATCCCCTTTTAGGCCGGGATAATAAGGTTCCCCGCTGTCAGGATGGGTGATCACCCACTTGTTCTTCATACACAGCAGTTTGTCTTCTTCTGTCTTCTGGATATTTTCCTTTTCACTGGGATAGTTGGTTCCCTCAGGCAGCACAATAATGCATTGGAACACATCATCGCCCACGCTGCAGGGTGCGTAATGAAGAGTGTCGCTGTAAAGCATAACCCCTGTCCCCGCAGGTATCAGGAATGCTTCCGCATGGGCCAGGTCAAAGGAAGTCAGGCTGTCCATATCCTTGCGGCTGCCCAACACCACAATAAGGTCAGTCACGGCGATATCCAGTTCCTCTCCCCTGTGATATTCCAGAGTGTCATTCCTGTGGTTCTTGCCATTGCAGTAACCAATCTGGATGGGCATTTCCCCATAAACCTGACGGCAAATATCTTCCGCAGCGCCAAGGGCTTCCGCCTCTTTGATGGACGGCTCATAAATCACATGATCCGGCGCCGGGGTCGTCTTTGCCCATGCCAGAAGTTCAGAAAAATCCATGCCTTCTACCACTGCTCCATATTTCTGAAATGCCTTGTCTGTTACTTTTTTAATTTCCATAAATCTTCTCCTTTACATACTATAACAAACCGGGGGCGCTCCCCCTGCTCCCTGGTCTATTTCCGCAATACGCCGGGCGCGCATTTGCGCCCGCTCCCTGGCCTCTGTCCGGGACTTTTATTAACAAATCTCAGCGCCGGAAGGCATATCTTTGTCCGGTGTCATCAGGGCCAGACGTCCATCCCCATCTTCCGCGCATAAAAGCATACCTTCTGAAAGGAGCCCTGCCAGTTTTGCCGGTTTTAAATTTGTAATAACCATCACTTTTTTGCCGATCACTTCCTCCGGCGTGTAGTGGGCCTTGATTCCTGATACGATCTGGCGCACCTGGTTTCCCACTTTGACCTTAAAACAGAGAAGCTTCTTGGATTTCTTTACTGCTTCACAGGCGATCACTTCCCCCACCTGGAACTGCAGTTTTCCGAAATCCTCAATGGTCACTTCCGGTTTTGCCTCCACGCAGATTTCAGCTTCTTCCGCCTCTTCTTTTTCCTCCTCCGGCTTTCCAAACTTCTTTTCCACATCCTTTAAAACTTCATTGACGTCCAGACGCGCAAACAGAATTTCCGGTTTCTCCGTCACTTTATTTCCTGAAGGATAAAGGCCGAACTCCTCCATCTCATCGAGCGCCCTCTTTTTCCCGTTCACCTGGGCCAAAATCTTTTTCGATGTGGAAGGCATGAAAGATTCCAGCAGGCTGGCGCCAATACAGATTCCCTCCACCAAGTTATAAAGCACTGTGGCCAGCCGCGGTTTCGTCGCCTCTTCCTTTGCCAATACCCAAGGCATTGTTTCATCAATATATTTATTGCACCGCTTAAAGAGCGCAAAAATTTCGCTGATGGCATCGGCCACACGCAGCTCGTCCATCTTGGCGTTGACTTTTCTGACCACCTCCATGGCCACATTCTTAAGCTCCTCATCCACCGGCTCTACCGCTCCTGTGTTTTCTACCACGCCGCCAAAATATTTATTTGACATGGAAATTGTTCTGTTTACCAGATTACCCAGAGTGTTGGCCAAGTCAGAATTCAGCCGCTCCACCAGAAGCTCCCAAGAGATCACGCCATCATTGTCAAAAGGCATTTCATGGAGCACAAAATAACGGACCGCATCCACGCCAAAATATTCCACCAGATCATCCGCATAAAGTACATTTCCTTTGGACTTGCTCATTTTGCCGTCCCCCTGCAAAAGCCAGGGATGTCCAAATATCTGCTTCGGCAGAGGAATGCCAAGGGCCATCAGGAAAATCGGCCAGTAAATCGTATGGAAGCGGATAATATCCTTTCCGATCAGGTGAAGGTTTGCAGGCCACAGCTTCTTAAACTGTTCACTGCTTTCACCGCCGCAGTCATAACCGATTCCAGTAATATAGTTGGTCAGGGCGTCCAACCATACATAGATCACATGTTTCGGATCAAAATCCACGGGAATCCCCCATGTAAAAGAAGTCCTGGACACACATAAATCCTGAAGGCCCGGAAGAAGGAAATTATTCATCATCTCATTTTTCCTGGATACCGGCTGGATAAATTCAGGATGCGCATTGATATGCTCGATCAGTTTTGGGGCATATTTACTCATCTTAAAGAAGTACGCTTCCTCCTTTGCCGGCTGTACCTCCCTGCCGCAGTCGGGGCATTTCCCGTCCACCAGCTGGGATTCTGTGAAAAAGGATTCACACGGCGTACAGTAAAGCCCTTCATAATATCCTTTATAAATATCTCCTTGGTCATACAGCTTCTTAAAAATTTTCTGCACCTGAGCCTCGTGATCTCCATCGGTCGTGCGGATAAATTTGTCGTAGGAAGTATCCATCAAATCCCATATCCTTCTGATCTCTCCCGCCACACTATCCACGAATTCCTTGGGCGTCACTCCGGCCTCCTGGGCTTTCAGCTCAATTTTCTGCCCATGCTCGTCCGTTCCTGTCTGAAAAAATACATCATAGCCTTGTTCTCTCCTGTATCGGGCGATACTGTCCGCCAGGACGATCTCATAAGTGTTTCCAATATGGGGCTTGCCTGATGTATATGCAATCGCTGTCGTCATATAATAAGGTTTCTTTGCCATATGAATGTCCCTCCATAACATACTGAATCTTCTATTTGGGATTTTTCCCTGAAATCAATTTGCTTTTCATTATACTACAGAATGTATCATTTGTGTGAGAATTTTTTCCTTGTACAGGAACCTTCCATCGTCTATAATGAATTTGGACGACTATTCTGTCTTACAGATGAATATGGTTTATAGAAACCAAAAACAACCCGGAGGAAATTATGAAAAAACGAATTACCCGCCTGCTGGCCCTTCTTATGGCTGTCGTTTTATTCACCTGCAGCTGCGGCACCAGCCAGATTCCACAGGATAATGAGGCTGAGCATCAGCGATTTACAGAATTTTCGGAGGATCTGTTCCGTTCAGAACTCCTTGCAAACACCATCAACCTGCATTATACTCTGGCCTATCCTGAGGATTATGGGATTACCGACTATGAAGTCGCCCTTCCGACAGTCAGCCCCAGTTCCGAAAAAGAAGACTATGACCAGATCCTGGAAGTTTTGGATGAACTCAACGCCATAGATTATAAACTTCTTCCTTCCGACGACAAGCTCACCTATGACGTTCTGGAAGAATACCTGAACACCTCTCTGGAGGGAGATGATTTTTATTATTTTTATGAACCTTTTTCTCCCATTATGGGGTTCCAGTCCAACCTTTCCATTACCCTGGCAGAATATTCTTTCCGGCGTGAGAGGGATGTCCTGGATTATCTGGAACTTTTAACCCTCATCCCTGACTACGTCGATTCTTTGATCGCCCTTGAAAAGGCCCGTTCCCGAAGGGGCTTTGCCATGCCCGACACCACCATCGACGATGTTTTTGAAAGCGTCCAGGAATTTTTAAATTCAGGGGAAAATAATATTTTCCTCACTTCTTTTGAAGAACGCCTGGGAGGGCTTTCTGACCTTTCCGATTCCAAAAAAGCCAACTATATCCAGCAAAACCAGACCATCCTGAAGGAGCAGATTATTCCTTCTTACAAAAAAATCGGCCGCTGCCTACAGGAAGTCCGCGGAACAGGAACCAATGTCCAGGGGCTTTGCCATACCGACGGCGGCAGCGACTATTACGCCTACTTGTTAAAAAGTATGGTAGGTTCCGGCCATACGCCGGAAGAGATGCTTGCCCTGGTGGAAGACCAAATTCAAAAAGACCTCACAGAAATGATGATGATCATGAGCGCTTCCCCTGAGCTTATAGAAAGCTTTGACGGTTCCATCCCAGAGGACCGGACCCCCGAAGAAATCCTGGAATATCTGGCAGAAGCCATGAAAGAAGATTATCCGGAGCTTCCTGTCAACGCCTCTTACCAAATTAAATACGTTCCCAAATATATGGAGGCCAGCACCAGCCCGGCCTTTTACATGACGCCGCCATTTGACCTTTCAGAAGAAAACACCATTTATATCAACAACAGCCAGACAGATGAAAACTCCTTGTTTTCCACCCTGGCCCATGAAGGTTATCCCGGCCACCTTTATCAGATGGTTTATGCCCATGCCACATTTTCCAACCCCCTCCGAAGCCTCCTCTCCTATCTGGGATATTCTGAAGGCTGGGGCCTTTATGTGGAACATGAATCCTACGCCATGAATGACAAGCTGATGGCCCAATCGGAAAATATCGCCCGGCTCCATCGGCTGAATTCTTCTATTTCCATAGCGGTCCATGCCCTTGTGGATTTGAAAATCCACTATGAAGGCTATACGCCGGAAGAAATCCGGGGGCTTTTGTCCTCTTACTTTGGCGATCTCGGAGAAGAAGCCGTCCAGGAACTTTATGACCTGATCGTCAGCGAGCCTGCCTATTATCTGAAATATTACGGAGGCTATCTGGAGTTTTTACTGCTCCGTGAAAAAGCCGAAGACCAGCTGGAAGAAAAATTTAATCTGAAAGAATTCCATAAATTCCTTCTTGATATGGGACCCTGCGCTTTTCCCACCATTGAAGCTTATATGGATAACTGGATCAAAGAACAAAAGTGAATTTTAAAAAATTCAAATTTCCGCAGTGGACAGCTGTAAAATGAAAGGAGAGCTTTATGAAAAAACAACAGGATGAAGTTTGGAAGGACAGAAGACATGTGCTGTGGTTTCCTTTTTCTTTTGACCGATACTATATCGCCAACAACCGTCTTTACTGCCGCCACGGCCTTCTCAGGCAGGATGAACATGAGTGCCTTTTGTACCGGATTCTGGATATCTCCCTGACGCGGACTCTCGGAAACCGCCTCTGCGGCACCGGCACCATTACGCTGCGGACCACAGATTCCTCTGACCCTGTCTTGACCCTTAAAAACATTAAACACAGCAGGGCTGTCAAAGAAATGCTCAGCAATCTGATCGAAGAAGAGCGGACCCGCAAAGGCGTTGCAGGCCGTGAGATCTTTTCCAATGGAAGTGGAATGATGGACCGAAACGGCGACGGGCGCATCGATATCGACGATTTTCTTTAAAATTTTTTTCCGCGAACCGCGCTTCTCCCAGAGGGTTTTTATCGGATGGGGAACGCAGTTCCCTATCCGACAAAAAAGCCCCCGGCCGGGGGGCTTTTTTTGTTTTTATGATTCCCTATAGTAATTGATCAGACACCCATCCAGGATAATCTGCCGTTCATCGTCAGTCAGTTCTCCCAGTTTCAGCACAAATCCCTTCATGCCATCACCTGCTACATAAGCAGGGATCTCTGTCTTTTTCTGTTTCACCGCTTCTTTAATTCCCGGAATAAAGATCCAGTCGCCATTTTTAAAGGGAAGATCTCCTGCATCCACCAAAAACGGCAACATTCCCCAGTTAATCAAATTGGAACGATAACGTTTCGTGGCATAGCCATTGGCAATATTGGCCCAACCGCCCAATACCTTCTGGCAGGAAGCCGCCTGTTCCCTGGCGGAGCCGTCCCCGGGCTTCACGGCAAAAATCGTACTGCCAATTCCTGTGTTCTCCCCGCCTACGTCCCCATATTTTGTCCGTACCGAATCCATGGCCTTACGGATTTCAGGAAGAGCCTCACAGGGGGCTTTTCCGTTTCTTCTGGCCTCTTCTGCCGCCTGCACCTCCTTGGCCCGTCCCACATAAGCCGGATCCTTCCTGGAAAGGGTAAATTCCGCCAACCCCAGCGGATTGGAACGGTAAGAAGATGTTTCTCCGGAAGGAATCAGCTCGTCTGTAGTTGTCACCGGGTCGTGAATCTCGGACACCACTTTAAGAAGCAGGTTGTCCGTCAGCGCCGACATGGACGGCCAATCCTTGATATTGGGTCCAAAATGAATCTCTGTGGAAGCATCCGCCTGGCCCTTACTGTCAAATACCCTATTCTCGTAAATGGTCTTATCAAAATAATATTTCGGCTTTGTATAATTCACATCCAGCTCTGTAGCCGGAGTCAGGCGGCCCTTATTGGCCGCTGTGGCCGCAATGGAGCGGGCATCCATAAGCGCCACAGAAGCAATCTGTCCATTCTGGAGCTTGGAGCCTTCCCTGTTGGGGAAATTCCGTGTGGAATGGCGGATACTGAAAGCATTATTGGCAGGCGTATCTCCTGCGCCAAAACAGGGGCCGCAAAAAGCAGTCTTCATAACCGCCCCCGTCTGGAGCAGCTTCGCCGCCGCACCGTTCTTGATCAGCTCCATATAAACGGGCATACTGGCAGGATACACACTCAAAGTAAATGCCCCGTTTCCGATGCTGGCCCCATCAAGAATATCCGCCGCATCGCAGATATTTTCAAATCCGCCGCCTGCACAGCCGGCGATGATTCCCTGCTCCACATAAAGCTTTCCGTCCCGTACTTTATCCGCCAGGGAGAAAGCTACCGCACCGCCCAGGCTTACTTTCGCCCGTTTTTCCACATCCGCCAGCACGTCCCTCAGATTACTGTTGACTTCTTCAATGGTATACGTATTGCTGGGATGGAAAGGCATGGCAATCATAGGCTTCACCGCGCCCAAATCCACTTCCACAATTCCGTCATAATAAGCCACCGCACCGGGATTCAGCTCCTTATATTCTTCCGAACGTCCATGAATTTCATAAAATTCCTGTATTTTCTCATCCGTTGTCCAAATGGAAGAAAGGCAGGTAGTCTCTGTCGTCATCACATCTACGCCAATCCTGAAATCTGCGCTTAAATTTTTGACGCCGGGTCCTACAAATTCCATTACTTTATTATTTACATAACCACATTCAAACACTGCGCCAATAATGGCTAAAGCCACATCCTGGGGACCAACCCCCTTCTCCGGTTTTCCTGTGAGATAAATTCCCACCACACCAGGCATGTTGATGTCATAAGTCTTGTTCAAAAGCTGCTTAACCAGCTCCGGGCCGCCTTCCCCCACTGCCATCGTACCGAGGGCGCCATAACGGGTATGGCTGTCGGAACCTAAAATCATTTTCCCACATCCCGCCAGCATCTCCCTGGCATACTGATGAATCACCGCCTGATGGGGCGGCACATATACACCGCCGTATTTCTGCGCACACGTAAGGCCGAACATGTGGTCATCCTCATTGATGGTGCCGCCCACCGCACAAAGGCTGTTGTGGCAGTTGGTCAGCACATAGG
>CAOKOS010000026.1 GCA_948470255.1 uncultured Lachnotalea sp.
AATATATTCATTGTTGTTCCATTATCATAGTTGAGAATATCATCAAAAATACTATCATTAAAAATTTTCTTTGATAATAATTAAAATTATTTTGGCATTTTTTCTGTTGTCTTTATGCATAAAGGAGAAGATTCTTGTGTCCGTCGAGAGTATCATTCATCTGCCTGAACTCAGAAAATAACTCGTCAGTACGATTTCTGGCATTATCTACTCTGTGAATATAATTATCAAATGTTTTTGCTATGCCTTGAATTGCCAATGAAGCAACTAAGAAGATTCCTGAGTTTAGCGCTGTGTTTAAGAGCGTTGCTTTTGCTGCGGCGAAGCTGAATGACTGACCGGTTTTTCTTAAATGCGCCTCTAAGCCTTCTACTGAAGCAGACTGGTTGTTGATTGTACCGTTTCCATCATCAAGGGTCTTGAAGTAGGAGAGGGCGGTTTCGTCACAGCCTTCGATCGCTTTGGATATTGCGTCCCAATTATAGCCATTATCATCACTATAGTTTGAAGACTCTAAATTTAATTGAGAGAATTGATGTATAATATCTTCATATTTTTTAATATCGACTTTTAGATTATCAAAGATTCCTCCAAGTCCAATACCACCATCTGTTATTTGTGCAAGCGTAAACAGATTTTAGATATAAATAACTTCCAATTACTTATAAATTATGATATGATTTTTGTAATTAGGAGGTATTTACTTTGAATGTAATTAAAAGATGTAAGAAATGTGAAAGATATATGACATGTGATGAAACAGCAACTATTCATAAAGCATTTAATTGTAACGGAATTCTTGAACAGGTTAATATATCTTGTGATGATATGTATATTATCGAAGATATATCAACCGATAAAAATTTTCTTCAAGCTATGATTGACTTAAAAGAAAAAGATCCCATTGAATATCAACTAAAAATGAGTCAATTCAAAACTCAAGTGCAGCAGCAAAAGAATAACAAAGCACAGTCAAGCAATACGGTTAAATGCCCCAAATGTGGCTCAACCAACATAACAGCAGGGCAGAGGGGGTATTCACTTTTGACTGGTTTTATTGGTTCTGGAAGCACAGTCAATCGGTGTTCTAAGTGCGGTCATAAGTGGAAACCCTAGAGTTTTAGTTATTGATTCTATTCCAGGCGCCTCCCTGAAAGAAATTTGCCTGCGCAATAAATATCTGATGAGTTAATATATTCATTGTTGTTCCATTATCATAGTTGAGAATATCATCAAAAATACTATCATTAAAAATTTTCTTTGATAATAATTAAAATTATTTTGGCATTTTTTCTGTTGTCTTTATGCATAAAGGAGAAGATTCTTGTGTCCGTCGAGAGTATCATTCATCTGCCTGAACTCAGAAAATAACTCGTCAGTACGATTTCTGGCATTATCTACTCTGTGAATATAATTATCAAATGTTTTTGCTATGCCTTGAATTGCCAATGAAGCAACTAAGAAGATTCCTGAGTTTAGCGCTGTGTTTAAGAGCGTTGCTTTTGCTGCGGCGAAGCTGAATGACTGACCGGTTTTTCTTAAATGCGCCTCTAAGCCTTCTACTGAAGCAGACTGGTTGTTGATTGTACCGTTTCCATCATCATGTCTCGAAGTAGGAGAGGGCGGTTTCGTCACAGCCTCCGATTGCTTTGGATATTGTGTCCCAATTAAACTTGTCTTTTTTCCAATATGTAGAGAAGTCACTAATTTTGTGGTAATATAATATAAAAAGACAGAGGTATGTAAATGGGTGATATAGTCAAAAAATGTAATAAATGTGGACGCTTTTGTGTATGCAGTGATGATGATTATTTAGTTGATGGATATAAAGGTTGTGATGGTTTAATGGTTGATACAGGTATAAGGTTTGATGATTATTTAATCATTTCAAAGATTTCAGATGATGATAATTTTCTTCAAGCAATGATTGACTTAAAAGAAAAAGATCCCATTGAATATCAACTAAAAATGAGCCAATTCAAAACTCAAGTGCAGCAGCAAAAGAATAACAAAGCACAGTCAAGCAATACGGTTAAATGCCCCAAATGTGGCTCAACCAACATAACAGCAGGGCAGAGGGGGTATTCACTTTTGACTGGTTTTATTGGTTCTGGAAGCACAGTCAATCGGTGTTCTAAGTGCGGTCATAAGTGGAAACCCTAGAGTTTTAGTTATTGATTCTATTCCAGGCGCCTCCCTGAAAGAAATTTGCCTGCGCAATAAATATCTGATGAGTTAATATATTCATTGTTGTTCCATTATCATAGTTGAGAATATCATCAAAAATACTATTATTAAAAATTTTCCTTTATAAAAACATATTAAAAATGAAAGGCTGCTTTATTATGGCATTAGAAGCGAGTATATGTTCTAAATGTGGTTCAAAAGGCTTAGTACCGATAGGATCAAGAAAGTGTTTTTGTGGCGGTGACAGGATAGTATTCAGTATAACAGAAGATGAATATATCAAAATGTCTGATTATGAAAAAAATAAAATGATAGAGGAGATGAATATTCATCCACTCATCAGTAAAGAGGATGCTCTTACCATATACAATGTTACCCATTCAACAGAAATCATTGATGCAATGATTGAACTTAAGCAAAAAGATATTATTGAGTATGGTCTTAAATTATCTCAGTTTAAATCCCAATTAGATCAGAAACGTCAAGTGAATCAACAAGAAAAAAAACAAGTATATTGCCCTAAATGTGGCTCAACCAACATAACAGCAGGACAGAGGGGATATTCACTTTTGACTGGTTTTATTGGTTCTGGAAGCACAGTCAATCGGTGTTCTAAGTGCGGTCATAAGTGGAAACCCTAGAGTTTTAGTTATTGATTCTATTCCAGGCGCCTCCCTGAAAGAAATTTGCCTGCGCAATAAATATCTGATGAGTTAATATATTCATTGTTGTTCCATTATCATAGTTGAGAATATCATCAAAAATACTATCATTAAAAATTTTCTTTGATAATAATTAAAATTATTTTGGCATTTTTTCTGTTGTCTTTATGCATAAAGGAGAAGATTCTTGTGTCCGTCGAGAGTATCATTCATCTGCCTGAACTCAGAAAATAACTCGTCAGTACGATTTCTGGCATTATCTACTCTGTGAATATAATTATCAAATGTTTTTGCTATGCCTTGAATTGCCAATGAAGCAACTAAGAAGATTCCTGAGTTTAGCGCTGTGTTTAAGAGCGTTGCTTTTGCTGCGGCGAAGCTGAATGACTGACCGGTTTTTCTTAAATGCGCCTCTAAGCCTTCTACTGAAGCAGACTGGTTGTTGATTGTACCGTTTCCATCATCAAGGGTCTTGAAGTAGGAGAGGGCGGTTTCGTCACAGCCTTCGATCGCTTTGGATATTGCGTCCCAATTTGCTTTGCCAGTATTAGAATCTTTGTATTTAGGTAAAGATAAGTTAATCGCATAAAACCATCAATCATCTCTTTGTATTTATTTAAGTCAGCTTTTAAACTATCAAATATCCCACCTAATTCTAATTTTTCGTTAGAAACTTGTGTGAGCAAAATTTCTAAAAATATATTTTATAACTTCAAATTACAAAATATACATGATATTATATACAAAAAATAAGGAGACAAGTGATTATGAGTAGAATAGTTGTAAAATGTGATAAATGTGGAGAAATAGGAGCTTGTGATAGCAGTTCTGATTTAATCCATAGAGTTAATAACTGTAATGGTAATTTTATTGAAACGTCATTACCATATGATGATTTTTGGATACTATGTGATATTTCTGGAGATAATGCTTTTCTTCAAGCTATGGTCGACTTAAAAGAAAAAGATCCCATTGAATATCAACTAAAAATGAGCCAATTCAAAACTCAAGTGCAGCAGCAAAAGAATAACAAAGCACAGTCAAGCAATACGGTTAAATGCCCCAAATGTGGCTCAACCAACATAACAGCAGGGCAGAGGGGGTATTCACTTTTGACTGGTTTTATTGGTTCTGGAAGCACAGTCAATCGGTGTTCTAAGTGCGGTCATAAGTGGAAACCCTAGAGTTTTAGTTATTGATTCTATTCCAGGCGCCGCCCTGAAAGAAATTTACCTTTATCCGATGGAAAGAGAAGCTTGTTACCTCTGTTTTCTCATTCATGTTTTTGGAAGCCATCCAATGAGAAATCATAGAGATACACTATTTTTTACGCGCCGCATAGTTACGGTGGACTTTTTCACTATCACACTCAATGATAGGTGTCTGACTATGCCTTCGTGGGTATATGGAAAATATACCTACGCCCTCTTGGTAGTCGATGGGAGCGGCACTTACCCGGTAGAGCAGTACGCCTCTCTGCAAATTAAGTCATCATGCTACATGACGAGTCACATGAGCTATTTTTGTCCTGGTCCAGTTCTCACGATATCTGGAAACTGCGTAGTCCACACACAGTCATATCAGAGGTCTGCGATGCAGCAATCGCAGTTGATTTTGCCAATATACCCTCCTATATATTGCGATATAGTTCTTAGTGTTTTACCCAGGGGTTTTAGCCCTGGCACGGGGTATATACAGAGCCTCGCACAATTTGCGTTAAATGTTTATTTGCTAACCCTGCCCTTTTGCGCCTAATAATCCTCCTCCAATGGCGCCAATGGTTCCCAATGAACCCAATTTATCAGTAATACTGTTAATAACAGAAAGAATCCCGTTTAAACCGTCAATCACAGCGGCAACCCCATCGGAATCTACAACATTTCCAATGGTGGCAGCCCAGGTATTGGACAGACGGTTCATGGAGCCTTCCCAGGAATCTGCCGTTTTCCCTGCTTCAAAAGCCATGGAACCTGCGCCGTTTTCATACTGCTGCAGCATGGTTTCGTACAGGCCCCACTGGCGAAGGAGGGCGTCCAGCTGGGTTGCGGGCAGCTCTGCGCCGACGGAACGGAGTAAGTCTGTCCTGCGGGAGTCTGTTTCGCCCAGCTTCTGATATTCAGCGGACAGTTCCTTCAACACCTCCATGGGATCCCTTAGGGAGGCTGCGCCGTTTACGGTTTCTTTCAAAGAAACGCCTAAGGCGTTACAGGCCTCTTCATATCTGGCAAGGCCTTCTGCGTCAATGCCTTCCTCCTCGTCGGCAACCTGCCGGAGATTCAGCAAAATGGTTTTAAAAGCCTTGGCGGCTTCTGAGCCGCTTTGATTGGTGGCCGCAATCATGGTTCCCAGCGCGGCGGCAGCCTCATTGGCGCCTACGCCAAAAGAAGCGGCGGTGGAAGTGGCGGCAGACATCCCCTCTGCCAGCTTTGACATATGGACGGCATTGTGGTTTGCCATATAGTTGCTGCCGTCTAAAACTTCCGTTAGTTTCTCAACGGAACCGCCAAACTTATATGCTTTATCTGTTGCCATAATATATTGATTGGCAAGCTCCGCCGTCATACCGCCGGCGCTTTGCGCCGCCAGGGACAATTCGGCAATTTCCCCTGGGTTTTCATACCCGGCGTGGGAGGCTGCCTGGACGCCCGATAAATAGTCGGCCGGTTTTTTACCGTATTTCCCCGCGGCCTCAAAAGAATCGGCTCTTATGTTGTCTAAATCTGAATCCGACAGTTTCGCGTTTGACTTCCCGATTTCTGTTAAAAGGGTATCCACCCCTTTTAATTCAGAAATGGCGCTTTTGGCTTTGGAAACTAAGAAGGAGAGGCCGGAACTGAGGGAGAGCCATTGGGTCAGGGCCTGCGCCGCCTGGGACATTTCTTTTTTGAAGGAAACCGCCAGCTTCTGCATACCTCCCATGGAAGTTTCAGATTTTTGAAAACCCTCCGCGATTTCTTCAAACTCCTCTGCTTTAGACAATCTTTGCTGGACAGACATAACCTCACTGGCACGGGCCAGCAGCTTATCATATTCGTTACTGGATACATCCAATTCCCTTTTTAACGTATCATTTAAAGAGATTAAATCCTGGCAGCTATCCTTATCAAAGGTCAGATTCACCCGTTCCTTAAAAGAATCAAAAGCCTTTAAGACGCCGGCGGTTTTCTGGCGCACCGTATCTTCGGCCAGTCCCAGGGATCTGAAGCTGCTTTCCAATTTATCCAGCTGGTTTTTAACGCTGTCGAGTTGGGCATTGATCGTTTCTTTTAATTTTGTTTCATCTGATTTTGCCTGTGTCAATAGTAAATTATCCATATATATTTTTCCTTTCGGTTTTTGATTTTAAAAATAGCCCTCCGTATGGGCTGGGAGGACTTTTGCCATACAGGGGCGAAGTTCCCCTGCAGGATAAAAAAGAAATGAATATGCCGGTGAGATTGAGAAGGCCAAGGCAGCAGGATACCGCCGGCCGGCAAGGGCACGGCCGGGATGGCATCCTTGCCGGTCGACGGCATAAATGGAGCATTACCGGAGGTATTTTGGCCAGACATATCCGGCCAGGCCGCCGGTTTCGATTTTGTGCCAGACGTCGCCGTCGGGGTCTTTGCCCGTTCCGGTAATCTTTACAGTGGTTCCGCCTTTTATTGTTCCCAGAATGGCTCCGTTTGGTGTACGTCTGACATTGAGGGACGAGCAGCCTGTGACAGTTGCGCTTCGGTGTTCCTCTTTGCCGGCGGCGGGCTCTCCATGGCGGGGTTCCAGGCCGAATCCATCAATGATTCCTCTGGCGATGGCCCTGGAAACGGCTTCTTTGTTTTCTCTATACAATGCCATATCGGAGGGGCTGTCGTAAAAGCAGACTTCGATCAGGGCATAATCAATTCCAAGCTTCAGGGCTGTGTTCATGTTCAGAAGATCGTCCCGGCGCACGATTCCGCCGTCTCCGCGCTTTTTAAAACCTATGGCCGCCACATTTCTTACGATGGCCTGTTCCACGGAAATTCCGCCTTTGTAGGCGTTGTGGAGCTGGACGCTGGTTCCCCTGCCTCCTCCGGCATTGAAATGTATCTCAAAGATGTAGCGGTAGTCTTTCAGGTTTACTTTCAGACAGCCGTTTTTGTTGTCCAGGTACATATCTCTTTCATAGGGGTATACGGTTACTTCTGCGCAGGGGGATAAAAATGTCCGGAGGCTCTTTGCCAGGTCAATATTCAGATCCCCTTCGTTTACCCCTGTCGCTTTGCAGGAGTTATATCCCGGCCTGTGGCCGGAAATCAGTAAGATTTTCATGTTTGATCCCTGCCTTTCATTCCTGTTTTTTCTACTTTGTGTTTCAGTACGGCGATGTATTTTGACAGCCACGCCGGCACCGGCGCGCCCATGCGCCCGGCATTTTCAATGACGGACAGCATCTCATTTAATAGATACCAGACTGTCACCATCAAGCCGAATACTGCTGTTTCAGGCATCTCATAGCCCAAGGAGGAAGCCATATTCACAATGACATAATCTGCTGTCATGGCTACGGCGATCACGCACAGGTAACCCACTTTTTTAATGATTCCTTTGACGCCTTTTTTGCTGTTCCATCCATAGGCTGGGTTTTCAGGGTGGTCTACCGCCTCCACTTTTCCGGCCATCATTCCGGTGACGTAGTCTGCCGCCATCATGCCCATCAGGAGGAGCAGCACGGGAAATAAGAAGCCGAGCTTTGCGCTGATGTAAGCCAGTACGCCGGATATAAATACCTGTATCATTTCTATATGTTTCATTTTTCCAGTCCTTTCTTCAGCATTATGAGTTATTCCAGTTCCCGGTTGACTGCTTCGATTACGTCGGAAAGGCTGGATTCATTCAGGTAATCTGCATATTCCCCCAGTTCTTTTTTGGTGCGGGAGAGGAGTTCTTCCCGGGAGCAGGTTTTTAAATGTTTTATTTCTTCGGCAGTCAGATCGGTGCGTTCCGGGAGAAGCTCCCAGACTGCGCCGTTTTTGCGGGCAGCCAGGACTTCCCTGATATACAATTCATAATGCTCCCTGCTGCAGGCCAGGGCTCTCCAGTTTCCCGTGGCCGCGCAATAGGAGCAGCTGTAATATTTTTTCCGGCCACCGTCTTTACCTAAGCTGCATTTGGAATATTTGCAGATGGTATTCGCTTTCATGGCCATTTTTTGCCGGCTTACAGGGCGACGGCATCCTCCTCGTCGAATACGATGAAATCCCAAAGCCTCTTTGTGGCGGAAGAACCGCATCCGCCGGAAAGAGCCTCAAACTCCATACTCTGGACAGAAGGGTCGTTTCCAAAAGCCAGGTCAAAGTTGCCTGCCGCTTTTGCCTTGGGATAAACGATTTTTGCATAGTAGCTCTTTTCTGTGCAGATATCCTTGGCAAAGCAGTCAGCCACCAACATTCCAGTGGCGGAGAATCTGTCTTCCTGGTTGCTGATCTTCTTGGCATCATTGACTTCGATGTCATAGAAGGTATAAACAGTTTCCCCGGCGGTAAAGGCCCCGGTGGGAAGCGTCAGCTTCTTTGTGGAAGGGTCATACTGGAATGTTTCATCAGAAGCCGTTGCAGCAATGGGATAGGAACGGCCCACAGTGCCGTCGGCATTTCTCTTGTAGATGTAGGGGATCTCATTCCCCACAGCGCCCATCGGCTTGATGGCTACATCGGCGCTTACGCCGTCTGTTGTGGTGAGCATAAAGAAATGCCTGGGGACAACCGTAGCGCCCTGTACGATTTCAGAACCCACCTGCATAGCCATAACACCGTCCACGATGGAACCGTTTGTGGCGGTGATCCTGCTTGCTTTGTTTCTGTCGGCAGAACCGATCTTTACACCGTTTTTACCGGTTGCGTACACGGTTTCCTGCTCATTGGTCATGGTCGCTTCCTGGAGGTCGTCCACTACGAACTGGCATACTCCGGTATCCAGGTCAAAAAAGCTGATGCGTTCCATGTTCTGTACGATATACTTGTTAGAATTTACACTCATTGTTTTTCTCCTTTCGATGTGTCTAATAAAGTAAAAAAGGACCTGCTTATCTGTGCAGGTCAGGAATCAGGTTTAAGATATGTTTATCTTTCATTTTGCTGCTGTCGATGGTTCCGTGATAAATACCGGACAGGACATGGTCCCGTTCCCTGCCGTAGGTGATGAAGTAATAAGATTCATACAGAAGGCTTAAGGGCAGCTCCATGACAGACGTAAAGTCATATTTGAAGCCGGGACTGTTGACGCAGTATTTGATCATGTTGGATATGCCGGATTTATTCCCGGTTTTGCCGTCCTGGTATTCTCGGGCCAGTTTTTTCTGTTTCCGCCGCATCCGGTCGATGAGAAACCGTTTGGCGGTTTTATTCCCCACGTCATATTCCACCTGTTCACTGATGAAGTGGACATACCGCAGATAAGTGGATATCTGCCGGTAAATGGCTTCGTCGATGATAAAATCGGGGGTGGACTGGCTTACCAGAAGTTTTTTTCCGTCCTTTTCGCTGATATATTTCAGAAAAGATGTGAAGTCGGTTTTCCCAAATAGTATGCAGGAAAGCTCAGGAGAAATCCGGGAGGCACACTCAAAGAACAGGTCATAGTCTGTCATCGTCTGGTAATCAATGCCGTTGTCATCAAGTTCCACAGCGATATCATAAGGCTTCCTTGTGAACAGGTTCAGCGCCTGATAGTAGAGTTCTTCCCCGAAATCCATGATTTCATAAATCCTGGGATTAAAGACTGTCAGATATTGGTTGATCCGATAGCCTTTTCCTCCGATCACATGGGTGAGTTCATCAATGCCGTACCTGTTCATAGCCGATCTATCTCCCGGCAGCAGAATTTCAGGGTACGGACAGGGCATCCGTTTGGCAGGATGCTTTCCAGATCGGAAACGTATTCCAGGGGACTGGCTCCGTAATTGGGATTTTGGCCAAAAATCCCGGACAGGATGGAAGCGATATGATCTGTTCGCGCCGTGGCCGTATCAGAAGACATCCGCATCTGTTCAGGGCGGACGGTCACATGGAAAGTGATCGCCATGTCCTTAAGAAGTGGGTTTTTAGATTCTGTTTCCGGCATGTCGACAGCAAAAGTGAGGAGGCATGGCTCCTCAGCCTGAAGTTCCAAAGACCTTAAGTGTGGAAATATATTTTGATAGATCAGCCCGTCTCTGTTTTCGAGATAAGTTTTATCGATGGCTGCGATGAGCGCACAACTTAAGGAATCGTCTTCATTGTAAAGAAGATCACGTAAGATCTTTTGTTTGTAGGTAACGATGGCTGTTTTGTCTGCCATCAGAAATCACCTCCCGGTTCTTTATAAAGTACCGCCGTTCCGGATGCCGGCATGTCCCGGAAACGGCGGAGAGATAAGGATGAGGCGCCAAACAAATGTTCCTGTTCATATAAGGGATTTTATCAGGAGGCCGAAACCTCAGTAAAATCAAGGGTTTTCTCAGGAGAACAGAACGGATGTTCCGTAATTTGCGGCTGGGATGGCAGAAAGCTTTCCAGAAAACTTTCTCTGTTTGTCCTGTATAACAGGTTCAGCATTTTCCTGGTATATTTGGTGGCATCTTTGTAGCGGCGGACGCTGTTTGTCTGTTTATCCAGGCCCAGGGCAGTTTCCACCAGCCGGTTGACTGTGACCGGGTTTCTGATTTTTATTTTTCCGATTTCCTCTATAAACTGTTCCGTTTTTTCAGAAAAGGAGAACATGCCTTCTTCCGTATCGAAAAAGCAGCGGTTTTCTTTTACATACCGGTCATATTCTTCCACCAGCCGGCGGATTTTTGACATTTGACGGTCGTTGGCTTTACCTGGAAGTTTGACAAAGAAGGCTTCGGTGTCCATGGTTTTCCCCCTTTTTGAGCCGGGAATTTTGTTTAAACATTCCTGCAGCCAGTTCATGGGGCAGACCAGCTGCCGGTTAATACGGCTTTTAAGCTGTTCCTTCCTGGAACGTATTTCTGAATCGGGGAGGGCGGATCCATTTCTGGTGAGGGGGATCTCCTTTGTATAGAGCATAAATTCTGGAAAATCGCAGCGGCCTTTTATATCTGAAGAGTCTGTGCCGGAGGCTTTGGCGGGATTCATGGAAACCAGCCGCTTAATCCGCTCAATTTCTGCCGGGGCATCGATTTCGTATTCCCGCTTGCAGCCGTCGATGATGACCTGCGCCAGCACGGCTAAAATAATGAAACTGTCGTATAATTCCTGGTTTGGATTTGTCCAGTAATATGTCATGGCAAGCTGTGCAAGATTGCTGGACTCTCCGATATAGCGCTGGGATTTTGCAAATTTACTGTCCATACGGGCATATTCTGCAGGAGTGTTTTCGTAGGTGACGCCGCTTTCCTTCAGCCTGTTTACCACGGTGGGAAACTTCTGGTAACAGGTTTGTGCGGCGGCGGTAATGGCCGGATGGTCCGTCACAAAGAAGAAATCCGAATCAAAGTCAAGGCCGTTCCCCCTGTCCTGGACGTCACTTTTGATACTGTTGACTGCAATGATGCCGCGCCCGAAAGGAAAATAGGAATTCATTTGGGGGCTGTAATGGTTGTGGAGGAAAATCAAATTGTTGGGGCTGTTATGAGGGGAGCGGAAAGCGGCCAGGTAGGCCCCGTCCTCAAAACGTTTTGTAAAGCACTGGATGGCGCCTGCTTCATAATTTAAGGAAGGATCTTTTGTGAAATCTTCTCCCACACAGTAAAGCAGCAGGCCGTAAGGATTTCCGCAGATGGTCAGATTATCCCCCGGGACCGTGATCTTTCCTTTTCGCAGCCGTAAGACGTAGCTGTTGATGATTTTTGTCTTTTCCATCTTGAACCATTTGGAAGAGCCGAAGTCGGGATTACGGCGGTACAGGTCCGCCAGCATTTCGTAATGGTTGACGGCAGTGGCGTTTTTTCGGAGATATTTTTCAAACTCATGGTTGTCATTTTTCAGGGCTTCCACATAGCGGAGGCTGGTTCCTGCAATATCTTTCATATCTTCCTTTGAACAGGGGAGGGTATTGACCATCTGATAGCTCATCTGCTGGACGTCCCCCAGCTTGCTTTCATGGTCTGTTTTTACAATGCCGAACATGGAGCCGTCGGCATTTACACGTGTGCACCAGTAACGGTAGGCCGAAAGGAGGGAACCGCCCATGAGATCTGTGAATTTTTTCCATTTGACAGCATTGTCCGTGGTGACCACCTGGATGTCTTTCAGCCTGTGGAATACACCGAACATGTCTTTTACCTCATAAGTTTCGTAGTCATGTCCGTTTTTCTGGCACCAGTCCCTGAAAAACTTCTGGATACGTGTCCTGAAACCGCAGGCTTTGAAAAAGTGGTTCCGAAGAAGTCCCATTCCGTTGATCCAGGAAGGAAACAGGTCAGACTCCACCAGGGCCATGCCGTCCCAGAGGATATTTTTGACCTGGGTTTTACAGCGTTCCACCAGGCATTTTTTTACAGGCCCAGTATCATCCGCCCGTACCACATCCGCTATGGTCTGGAAAAAACTTTCCTGGTCCTTAAGAATCAGGATATTTTCCACAGGGATGTGAAGGGTATCCAGGATGGTGCTGGTCACGAGGGGGGCATAGGCGGAAAGTTCCACAATCCTGGCGTTTTTCTCCGGCATTTTCTTTCCCAGCCCCATGGTAATCCAGTCATAAGCTTTTTCATACAGGTCTGCATTGATAAACATAGTCTGGCCTGATTTGGCTTTGGAAGAATTCCGGTAAAGCATACGATAGGAAGCGGGGGCGCCGTCTGTGTTGGCTTCAGAGGATTTCCATCCTGAAAGGGAGATGCCTTTTTCGTAAAATTCCCTGCGTATTTCGTCTTTTGTCTTTTTTTCGTAGATTTCCTTTGACTGAGCGGCTTTTTCCATGAGAGCCTTGATCCGCGCGGCAGCTGATTCATCGGGCGCTGCTTTCAGCAGCTTTTTAAGCCGCAGGTTTTCTTCTTCATAGGAGGGGAAACCGAAATCAAAGTCCAGGCAAATGATATCCTGTGTACAGTCTTTTTCCGAAAGCCGCAGCCCGTTTTTCTGCATATAAAGACTGAACAGGCTCGGGTGGAACCGGGATTCTGTGTAGTCGTATCTGTCCCGGAGTCCGAGGGAATACCCATATAAAGTAGCTGCCTTTATATTCTTAATTTTCAAACCGGATCCACTTGTCATAAGAATCACCTCTTTCTTTTGTTTTAAAAATTTTTCGCGGCCGCTTTCCGGTGTAGACAGAATTATATAATACCGAACATGCGTTTGTCAACGGTTTTTTGAAAAAGGCCATTGACATTCTGAACAGGCAGAGATACAATAATAAAAAAGAACAGATGTTCTAAACAGGGGTGAAAATCATGAAAAAATGTAAAGGATATTACTATGAAGGGAAGAAAAAAGTGGAGTTTGAATTTGGAAAATTTTTGGAATGGGGCCTGGAGTCCAAACTGTATCGCGGACAGGTGCATGTAAATACCGTTGCGATTATCCAGGAGGAAAACGGGCGTGTGATCACCGTCCGGCCAAACCAGATGGAATTTTATGCGTGAGGTGCAGGTATTTTGCGGGCCGGCGCAGGGAGAACTGGAAAGAAGAGGATTTTTTAAAGCAGTTTTGTTGACGAAAGGGGATTAAAAATCTGACAGAAAAACCATACTACTATGGTGTGTGAAAACGCAATGTACAAAAGATGGATGGATTTTGGATGTTATAAAGGAAAAGCAAAAATTATGAAGGAGAACTTGTAATGGAAGCTGCCGTAACACTTGATCCGGCCAGATTAGTCATTGCGGCCCTTGTGGGCCTGGCGCTTTTACTGGTACTGATTATTAAATTTAAGATTCATGCCATGATCTCGATTTTGATTGGGGCAGTGGCCATCGGGCTGATTGCCGGTATGCCTTTTGGCGATATTGTCACAGCTGTGGACGACGGCATTGGAAATACGTTAAAAGGCATTGCGCTTTTGGTGGGACTGGGTTCCATGTTCGGCGCGGTTCTGGAGGTTTCCGGAGGAGCCCAGACACTGGCTGTCACCATGGTGAACAAATTTGGCGACAGAAAAGCAGCGTGGGCGCTTGGGATCACCGGGCTGATCATTGCAATGCCCGTGTTTTTTGATGCCGGACTGATTATTTTGATTCCGTTGGCCTTCTCCCTGGCAAAAAGGACAAAGCGTTCTTCTTTGTTTTATGTGATCCCCCTGCTTGCCGGACTGGCTGTGGGACATGCTTTTATTCCACCCACACCCGGCCCTGTACTGGTGGCGACCATGCTGGGAGTGGATTTGGGATGGGTGATTCTGGTTGGGATTTTCTGTGGTGTTTTTGCCATGATTGTGGCAGGCCCTGTATGGGGGTTTTTCTGTGGCAAAAAATATGATGTGGCCATTCCGGCGCACGTGGCCAACCAGGAGGACTTCGATGAATCCAAACTTCCGGGTTTTGGTACGGTGGTTGGGATTATCCTGATTCCATTGGCGCTTATTGTATTAAAGTCTCTGGCAGGTGTGATTCCTGCCCTTTCCGGGGCGCAGGATGTCCTGTCTTTCCTGGGGCAGCCATTCATGGCGCTTTTGATTGCGACGGTAGCCGCCATGTTCCTTCTGGGGACAAGGCACGGATACAGTCTGGCAGAACTTGAAAAAATCATGACAAAGTCTTTGGAGCCTGCCGGGCTGATTCTTTTAGTGACTGCCTGCGGCGGCGTCCTCCGATATGTGCTCCAGTATTCCGGGTTAGGGGATGTGATTGGAAATGCAGTGTCTTCGGCAAAGCTTCCACTCGTGGTGGTGGCGTTTCTGGTGGCTGCACTTGTCCGTATTTGTGTGGGTTCTGCAACAGTGGCCATGACCATGGCCGCGGGCATCGTGGCCTCCATGCCGGGGATTGCCGAATTTTCCCCCATGTACCTTGCATGTGTCACTGCGGCGGTGGCCGGCGGGGCGACGGTATGCTCCCATTTCAATGATTCTGGTTTCTGGTTGGTGAAATCTTTGGTGGGATTGGATGAGAAAACCACTTTAAAGACCTGGACCATTATGGAAACTTTGGTGGGCGGCACAGGATTTGTGGTGGCGCTGGTTATTTCTTTCTTTGTGTGAGAGGGTAAGGCTGCCGTCAAATCATGCGGACGTATACCCTTGTCAACCGACAGTAAACAGTACAGGAAAGGCAGGAGGTTTTTATGGAATTGATGAGCCAGAAAATGAGAAAACTGGCGCCGGAGCTTGATCCTTTGAGAATCGGGACAGGCTGGAAGCCGGAAGATTTAGGTAAGGTCCAGGTATTGATTGAGAGTACTTTTGGAGACAGCCATCCGGGCAGCGGCCATTTGGATGTGCTGGTGGAGGAAGTGAGAAAGGGGATTGAGGCTGCCGGAGGCCATGGAGCCAGATACTTTGCAACGGATATTTGCGACGGTGAGAGCCAGGGGACCGACGGTATCAATTATAGTCTGGCCAGCCGTGAAATGATCGCCAATATGATCGAAATCCATGCAAATGCCACGCCTTTTGATGCAGGGGTTTATTTGGCCAGCTGTGATAAAGGGATGCCGGCGAACCTGATGGGATTAGCCAGAGTCAATATTCCTGCCGTAGTGGTGCCGGGAGGCACCATGAATGCGGGGCCGGAAATGTTGACGCTGGAGCAGCTTGGTATGTACAGTGCAAAATACCAGAGGGGCGAGATCGATGAAGAGAAGCTTAACTGGGCAAAGTGCAATGCCTGTCCCGGCTGCGGGGCATGTTCTTTCATTGGTACGGCTTCCACTATGCAGATTATGGCGGAGGCGCTGGGGCTTGCCCTTCCCGGAAGCGCCCTGCTGCCCGGCTCCAGTCCGGATCTTCTGGCATATGCCCGCCGGGCGGGAGAACAGGCTGTAAAGCTTGCCACTGCATCCCATATGCGTCCCAGTGATATTGTAACGATGGAAAGTTTTGAAAATGCCATCCTGGTCCACGCGGCGATTTCAGGAAGTACCAACTGCCTGCTCCATATACCGGCGCTGGCCCACGAGTTTGGCATTGAGATCACGGGAGATACCTTTGACAGGCTTCACAGGGGGGCACATTATCTGCTGGATATCCGTCCGGCGGGTCGGTGGCCGGCGGAAGTTTTTTACTATGCCGGCGGTGTGCCCGCCATTATGGAAGAGATCAAAGGGCATCTGCATTTAGATGCCATGACCGTGACGGGGAAAACTCTGGGGGAAAACTTGAAAGAGCTGAAGGAAACAGGTTTTTATGAGGGCTGCGATAAGTGGCTTCGGGACTTTGGCCGCCGCTATGGCGTCCAGGTGTCCAGAGAGGATGTAATCCGCCCTTATGACAAGGCAATCGGAACAGATGGCAGTATTGCCGTCCTGAAGGGAAACCTGGCTCCGGAGGGGGCTGTCATCAAGCATACTGCCTGTCCGAAAGAGATGTTTCAGGCGGTTTTGCGGGCAAAGCCTTTTGACAGTGAGGAGGAATGTCTGGATGCAGTGCTCAACCACAAAGTGCACAAAGGCGATGCGGTGTTTATCCGCTATGAAGGACCCAGGGGAAGCGGTATGCCGGAGATGTTTTATACTTCTGAGGCCATCAGCAGCGACAAAGAACTTGGCCGGAGTATTGCACTGATCACGGACGGACGTTTTTCCGGCGCTTCCACAGGGCCGGTGATCGGACACTGCAGCCCGGAGGCTGTGGATGGAGGCCCCATCGCCCTGGTGGAAGAGGGAGATCTGATTGAGATTGATGTGATGGCGCGGAAACTTAATATTGTGGGCATTGCAGGAGAAAGGAAAACCATGGAAGAAGTGGCGGAAGTTCTTAGAGAGCGTCGAAAACATTGGAAGCCTCCTGTGACAAAGTATAAAAAGGGAGTGTTGCGCCTGTTCAGCAAACTGGCGGCCAGCCCAATGAAGGGCGCATACCTGGAATATGACCAGTGAATTTTCAGAAGGAGAAATCATGATGAAAACAATGGAGGAACAGATTCAGGAACTTGGCGTAGTTCCGGTGGTGGTATTGGATGATGTGGAAGCTGCGCTTCCTCTGGCTGAAGCCCTGACGGAAGGCGGGCTTCCCTGCGCGGAGGTGACATTCCGGACGGAGGCGGCGGAAGAATCCATTGTCCAGATAAGCAGGGCGTATCCAGATATGCTGGTGGGGGCGGGGACTGTCCTCACCACAGAGCAGGTGGACCGGGCTGTATGTGCAGGTGCAAAATTTATTGTAAGCCCTGGATTTGACCCTGAAATCGTGGATTACTGCCTGGAAAAGAAAATCCCGGTTTTTCCGGGATGTATTACCCCTTCGGAGATTGCCCAGGCAGTAAAGCGGGGGCTCAAGGCGGTGAAGTTTTTCCCGGCGGAGCAGTTTGGCGGAGTGGCGGCCATCAAAGCTTTGGCGGCGCCTTACACCATGATGAAGTTTATGCCCACGGGGGGTGTCGGCGTAAAAAATTTAAAGGATTATTTGAGCTGTGACAAGGTTATTGCCTGCGGCGGAAGCTGGATGGTGAAAGGCGATTTGATTAAGGCAGGGAAGTTTGAAAAAATCCGGGAGTTGACAAAGGAAGCAGTTTCCCTAGTGAAGGAAATCCGCAGCTGACAAAAAGTTTCTGGAAGCAGTGTGATAGAAGGGAAGAGTTTCCGAAAGGCCGGAAGGCCGTTTATGAAAGTATCAGACAGAGAATAGAGGAGGCAGATGAAATGGATTTAGTGTTGCGGCCAAAGGAAGAGTGTAGATTTGATGCAGTGTCTTTGGGGGAAGTTATGCTTCGGCTGGACCCGGGGGAAGGCAGAATACGCACGGCCCGTTCTTTCCGCGCATGGGAGGGCGGCGGAGAATATAATGTGGCGCGGGGACTGCGCCGCTGTTTTGGAATGAAGACGGCAGTGATTACGGCTTTTGCAGATAATGAAATAGGGATGTTGATGGAGGATTTCATTTTGCAGGGAGGCGTGGATACTTCTTTAATTAAGTGGATGAAGACAGATGGAATCGGGCGTATATGCAGAAACGGCCTGAATTTTACGGAAAGGGGTTTTGGAATCCGCGGGGCGGTGGGATGCTCAGACAGGGCCAATACGGCGATTTCCAAAGCAAAACCGGAGGATTTCGATTTCGATTATATTTTCGGCGAAGTGGGGGTCCGCTGGCTCCACACAGGAGGCATTTACGCGGCGCTTTCCGAGCAGTCCTGTGAAACAGTCCTAGCGGCCATTAAGACGGCGAAAAAGTACGGGACGGTGGTGTCTTATGATTTGAATTACCGTCCGTCCATGTGGAGCGCCATCGGGGGGCAGGCAAAGGCCCAGGAAGTCAATAAAGAAATTGCAGGTTACGTGGATGTAATGATTGGAAATGAAGAGGATTTTACGGCATGTCTGGGTTTTGAAGTTGAAGGGAACGATGAAAACCTGAAGGAGCTGAACCTGGATGGTTACAGGAAGATGATCAATGAAGCGGCAAAAATGTATCCGAATTTCAAAGTGGCAGCCACAACTCTCCGGACGGTAAAGACGGCCACAGTCAATGACTGGAGCGCCATCTGCTGGGCAGGCGGAGAGATTTATAAAGCAAATGATTATAAGGGATTGGAGATCATGGACCGGGTAGGCGGCGGCGATTCCTTTGCCTCCGGCCTCATTTATGGGCTGATGACGACAGATGACGCAGAGATTGCGGTAAATTATGGAGCGGCCCACGGCGCGCTTGCCATGACGACGCCTGGTGATACCACCATGGTCAGTAAAAAAGAAGTGGAAGCGGTCATGGGCGGCGCGGGCGCAAGGGTACAACGCTGAAAAACCGCCAAATGATGCAAAGTGGAGCGCGTATGTCCCAGTCAACCGACAGTATTGTAAAAAAAGCAGTTTTGTTGCATAATGAAAGGGGTTATTTATGAAAACGGAGGAATAGCTGTGATAAAAAATGTGGTTGACATAAAAGTGAATGACGTGATCAGTTATTCGCCGCGGATTCTTGATATTCTCCTTAAGGACAGGACTTCAGGAAAAAATATTGTCTGGGCCACGGAGGATTATCAGGATTTAGGTGATTCATACAGGCCGGAATGTGAAATCCGTCCAGGTTTAATTTCCGGGGCCAATGACAGTATAATCCGGCCGCGTACTGCAAAAAACGGCCACAGGAGATTAAACAGGACAAAGGATAAAGCGGAAGTCTTTACACCTTCTTGGATATGCAATGCTCAAAATAATTTAATAGACAATGCATGGTTTGGGCGCAAAGGAGTATTTAATCGGGAGACGGGGAAAAAATGGAAGACAAATGCCGATAAAATCTTTTTTGAAGAGAAGGGGAAGAAAACCTGGAAAAAATATGTTGACAACCCCAGGCTGGAGATCACCTGTGGAGAAGCGCCTTATCTTGTGAGCAGATATGATGTTGTGGATGCGGCGGCAATTCCTGTTGCCGAACGTATCGGGCTTCTTGACAGAAAATTACGTGTGGTCCATGAAAATACGGCTTCAGAAGAAGAATGGATGCAGTGGGTGATACGGGCATATCAGAGTATCTATGGTTTTGAATACCAGGGGGACAGCCTGCTGCTGGCGCGGGAAAATTTATTGAATACGTTTATTGATTATTTAAAGGACAAGTTTCACAGAGAACCGACGATTTCCGAACTGGAGAAAATTGCAGTGATTATTTCCTGGAACATATGGCAGATGGATGGATTGACTTTTACTGTTCCGTATTACAATGGAGAGGATAAGGCTTCGTCTTCCCGATATTGTATTATAAAAGACTGGAGGGCAGTCCGCTGGAAGAAAAAAGGGATTGTGGAATACCGGGCGTTGGTGCAGACGGAGGTGCAGTGATGGCTGAAAATATGGAAATACTGGATAAATTGATTATAGGAAGAGTTGAGCCACATATTTATGCATTTTCCGCTGAAGAAATACCGGGTTATCTGAAAGTGGGAGATACTTATCGTCCTGTTTCTGTGCGTCTGGAGGAATGGAAGCGGCATTTTCCGACCCTGAAAGAAGAATACAGGGAAAAGGCAGTGATCAATGATGAGATATTTTTCAGGGATTATGCGGTTCATCAATATTTGGAGGAGGATCTGGGGAAAAAACGCTTGCAGGCGGAAGATGTGGAAGGGACTGCCTATTCGAGAGAATTTTTTAAGGATACGGCTGTTGCCGAAGTTGCAGAAGCCATAGAAGATATTAAAGAAAAATTTGAAAAGCGGATTCAAAAATATCAGTATTACAGTACGAAAAAGCGGCTGCCGGAAACTTATACATATGCTTCCACAGGGGAATGGGCGTTACGCCCCAATCAGCAGAAAACAGTGGATAATTTTATGAAGGCAATAGAGGGCGGAAGGACGAACCTTTTAATGTATGCAGTTATGCGTTTTGGCAAATCCTTTACGTCTTTGTGCTGCGCAAAAAGAATGGGTGCAAAAATAGTTCTGGTGGTATCGGCAAAAGCAGACGTATGTGGGGAATGGCAAAAAACCGTGCAGCAGGCAGATAATTTTAATAAGGATTACAGCTTCTTAACAAGTGCAGGGCTTACAGGCTGCAAAGGCATTATAAAATCAACGCTGGATTCTGGGAAAGGTATTGTGGTATTTCTTACGCTGCAGGATTTGCAAGGAGAACATATCAAGGAAAAGCATCAGGAAATATTTGAAAACACCATAGATCTGCTTATTGTTGATGAAACACATTATGGGGCGCGGGCTAAAAAATATGGACAGATTATCAGAGACAGTAATTATGTAAAAGATGTTGTTGAAAAATATGCAGATGACGATTACATTGATTACGAAATAGCAGATGAACATCTGAAAGTACTGGAATCCAGAGTCAGGCTTCATCTTTCAGGGACCCCATACCGTATTTTGATGGGAAGCGAATTTTGCAAAGAGGATATCGTTGCTTTTTATCAGTTTACAGATATTGTTGCAGATCAGAAAAAATGGGATATGGATCACATGCTTTCAGATAAAGTGAAAGAATGGGACAATCCTTATTATGGTTTCCCTCAAATGGTCAGATTCGCTTTCAAGCCGAGTAAAGCCGCCCAGGCACGGCTGGAAATGCTGAAGTCAGGTGGGAATACTTATGCCTTTTCTGCTCTTTTCAAACCGAAATCACTTAAAAAGGCGGCAGATGGTTCCCACAGGGAGTTTGTTTATGAGCAGGAAGTCCTTGATCTTTTTAAGGCTATAGACGGAAGCAAAGAAGATGAGGAACTTTTTGGATTTCTCGATTACGACAGAATAAAAAAAGGAAACATGTGCCGCCATATGGTGTGCGTTCTGCCATATTGTGCTGCTTGTGATGCGCTGGAAACCCTTTTTATGAATAACAGGGAGACATTTAAAAATCTCCAGGATTATACAATCATAAACATATCTGGTGTAGATAAACCCAATATGTGTAAAAGCGTAGAGGCAGTAAAGAGGAAAATTACAAACTGTGAGAAAAAGGGAGAAAAGACCATCACTTTAACGGTTAATCGTATGCTTACTGGCAGCACAGTGGAACAATGGGATACGATGCTGTTTTTAAAAGATACAGCTTCACCGCAGGAATACGACCAGGCTATTTACCGCTTGCAGAATCAATATATAAAAACTTATACTGACGAATCAGGGGAAATCATTAAATTCAACATGAAACCTCAGACATTGCTGGTGGACTTTGACCCGCATCGTATGTTCATTATGCAGGAGCAAAAATCCTTAGTATATAATATGAATGTTGAGGAAGGGGGAAATCAAAAACTCGAAGAACGTATCAGGGAAGAGCTTCGTATTTCACCGATTATCACAATGAATAAAAATAAGATTTCCCAGGTGGAATGTACGGATATTTTAAATGAAGTAAGCGCTTATTCCAGGAACAGAAGTGTTATTGATGAAGCAAGAGAGATTCCGGTGGACTTGTCTTTGTGCAACATTGAAATTATAAAATCGGCAATCGAAAGACAGGCGGAACTGGGATCCGGAAAAGGATTTGAGACAGAAGCTTATGGTGGTGAAGATGCTGATTTAACGACAGATACGGATGAAACGAATCAAAAGGATCAACAGGAAGACGGAGAGAGAGGAAACAGCCCAGGTATAAACGGGGAGGAGAAAGAGGATGATACGGAACGCCAGAAACTGGAAAATAAGTTTCGTATGTATTATTCACGTATTTTATTTTTTGCTTTTCTGTCTGATTCTGTATTGAGATCCATAGACGATATTTTGGATATATTTGATAATGAAAATAACAGGAGAATCGCCAGGAATCTTTTATTGGAAAAAAACGTACTGAAATCCATAAAGCAGAATATAAATCCTTTTATTTTGAGCCAGCTTGATTATAAAATACAAAATATGAATATTCTGTCACATGATAAAGAGATTGAACCGTCCAAACGGGCGGCATGGGCGATCAATAAATTTGGGAAGCTTTCGGAATCAGAAGTGCCCACACCGCCTGAAGCGGCAAAGGATATGGTCGCACTGCTGCCTAAGGAAAGTTTTTTACGATTACAACATGAAAATACGGCTATATTGGATATTGCAAGTAAAATCGGTGAATTTGCGATTGCAGTTTGCGAACGTGCAGGGGAAGTTGGAGTTTGCACAGATGAGATAACATCTTCTGTATTGTCAATTCCCACATCATCTGTGGCTTATGAATTTACAAGAAAAATATACGCGATGATGGGGCTGGATACGGAATGTATTGCAAAAAAGTTTACTTCCTATGATTTGTTAACAGTTAAAACCGCTGACAGGGAGGGGAAGTTGTCCGATGGATTAGATTATGAAAAAATATCGCAGATTTTGAAACAAAAGAAAAAGTTATGTGATGTCAGCCTTACAGACCAGACAGAAAAGGGTGAAGAAATGAAATTTGAGGCGATTGTTGGAAATCCTCCTTATCAAATCAGCGACGGAGGAGCACAAGCCAGTGCAAAACCTATTTATCATAATTTTGTCGAGATGTCAAAAGCATTGTCTCCAAAACGGATTACCATGATTACGCCGTCCCGCTGGTATGCAGGAGGAAAAGGGCTGGACACTTTCAGAAATCAAATGCTGGGTGATGAGCACATTGAAGAACTGGATGATTTTCTTCATCCGGAGGAATTGTTTCCTGATACCAATAACCGCGGAGGTATCTGTTATTTTCTTTGGAACGCAGAGTATGATAACAGAATTTCGCAGGTAAAGGTCGTCTCCCACATTGGCAATGGATTAAAAAAATGTTCATACCGGAGTTTGCGGACAGGAGACTTAGATATCTTTGTGAGAGATAATACAGGGGTGGAAATTCTCAATAAAATCATGTGCAGGGAAGAACCTGTAATGGCGGAATATATTTCTCCCCGGAGGCCTTTTGGGCTTGATGGGAATTTTATCAAATCAAATGCTTTTTTCAGTTCGGATCAGGAGTTGAAAAATCCGGTTCAGTGTTTCGGAAAAGCACGAAGTAAAGGGTATGTGGAAAGAGAGTGTATAAAGGTTCATAAAGAGTGGATTGACAGATGGAAAGTACTGATGCCATATGCAAATAATATTGGTACGGAGCTGAATGATGATAACCAAAACACTTTTGTGGCAGAACCGGGAACTGTGTGTACAGAGACTTTTTTGGTTGCCGGGATAGGCCTGACGCCGGATAAAGAGTCGGCATGGAACCTGGCTGTCTATTTGAAAACACATTTTGCCCGTTTTTTATTGAGTCTTGCAAAAATAAGCCAGCATGGGACAGCAAAAACATACAGGTTTATTCCCGTACAGGATTTTTTTGAGGGCTCTGATATAAATTGGAAGAGAAATATAAGGGATATTGATTCTCAGCTATATCGAAAATATGGATTGACACAGGAAGAAATTCAGTATATAGAATCAAAAATTAAACCAATGGTATGAAAATCTGTAAGGGCGAAGAACGGGGGAAGTATCGTTTACTTGACGGTTTTCCTTCTGACAGATATAATAAGCTTTGTGTTTGAAGCGAGGGAGGAAATATGGAACAGCCGGGAATTCGTTTAAATAAATATCTCAGTGAAGCAGGGGTCTGTTCCCGCAGGGAGGCCGACCGGCTTTTGGAGGCAGGGCGGGTTACTGTGGACGGGGAAAAAGCAGTTATGGGACAGAGAATCCTCCCCGGGCAGCAGGTCTATGTGGATGGGGAACTTGTGGGGGAAAAGGGGCGGCCCGTGCTCCTTCTGGTAAATAAACCGGCAGGGATTGTCTGTACCACTGCAGAATTTAAGGGAGAGAAAAACATCGTGGATCTGGTTCATTACCCTGTCCGCCTGTACCCGGTGGGGAGGCTGGATAAAGAATCGGAAGGGCTGATTCTGATGACCAACCAGGGGGATTTGATGAATAAAATCCTCAGGCCGGGAAACGCTCATGAAAAAGAGTACTTGGTGGAAGTAAACCGTCCGGTGACGGCAGGATTTCTGGAAGCGCTGAGGCGGGGCGTCCCCATGCTGGGGACGGTGACGGCGCCATGCCAGGCAGAAAAAACAGGGCCGAAAAGTTTCCGGATGATTTTAACCCAGGGTCTTAACCGCCAGATCAGGCGAATGTGTGAATACTTTGATTACCGGGTGGTGTCTTTGAAGCGGGTCCGTGTGATGGATTTTGTGGTGGACGGCATATCTTCCGGCAGCTACAGGGAGGCCACAGAAGAAGAAATGAAGAAACTTACCCGGCTGCTTGCAGGTTCCGACGGAAGGCCCTACAGGGATAGAGGCAGAAAAAATGAAACAGACGGCAGAAGGCAGGGGAAACATGGAAAATGAAAAAAAGCTTGCACGGATGAGAAAGCTGGTTTCCATATTGAGGGAAGCAGGGAAAGCTTACTATCAGGAAAACCGGGAGGTCATGGGCAATTATGAATATGACCGGCTTTACGACGAGCTTCTGGCCCTGGAGAAAGAGACAGGGGTGATTTTGTCAAAAAGCCCCACGGTTCAGGTGGGATATGAGCTTTTGGGCGAGCTTCCAAAAGAAGCGCACGAAAGCCCAATGCTTTCTTTGGATAAGACAAAGGAGGCAGGCGCCCTGGCAAAATGGCTGGGTGACAAGGAGGGGCTTCTTTCCTGGAAGCTGGACGGCCTTACCATTGTGCTCACTTACCGGGAAGGGCAGCTTTTTAAGGCGGTCACCAGGGGGAACGGAGAAATCGGTGAAGTCATTACCAACAACGCAAAAGTCTTTGCCAACGTCCCTTTATCTGTTTCTTATAAAGGGGAACTGGTGATCCGCGGGGAAGCTGTCATTTCCTATTCTGATTTTTATAAAATCAATGAAGAGCTGGGAGAGGCGGACGCTAAATATAAGAATCCCAGGAATCTTTGCAGCGGGTCGGTGCGCCAGCTGAATAATGAGGTTACGGCGAAGCGGAATGTGAGGTTTTATGGGTTTTCCCTGGTGAAGGCAGAGGGGGAAGATTTTGAAAATTCCAGGGAAAGGCAGCTTTTGTGGCTCCGTGAACAGGGCTTTGATGTGGTGGAGTATAAAAGGGTCAGCCGGGAGACCGTGGCGGAGGTGGTAAAAGGATTTGCGGAAAAAACGGAGGAAAACGACTTGCCCTCCGACGGCCTGGTTTTGATTTTTGACGATATTGCTTATGGGCGTTCCCTGGGCCATACGGCGAAATTTCCCAGGGATTCCATTGCTTTTAAGTGGGCGGATGAAATCCAGCTGACCCGCCTTTCTTATATTGAGTGGAGCGCATCCCGCACAGGACTCATTAATCCAGTGGCAGTTTTTGAACCGGTGGAGCTGGAGGGGACGACAGTCAGCCGGGCCAGTGTCCACAATGTGAGTATTGTGGAATCCCTTGGGCTGGGGGAGGGGGATGAGATCACGGTCTATAAAGCTAATATGATCATTCCTCAGATTGCGGAGAACTTGACGAAAAGCGGTTCTGTCAAAATCCCCGATGTGTGCCCCGTCTGCGGCGGATCCACGGAAATCCGCCAGGAGAACGACGTGAAAGCCTTATATTGTACCAATCCAGAATGTCAGGCTAAAAAAATCAAAGGTTTTTCTTTATTTGTAAGCAGGGATGCCATGAACATCGACGGGCTTTCCGAAGCCACACTGGAAAAATTTGTGGATGCCGGATTTGTGCGGGGATTTGCAGATTTATTTTATCTGGAGGATTACAAAGAGCAGATACTTTCCATGGAAGGGTTTGGGGAAAAGTCTTATGAAAATCTTCAGAAATCCCTGGAGAGGGCAAAAGATACCACCATGGCAAGATTCGTTTACGGCCTTGGAATTGCAGGCATCGGAGCCGCGGGCGCCAGGATTTTATGCCGGGCTTTCGACTATGATTTTGAAAAATTCCGCCATGGAAGCAGGGAGGAATTTGAGCAGATAGAAGGAATTGGCCCGGTGATTGCCGACAGCATTTTTCAATATTTTCAGTCGGAGAGGAATAACAGGGAGGTAGACCGAATGCTTGAGCTGGTGACATTTCATGACGAAATGCCATCAGCGGCCACTGAAGTTCTGGGCGGAAAAACATTTGTCATTACCGGGACAGTGGAACATTTTTCAAACAGGAAAGAGCTGAAAGACCTGATTGAATCCCTGGGCGGCAAAGTGACAGGTTCCGTGACAGCCAGGACGGATTACCTTATTAACAATGATCCCATGTCAGGTTCCTCTAAAAATAAAAAAGCAAAAGAACTGGGGATTCCCATTATTACAGAAGAGGAATTTCTTGAACTGACGGAACAGGAGTAGATTATGCCTATTAAAGTACAGAATGATTTGCCGGCGCGGGCAATCCTTGAGACAGAAAATATTTTTATGATGGATGAAAACCGTGCCGTTTCCCAGGATATCCGCCCCCTTCAGATTGTGATTTTGAATCTGATGCCGGTGAAGGAAGAGACGGAGACGCAGCTTCTCCGCGCCCTTTCCAATACGCCGATCCAGCTGGATATTACATTTCTTCATATGTCCAGCCACGAGTCCACCCACACATCTTTAAGCCACCTGAATCAGTTTTATGTGACTTTTGATTCCATCCAGAAGCAAAAATTCGATGGGATGATCATCACCGGGGCGCCGGTGGAACAGATGGCGTTTGAGGAGGTGGATTACTGGAAGGAGCTGGAAAAGATTATGGACTGGAGCGATACACATGTGACTTCCACAGTCCATATCTGCTGGGGCGCCCAGGCGGGGCTTTATTATCACTATGGGATTCAAAAGCATGAGATGAAGGAAAAGCTGTTTGGAATCTATGAGCAGCGGGTTATTGACCGTACGGTCCCGCTTGTCCGGGGGTTTGACGATACCTTTCGCGCACCCCATTCCCGATATACGTATGTGAAAAAAGAAGATATTACGGCATGTTCCGATCTGATGATTCTGGCAGAGTCCGATGAGGCGGGGATTTTCCTGGTTCAGAGCCGGGACGGCCGGCGGATTTTTGTCATGGGCCATCCGGAATATGACCGTGTTACCCTGGACGGGGAATACCGCCGCGACCAGGGCAAGGGCATGGATACGGCTATCCCGAAAAATTATTATCCCGGGGACAACCCGGAAAACAGGCCATGCCTGTCCTGGAGGATGCATGCAAACGCCCTTTACAATAACTGGATTAATTTTTATGTATACCAGGTGACGCCGTATCTTTTGGAAAACGGTGAGTAGCAGGGGGGTTCTTGCAGCCTTTCGGCCAACGGAGAGGATTAAGATGTTTTTGGAGCATGGCGGGAAATCCCATAAGAGAAAATGCAGCCGGGGCAGTTTGCCCCGGTTGTTTTTCCTTTATAGGAAACTGCGTCCTATAAAGTAAAAAAGTTCTCCTATTTATAATATTCAGAGGAGATTTTGGAGTGGTATATCCTTTGGCTACGGTTCATAGAATGTTTTAATTAAAAAACGGACAGGCAGAGGGAGGAAAAACCATGCGAAATAATATTGGAATTGTAAATGTGCCACTTTTGCGGCTGAAAGAGCGTCCACTTGAAGAAGTACAGACAGTGGATGAAGCGCTTTATGGAATGGAGGTACTGATTCGGGAAAAAACGGCGAAAGGAAGCTGGGCGGCTGTGGAAACGGCATACGGTTATCAGGGGTATGTGAAAACGGAGGGACTGGAATGTCATGAATGGAGTATACGAAAATGGCAGAAGTTGTCCAAATATGTGGTGTGTTCCCCATCTGCAGATGTGTATGAGATGCCCGGATATCAAAATCCTTTTTTATTTACACTTCCAAGAGGCAGTATCGTGGCGGCAGCGCCTGGCGAAGGGCAGGCGGGGTGGAGGCTTGTCCGCCTCATCGACGGCAGGGGGGCTTATATGCGGGCGGCGCAGATCCGGCCGCTTCCTGCAACCCATTATTCCATTAAACAGGAAGAAGAAGCTTTGAGGAAAAGCTTGGTGGAGACAGCCCTTTCCTATTTACATACCCCGTACCGGTGGGGAGGGAAAACACCATGGGGGATTGACTGTTCCGGGCTTTGCTCCATGGTATACCTGCTCCATGGGATTTATATTTACCGGGATTCAAAAATCAAAGAAGGCTATCCTGTGAAAGAAATTCCTGTATGCCAAATAAAACCGGGGGATCTTTTATATTTTCCCAGCCATATGGCCCTCTACACCGGAGGACTTCAGTATGTCCATGCCACCGGGAAAATGGGGCAGGACGGAGTAGTGGTAAACAGTTTAAACCATATGGCAGAAAATTACAGAAGCGACTTGGCGGCTACTGTGACGGCGGCAGGCACTGTTTTTGGTTAAGGTTCAAATAGGAAATTATTCTAAATAAAGTATAAAGTACATTGACTTTCCACAGAATCTTATTATAATAATTTTTTGAGTTAATGATTTACCTGGTTAATTATTTCAGGTGGAAAGGTGTGATGGGGATGGATGCCGTATGCAGGCTTGGGCATGGTTTTTTTGAACAGATTGAGCGTCTTCACCGGATGATTTGTATGCAGAAAATGTTTTTGAAGCTGAATCCGGCGGAAATGATGATGTTAATCCAGGTGGAGCGTTGTTTGGAAGAAAACCCAAAAGGGCAGGGGGTGAAGCCGTCACAGCTGACTGCAGGGGGGATGTTGAGTAAACCGGCCGTATCGAAGATGCTGGGGAACCTGGAAGAGAAAGGTTATCTCATGCGGACGGCATCAAAAGGGGACAGGCGGGTGGTTTATGTGAATTTAACAAAGCTTGGGACAGAAAGGCTGAAGGAGGAGAGGGAATACCGGGATCAGAAAATAAGAAATATCATAAACTCCATGGGGAGGGAAAACATGGAAATGCTTTCAGAACTGATGGAAGGATTTCTTGCTTGCGTCAAAAAGGAGCTGGCAAAATGACAGAAGGAGGGAATGGGTTCATTAAAATGAAGTTCTAAGAGACGGAAAAGAGAGACACAGGAGACTTAAAGGAGAACGACAATTATGATAAAGATTTTGAAATATCTCAGGCAGTCGGCGGGTTGGGCGTTTCTGATTCTGGCGCTTTTATGTCTGCAGGCATACTGCGATTTATCGCTTCCGCAGTATACCTCGGATATTGTTGACGTCGGTATTCAGCAGGGCGGAATTTCCCATACGGCGCCGGAAGTTATCCGGCAGTCTGAGATGGAAAAACTGCTTCTTTTTCTGGAAGACGGCCAGCGGCAGTCTGTGGAAAATTCTTATTCTCTGATTTCTAGAGAAAATTTTTCTGAAAAAGAATATGGGCAATATGAAAAACAGTACCCGGCCATGGAAAAAGAGCCGCTGCTCATAAAAAATAATTTATCCCGGGAGGCGGAAGAAGAGCTGGACGGGATTTTAAGCAGGGCGGAGATCCTTGTGACGGCCACAAACCAGATGGGAATGGACGTATCTGATCTTCCCAGGGAAAAGCTGGATGAAATCGCTGAGGAAATAGAAAGCAAGACGGCATCTCTTTCAGATTCGATTTTAAACCAGATGGGAATTTCCTATGTAAAAGGGGAATATGGAGCCATTGGCATAAATACGGCCAAAAAGCAGACGGATTACCTGTTTTTGGCCGGACTCAAAATGCTTGGGATTGCGCTTCTTGCCATGGCCGCCAATGTACTGGTATGCCTCATTGCTTCCCGGGTAGCTGCCGGTGTTGGATTAAGACTCCGGGGACAAGTGTTCCAAAAAGTGATTTCCTTTTCCGGCGGGGAGATGGACCGGTTTTCCACATCTTCTTTGATTACCAGGAGTACCAACGATATCCAGCAGGTACAGATGGTGACAGTGCTGCTGCTCAGAATGGTATTATATGCGCCGATTATCGGCATCGGGGGCCTGTTTAAGGTGATTCGTTCAGAAGCCTCGATGGCATGGATTATCGGAGTGGCCGTGCTGGCGGTGAGCCTCTTAGTCGTCTTTTTAATGGTGGTGGCCATGCCCAGGTTCAAGCTTATGCAGAAACTGGTGGACCGGGTCAATTTGGTGGCCAGGGAAATTTTGACAGGGCTTCCCGTCATCCGCGCATTCAGTAGGGAAAAACATGAAGAGGCGCGGTTTGACACAGCAAACAGGGATTTGACAAGGACCATGCTTTTTACCAACAGGTGTATGTCCTTTATGATGCCTGCCATGATGTTTATTATGAATGGCATCACAGTGCTGATTCTTTGGACCGGCGCCCATGGAATCGATGCAGGGAATCTCCAAGTGGGGGACATGATGGCATTTATTACTTATACTATGCAGATTGTCATGGCATTCCTGATGATTACCATGGTATCCATTATGCTGCCCAGGGCTGCTGTGGCTGCTGGCAGAATTGATGAAGTACTGACGACGGAGGTTTCCATACACGAAAAGCCATCGCCGAAAAAGCTTCCTGAGACAGCAAAAGGCGTTGTGGAATTTAATCATGTGTCTTTCCGGTATCCTGGAGCCGAAAACGATGTGCTCCATGACATCACCTTTACGGCAAAGCCAGGGGAAACGACTGCGTTCATCGGCAGTACCGGAAGCGGGAAATCCACGTTGGTGAACTTGCTTCCCAGGCTTTATGATGTGACAGAGGGGAAAATTACGGTGGACGGCGTCGATGTGCGGGAGCTTTCCTTAAAAAATCTCCGGGAACAGATTGGCTTCGTGCCTCAGAAAGGTGTCCTTTTTTCCGGCACCATCGCCTCCAATCTGCGGTTCGGAAAGAGGGATTCCAGCGAGGAAGACCTTAAGGCGGCGGCTTTTGTTGCCCAGGCAGCAGATTTCGTGGAAGAGAAACCTGAGAAATATGAAAGCCATATTGCCCAGGGCGGCGCCAATGTATCTGGAGGACAGAAGCAGAGGCTTTCCATTGCGCGGGCTGTGATAAAGGAACCCAATATTTATGTATTTGACGACAGCTTTTCCGCCCTGGATTTTAAGACAGATTCTGCTTTGCGGAAGGCGCTGAACGAATATGCCGCGGAAAGCACGAAGCTGGTGGTGGCCCAGAGAGTCAGTACGATTCTCCATGCAGAGCAGATTATTGTACTGGATGAGGGACGCATTGTGGGAAAAGGAAATCACAGAGAGCTTTTGGAAACTTGTGAAGTTTACAGGCAGATTGCCAAATCACAGCTTTCAGAGGAAGAGCTTCAGTCTTCAGAAAAGGAGGAATTTGGACATGAGTGACGGGACAGAAAAAACTCCGAAAAGTGCGGCTCAGAAAATGGCAGTGCCACGGATGGGGCATGGAAGGATGGGCGGCCCGGGAGGCGGGGAAAAGGCCAGGGATTTCGGAAAAACCATGAAGAAGCTTGTCTCTTATATGGGGCGTTACAAATGGGGAATCCTGACAGTTTTAATTTTTGCAGTGGGCAGTACGGTGTTCAATGTCATTGGCCCGAAAATTTTGGGACAGGCAACGACGAAGATTTTTAACGGGCTTGCAGACAAGCTTTCAGGAGGGGCGGGCATTGACTTTTCCGGTATTGGTAGGATTTTGCTGATTCTTCTTGTACTTTATGGAATCAGCGCCTTATGCAGTTTTATCCAGAATTTTACCATGACAACTATTTCCCAGAAGGTCAGCTTCCGTATGCGGAAAGAAATGTCGGAAAAAATCAACCGTCTGCCCATGAATTATTATGACACAAGGACTTATGGGGAGGTGCTTTCCAGGATTACCAATGATGTGGATACTTTGGGGCAAAGTCTGAATCAGAGCGTCACCCAAATGATTACTTCCATTACCATGATCATCGGTGTCTTTATTATGATGCTTTCCATCAGCCCTTTGATGACGGTGATTGCACTCTTAATCCTTCCTGTTTCCATGGGCCTTATTTCGTTTATTATTAAACGTTCCCAGAAATTTTTCCGCCAGCAGCAGGAATATCTGGGGCGCGTCAATGGCCAGGTGGAGGAAAACTACGGCGGACATACGGTTATTAAGGTGTTTAACCGGGAAGACGAAGTTTTACGGGAATTTAATGAAACAAATGAAATGCTTTACCAGTCGGGGTGGAAGTCTCAGTTTTTTTCCGGTATGATGCAGCCTGTCATGCAGTTTGTGGGAAATTTAGGCTATGTGGCAGTGGCCATTGCGGGCAGTTTTCTGACCATACGGGGGACGATCCAGGTGGGCGATATCCAGTCTTTTATCCAGTATGTGAGGAATTTTACCCAGCCCATCACCCAGCTTGCCCAGGTTTCCAACCTTTTACAGTCTACGGCGGCGGCAGCAGAACGTATTTTTGAATTTCTGGAAGAAGAGGAGGAGGGGCAGAAAGCAGAACACCCTGCTTCCCTTAAGGGAATTGAAGGAAATGTGACCTTTGATCACGTAAAATTCGGCTATCGTCCTGACAAAATCATCATTAATGATTTTAGCGCGGAGATCTCAGCGGGAAAGAAAATTGCCATTGTCGGTCCCACTGGAGCCGGAAAGACCACGTTGGTGAAGCTTCTTATGAGATTTTATGATGTGAATGACGGAGCGATCCGTATTGATGGGAAAGATATCCGTTCCTTTAACCGAAGTGAACTGAGAGAGCTTTTTGGAATGGTGCTTCAGGATACCTGGCTTTTCAAAGGTTCTATTATGGAAAATATCCGTTACGGAAAATTGGACGCTTCCGATGATGAAGTCATTGCCGCGGCAAAGGCCGCCCATGCCCATCATTTTATTTCCACCCTTCCTGATGGCTATGATCTGGAACTCAATGAAGAGGCGGGAAATGTTTCCCAAGGCCAGAAACAGCTTCTGACCATTGCCAGAGCCATTCTGGCAGACAATAAAATCCTGATTTTGGACGAGGCTACCAGCTCTGTGGATACGAGAACAGAGGAAAGAATCCAGAAAGCGATGGACAACCTGATGCGCGGGCGTACCAGCTTTGTTATCGCCCACAGGCTTTCTACCATACGGGACGCCGATTTGATTCTTGTGATGAAAGACGGCGACATCATTGAGCAGGGAACCCACGAAGAGCTGCTTCAAAAAGAAGGCTTTTATGCGGAGCTTTATAACAGCCAGTTTGAAAGGACTGCATAAAATCCTTTCTGTACGGCTGAACCAAAAATAAAAAGCAACGGGCGAGCCGTACAGGCAGGATTTTCATGGGTTATCGCGGTTCGATTTTGGGAACGGAATCATCGTAATCCAGTACCACCACATCCAGGGCGCCGGGTCCCCAGGTTCCGTTTATGACGCACATGGTATACATGGTTCCGGCTTCCACATCTGTCAGTATGGAAAGAAGAGGATTTTCCTCATCCTGGCCCGGTGTCAGGTAAAAACCGTATTCTCCGGGGCGGAAGGGTTTGAACGGTGTCACTTCCTTGAAGGTTACATCTGCAAAGACCAGCTTGTTTCCGTAGAGGAAGAAATCCAGAGGGCCGCTTCTGTACGCCA
>CAOKOS010000027.1 GCA_948470255.1 uncultured Lachnotalea sp.
ACTGTAAATCTGTTAGCAGTGCTTTCGGTGGTTCGAATCCACCTTCCCCCACTCATACAACTTTATATTGATAATGTCGCGGGGTGGAGCAGTTCGGAAGCTCGTCGGGCTCATAACCCGAAGGTCGCAGGTTCAAATCCTGCCCCCGCAACTAGACACTTTTGTGTCACGCCCAGATAGCTCAGTTGGTAGAGCAGAGGACTGAAAATCCTCGTGTCGCTGGTTCGATTCCGGCTCTGGGCATTTTTTATGCATAGAAATACAGAACTTGATTAAAAAAAGGATCCTGCTTGCAGCCTACAGGATCCTTTTTTAACTTTATAGGAAACTGCATCCTATAAAGTTAAAAAGCTCCGAGAGGATCGCACTGCGGCGGAGAGGAATTATATCGCTGAAGCGACCCGCCGCAGGCGGAGAATCCTACTTGCAGGATTCTTTGTTCTTGATATAGGATTTTAAATTTCCAGAATTTTTGATACTACGCCCATGGGATTGGCAGGAACACGAAGCTTTGGAATAACACTTTCGGCTCCGTCGCCGTATACCATGCCGTAGCTTAGCATAGGACGAAATTCTTCCATATTTTTCCATGGATTAAGGCCGGAGTTTCGCAGAGAGAGATAGGAGTCCAGCTGACTGTCAAATTTGTAAATAATCCACCAGACAATATCTCCATCAAGATCCTGATTTTTTTCAAAATACAGTTTTAATCCCATCCCTTCCGTTTTTGGAAAGCTTCCAGCTGCAAAGAACAAATTTATCCCAATGTTCCTGAATACGGCGTCAGACGGTCTATCCCAGCATTACGTCCAACAGCATCATTATGGCGAAGCCAAGAACAATTCCCATAGTTGCGGTATAAGGCTGTGCTTTTTGATTTCTCTGACATTCCGGGATCAGTTCATGGACAGCGACTAAGATCATGGCGCCAGCAGCAAAGGAAAGGGCAAAAGGCAGTATGGCTTCCACGTAGACTACAAGCAGAGCGCCGATGACGCCGGCGACAGGCTCCACCAGACCGGAAGCCTGCCCTAGGAAAAAGCTCTTTTTTCTGGAACAGCCTTCCCGTCTTAGAGGGATGGAAACGGCAGCGCCCTCAGGAAAGTTTTGAAGACCGATTCCGACAGCAATGACAACAGCGCCCATAAGGCTTTCTACGGTATGGCTGCCTTTTTGCAGGGCGCCGAAGGCGACGCCCACCGCCAGTCCTTCCGGTATATTGTGAAGGGTAATGGAAAGAATTAACATAATAATTCTGTTTAGACGTTCATTGGGTTTCCCTTGTGTACTGTTGGTTTTGTTCCTGTAAAAGGAAACAATTTTGTCTGAAATCCACATAAAGAGCGCGCCAGAAAGAAAGCCAATGGTGGCCACCAGATAAGCAGGCGGGCCGGAAGCAGCTTCTGCCCGTTCAATGGCCGGCTGGAGCAGAGACCAGAAGCTGGCGGCAATCATAACGCCGGAAGCAAAGCCTAACATCAGATTTAGCGCTTTTGGATTCGGGGACTTGAAAAAGACGACAGTTGCAGCGCCGAGAGCTGTTACGAACCATGTTCCCAGTGTTGCAATTAATGCCATAAGGACAATATTATTCATCTTGCACCTCCTATTAGTCAATATATTTAGGAGGGCATGTATAGGTGAAAAGTTAAAATAATTGAAGCAAATGCCAGTTCAAGGATGAAATCTATTGAACGTCCCGTGTAATTCTGTTATACTGGTCGGGAAATATAAAAAATACAATGGGAAAACAATTAAATTTAAAGAAAAGAGGGAAATATCATGGCAGAAGAAAGAAAATGCTCCAGTACTTCCTGCAAAAAGGATTCCTGTGAAGGCTGCGATAAGGCAAAGGTGGACTTTTCGGTGGCTCCCCATGCCATGAGCCATGTGAAAAAGGTAATCGGTATTGTCAGCGGAAAAGGAGGCGTAGGTAAATCTCTGGTGACTTCTCTTTTGGCGGTAACCATGAGTAAAAAGGGCTATCAGTGCGGCATTTTAGATGCCGATATTACAGGGCCGTCCATTCCCAAAGCTTTTGGCGTGAAAGATAAGGTGATGGCTTCTGGAGATGGGATGCTTCCGGTATACAGCCAAGGGGGAATTCCCATTATGTCCATTAATCTGATTTTGCCAAGCGACACGGATCCGGTGGTATGGAGAGGCCCGGTGATTGCAAATACGGTGAAACAATTCTGGTCCGACGTGATTTGGGGCGATCTGGACTATCTTTTTGTGGATATGCCTCCGGGAACAGGAGATGTGCCCCTGACCGTGTTCCAGTCCCTTCCTGTGGACGGAATCGTGGTGGTGACTTCCCCCCAGGAGCTGGTATCTATGATTGTGGCGAAAGCAGTGAAGATGGCGGAACTTATGAAAATACCGGTGTTGGGCCTGGTGGAGAATATGTCTTATTTCAGATGTCCCGATAATGGAAAAGATTATCAGATTTTTGGAGAAAGCCATATTAATGAAATTGCGGAAGTCCATGGTCTTCCGGTTTTGGCGCAGATTCCCATTGATCCGGCGATTGCCGCTGCCTGTGACGGCGGGCGTATTGAAGAATTTGAGGGAAGCTGCATGGATGTGGCTGTGAAAAAGCTGGAGGAAAATGTATAATGAAGCTGATGATCGCTTCGGACATCCATGGCTCTGCTTATTATTGTAAAAAGATGCTGGAATGTTATCAGGAAGAAAAGGCGGGGAGGCTTTTGCTTTTAGGCGACCTTTTGTATCATGGCCCCAGAAATGATCTGCCCAGGGATTATGCGCCAAAAGAAGTTATTACCATGTTGAATGAGGTACGGGAGGAGCTTCTTTGCGTACGGGGAAACTGTGACGCGCAGGTGGATCAGATGGTGCTTAAGTTTCCCATTTTGTCAGATTCGATGATTCTGTATTTGGATGGGCACACGATGTTTGCTACCCATGGGCATGTTTATAACAGGGATAACCTGCCTTTTTTGAAAAAGGGTGATATACTCCTCCATGGACATACTCATGTGCAGGCCATGGAAAAGTACGGTGAATATATTTATCTGAACCCTGGTTCTGTTTCCATTCCTAAAAATGGGAATGAAAACAGTTATATGATTTATGAAGATGGGATCTTTACTATCAAAAATCTGGACGGGAAAGATAAAAACAGTTTTATACTGAAGGAGAGGAATTAAGAAAATGAATACAAGAGTAATGGAAACGAAAGAGCGTCACGATAAAGGCTTTAATTGCTGCCAGGCAGTTGCATGTACTTATTGTGATTTGTTTGGGATGGATGAAGCTACGGCCTTTAAAGCGTGTGAAGCTTTTGGCGCAGGAATGGGAGGTATGCAGGGTACTTGTGGGGCTGTCTCGGGAGCCGTGTTTTTGGCAGGGCTTAAAAACAGCTGCGGGGATTTGGAAAAACCTGTAAGTAAGGGACAGACTTATAAGCTTTCCAAAACGATTGCAGAGCGGTTTCAGCAGAAAAACGGAAGCCTGGTGTGTGGGGAGCTGAAAGGCGTGGAAACAAAAAAACCCCTTCGTTCCTGTGAGGGATGTATTCTCGATGCAGCGGAGCTGGTGGAAGAAATTCTTTTGAATAAGTGATAAAAGAAATTATATTATTTCTTTTGTACAGGATATAGGGACTATAAATGTCAAAATTATATGAACGGCTTACGGCATATGGAAACTCAAACGTTTACCCGCTCCATATGCCGGGCCATAAAAGAAAAGGTGAAAAATTTTCTTTTGGGAATCCCTTTGCCATTGACATTACGGAAATAGATGGTTTTGATAACCTTCACCATCCCACGGGAATCCTTAAAGAAGCTATGGAAGCAGCGGCGGCTATTTATGGAGCGGAAAAAAGTTATTTTCTCGTAAATGGAAGCAGCTGCGGGATCCTGGCGGCTATATCTGCCTGTGTTTCTTTCGGGGGAAAGCTGCTGGTGGCAAGGAATTGTCATAAATCAGTTTATCACGGGATTATTTTGCGAAGGATTACTCCTGTCTATTTGTGCCCGGATATGGTTTCAGGCTGGGGAATGAGCAGCGGGATATCGCCGGAAATGGTAGAAGCGGCTCTTTTAAAAAACCCGGATGTGGAAGCAGTTTTAATTACTTCCCCCACATATGAAGGGGTTATTTCAGATGTCAAGGGGATTTGCGAAATTTCCCACAAATATGGGGTTCCTGTGATCGTGGATGCTGCCCATGGGGCACATTTTTCATTTTGGGATATCTGTGAATCAGCTGTCTTTTGCGGAGCCGATCTTGTGGTTGAAAGTCTTCATAAAACACTTCCTTCTCTGACTCAAACGGCAGTTCTCCATAAAAATTCTATATGGGTCGATGAAATGCGCCTGGAATGGTATCTGCAGGTGTATCAGACATCCAGCCCTTCTTATGTACTGATGGCTTCCATGGATTCCTGTATTGATTATGCGGTTAGCAAACAGGGAAAAGAAGATATGGGATCCTATGTGCGGGAGCTTCAAAATTTTAGGAAAGAGGCGGGAGCGCTTTCCCATATTGGACTTTTATCTGGAAGTGAAGCCGGAGGGTTTTCTTATGATATTTCTAAATTGGTAATCCAGGCGGTAGGCTGGGGCGGAAAAGAGCTTTATGAGAAACTGCGCCAGGATTATCAGATACAGCCGGAAATGTATACGGAAAATTATGTGGTATTAATGACATCAATGGCGGATAATTCTGTAGTTTTCCACCATCTTTTTGATGTTTTTGTGGATATCAACAACAAATGCAGTGGAAATTGTGGAAAACTAAAAGAAAAAAATGACGATTTTCAGCCTTTCCCGGAACCGCAGGTGGTTCTGATACCTGCGTCGGCCATAGAGAAGAAGAAAACCCCTTTTCCCCTGGAGCAATGTGAAGGGAGGATTTCCGGTGAGTTTGCCTATTTGTATCCTCCAGGAATTCCGATTTTAGTGTCGGGGGAGCGGGTAACTGTCCAAGTAATTGAGACGCTGAAAAGGTATGAAAAAAAAGGTTTTGAAGTTTTGGGGCCGAAAAATTTTAAAGCTGGCGAGCTGCTGACCATTGAGGAAGAGGTGGAGGATTTTGGGTAAAATTTTTTATCTTATGGGAAAGAGCGCATGTGGAAAGGACAGTATTTTCCGGATGCTGGCGGCGGATATGGAATTAAACCTGAAAACGGTCACTATGTATACCACAAGGCCGAAAAGAAGCGGGGAAGAAGAAGGGCGGGAGTATTTTTTCCGGGATGAAGCTTTTCTTTTGCGAAAAAAGCAGGAAGGGTTTGTAATGGAGTGCCGCACTTATGAGACAATATTCGGCCCCTGGAGTTATTTTACCATGGATGATGGACAGATTGATTTGAGCAAGTTCAGTTATTTGATGATTGGGACGTTGGAATCTTATGAGAATACGAAGCTGTATTTTGAAAACCACGGTAGGAAGGTATTGGTTCCTGTTTATATAGAAGTAGAAGACGGAGAACGGCTTTTGCGGGCGGTGAAACGGGAGATGTGTGAGGAAGAGCCTCATTACGCGGAGGTATGCCGGAGGTTTTTGGCAGATAGTGAAGATTTTTGCCAGAAAAATCTGGACAGGCTGGGAATAGACCGGGTTTTTTGGAATAAGGAGCTTTCTGTCTGCAAAGAGGAGATAAAAACAGTTGTTCTTGAAAAGCTGAAGGAAAGTGTGTTATACTGAACAAAGGAAAAGGAGGCGTGACAAATGCTGGGATTTGAAGATATTTTGGGACATGAACAAATAAAAGAATATTTCAAAAACGCATTGGAGCGCCATCAGGTGTCCCATGCGTATATACTGACGGGAGAAGCGGGGATGGGCAGAAAGACATTGGCAAATGCGTTTGCCATGGCGCTTCAGTGTGAAAACGGCCAGTCCAAAGCGTGCGGGGCATGTCATTCCTGCCGTCAGTTTGTGAGCAGCAACCATCCCGATGTGATTTATGTCCGCCATGAAAAACCAGCCAGCATCGGAGTGAAGGAAGTGCGGGAACAGATTGTGGGGGATGTGGATATTAAGCCTTATAGCAGCCCCTACAAAATTTATATTGTGGATCAGGCGGAGCTTTTGACGCCGGAGGCTCAGAATGCTCTTTTGAAGACCATTGAGGAGCCGCCGGAATATGTGGTTCTTTTTTTGCTGGCGACAAATTCGGAAGCGTTTTTGCCGACGGTTTTGTCCCGCTGTACAGTGATCAAGCTGAAGCCTTTGTATGATAAAGTGATTAAGACGTATTTAAAGGAGCATGAAAAAGTATCCGACCATCAGGCGGATATCTGCACGGCATTTGCCAGGGGAAACCTGGGGAAGGCCATTGCGCTTGCTTCGTCGGAGGAATTTGCATTGCTGCAGGAGGTTGTCCTGAAGCTGTTGGAGCATGTGCAGGATATGAGTGTCGCTCAGATGTTTGGTATTCTGAAGGAAATAAAAGATGCGAACCTGAATATCTGGGAATGTCTGGATTTTATGCAGCTGTGGTACAGGGATGTGCTGATGTTTAAGGCTACGCGGGATACGTCCATGTTTATTTTCAAGGATGAATATAAATATATTAAGGAAGCGGCAGACCACAGTTCCTTTGACGGGATTGAGAAAATTTTGAAAGCCATTGATAAGGCAGGCGTACGTCTCAGGGCCAATGTGAATTTTGAGGTGGCAATGGAGCTTATGCTGCTGGTGATGAAGGAGAATTTTGTATGACGAATGTGGTAGGCGTGCGGTTTCGCACGGCAGATAAAATATATTTTTTTGCACCGGGGGATCTGGATATTCAAAAAGGCCAGAATGTCATTGTAGAGACAGCCAGAGGTGTGGAATATGGTTATGTGGTTATGGGGGTAAAGGAGGTTGACGATAGCAAGATTGTACAGCCTTTGAAGCCGGTACTGCGGATTGCCACAAGGGAAGACGACGAAGTAGAAGAACGGAATAAAAAGAAAGAACGGGAAGCATTTAAAATCTGCCAGAAAAAAATTGAAAAGCACAATCTGGAGATGAAATTGATTGATGCGGAATATACTTTTGATAATAATAAAGTATTGTTTTATTTTACCGCCGATGGAAGGATTGATTTCCGCGAGCTGGTGAAAGATTTGGCTTCCGTGTTTAAAACCAGGATTGAACTGCGCCAGATCGGTGTCCGGGACGAGACGAAAATCCTGGGCGGCGTAGGTATTTGCGGCAGGGCCTTATGCTGCCATTCTTATTTGTCTGAATTTATTCCCGTGTCCATTAAAATGGCGAAGGAACAGAATTTATCGCTGAATCCCACGAAGATTTCAGGCACATGCGGCAGGTTGATGTGTTGTTTAAAAAATGAAGAGGAAACCTACCGTTATTTGAACAGTAAGCTTCCAAATGTGGGGGATCGTGTGACTACGGACGATGGCCTTCGCGGTGAGGTGGCCAGTGTCAACGTACTTCGCCAGCGGGTGAAGGTAATTGTATTTTTGGAGAATGATGAGAAAGATATCCGGGAATATCAAGTAGAACAGCTCCGTTTCCGTCCCCGCAAAAAAAAGGAAAAGGAAAAATTGGATAAAAAAGAAGAGCAGGAACTTAAAAAACTGGAAGCTCTCGAAAGAAAAGAAGGGAAATCAAAACTGAGTGACGATTAAACTTTTAGAACACGAGCGTATTGATGAACTGCAGCGGAACGGCTACCGCATTATCCAGAACACGCAAAAATTTTGTTTTGGTATGGATGCAGTGTTTTTGTCAGGTTTTGCTTCTGCAAAAAAGGGAGAACGGGTGTTGGATTTGGGGACCGGTACAGGGATTATTCCCATTTTGATGGAAGCAAAGACGGATGGAGATTATTTCTGCGGCCTGGAAATCCAGGCAGATGTGGCAGAGATGGCTGCCAGAAGTGTAGCCCTCAACGGGCTGGAAGAAAAAATCGCGATTGTGACAGGAGATATGAAGGAGGCCTCGAAGATTTTCGGAAAGGCTTCTTTTGATGTGGTCACTTGTAATCCTCCTTACATGAGTCAGAATCATGGCCTGAAAAACCCGGAGGAGCCAAAAGCCATTGCCAGACATGAAATCCTTTGCACTTTTGAGGACGTGGCTAGGGAGGCGGCGGCAGTTTTGAAGCCTGGCGGGCGGTTTTATCTGGTGCATCGGCCCAGCCGGCTTTTGGAGCTGTTTCGGACAATGCAGGCTTACCATCTGGAACCCAAAAGAATGAAGTTTGTGCACCCATACATCACATCAGAGGCCAATATGGCGCTTTTGGAGGCATTTCGGGGAGGCCGTTCCCAGATGCGGGTGGAGGCTCCCCTTGTGGTGTATGAGCGCCCGGGAGTTTATACAAGAGAAATTTATGATATTTACGGCTATTGAGGGATTTATGGAGAAGCGTTAAGGCCTGGGCCGGAAGGGAGGCAGAGAAACCATGGCGGGACAGCTTTATATTTGCGCCACACCCATAGGAAATTTGGAGGATATTACGCTGAGGGTTTTGAGAACCCTGAAGGAAGTGGATTTGATTGCAGCAGAAGATACAAGAAATACCATTAAGCTTTTAAACCATTTTGGGATTAAGACGCCGATGACCAGTTACCATGAGCACAACAAGGTGGATAAAGCACGGTATCTGGTGGAACAGATGGAGGCGGGAGTGGCTGTGGCGCTGGTGACGGATGCAGGGACGCCGGCTATTTCCGACCCGGGAGAAGAACTGGTGCGCCGATGTTATGAGGCCGGGATTCCCCTGACTTCTCTTCCGGGGCCGGCAGCTTGTATAACGGCGCTGACTGTTTCCGGGCTTTCCACCAGGAGATTTTGCTTTGAAGCGTTTCTTCCGCCAGATAAAAAGGAGCGGAGGGAAATTTTGAAGGAATTGGAAAAGGAGACGCGGACGATGATTCTTTATGAAGCGCCCCATCGCCTTTCACGGACCCTTAAGGAGCTTTATGAAGCATTGGGGGACAGGGAAGTTTCCATATGTAAAGAGTTGACAAAGACCTTTGAGCAGGTATTTCAGGCAACCCTTAAAGCGGCGGTGTCCCGTTTTGAAACGGAAGAGGCAAGGGGGGAGCAGGTGATTGTCATAGCGGGAAAGAGGCGGGAAGAGCTTAAGGCAGAAAAGGAGGAAAGCTGGATGCGGCTTTCCCTGCATGAACATATGGATTATTATCTGGCCCAGGGAGTAGAACGGAAAGAGGCCATGCGGATGGTGGCAAAAGACAGAGGGATTCCCAAACGGGAGGTATACCAGGGATTGTTGTAAGAGGGTATTTCCCGAATTTCCATATTTTTTATTTTAGGGAGTATCGCTTTGGTTTTGGTTCCGAAGAATAGGTTTTCTGCCTGCATAAATACAAAATGTGGAAATACAAGAAAGGTATTTCTATTGTCAAAGATAGTCGTTATATGTTATACTTTATGAAATAAAACAAGACTATGTATAAGGGAAAATACGGTTAGGAGGAACAAAAATGAAGAAGTTGACAATGAAAAAGGGCAGTGAATGTATGGCCTGCCTTGGCTGTGTATCGGCTTGCTCCGAAGCTTTTTATAAGGAGTTTGACCCGGACAAATCCTGTATTCGGATTGTGGAAAAGAACGGTGTAGTAAAACCGGCCATGTGCGTACAGTGCGGCAAGTGTGCCAGAACCTGTGAACATGGGGCCATCAAGCAGAATGCGAAGGGTACATACGTCATTGACAAGAAGCTTTGTGTAGGCTGCGGTAAATGTGTGGAGGCATGTCCTTTCGGCGTCATGGTAATGCCCGCCGGAGCAAAGAATCCCACCAAGTGCATTGCCTGCGGTATTTGTGCAAAGGCATGTCCCATGGATATTCTGGAAGTTGTGGAGAGTTGAGAACCGTAAAGAGCCATCACCCGAAAGGTGATGGCTCTTGTGGCATAAAGACTGTGATACCAAATGGTGCAAAGGCTTATGCCGCCGTAGACGGTATCCTATTTTATAATCCAAATTCCTGTTTTAATGTTTCAGTCATCACGTCTACAGGAGCCTCTACGCCGGTCCAGAGGGTAAAGTTGAGGGCCCCCTGGTTCACTAACATCCCCAGGCCATTGATGGTATGCGCTCCCCGCCTGGCAGCCTCCTGAAGAAAAAGGGTATTGGGATCATTAAACACCACATCACTGACTACCATTTTGCCGGTGACAGTATCATAGTCTACGTCCGGCTTACTGTTCACGTCAGGGTAGAGGCCGATACAGGTGGCGTTGATGAGGATATCTGTTCCCGGAGTAACTTTATAAGTGGAATCCCAGGGGACATATTCGGCAAGAGCGGGGGTTTTTTCTTTGATGAGGCTGACCAGGTCTTCACCCCGTTCCCGGTTCCGGTTGACAATGACCACCTTTTTTGCCCCGGCAAGGGCACATTCTACGCCGATGGCTTTGGCGGCGCCGCCGGCCCCCAGGATGCTCACCTGTTTTCCTTCTACGGAGACGCCTTCATTTTTCAGGGAAATCAGGAACCCTTTACCGTCGGTATTCTCACCCCAAAGCCTGCCGTCCTTATTGACCACCATGTTGACGGCCCCGATGATGCTGGCGGCTTCCGACAGCTCGTCCAAATATTTTAATACATTGACTTTGTGGGGGATAGTCAGGTTGATTCCTTTCATTTGGAAGGCTTTCACGCCGTTCATGGCGGCTTCCAGGTCTTCTTTTTCCACTTTGACCGTAAGATAACGGAAATTCAGGTTTTTGGCGGCAAAGGCTGCTTCTTCCATGACGCCGGTGGGATTTTCGTCGATGGGATTTCCAAAAGCGCCTACCAGTTGTGCACGGTAATTTTTGCTCATGATTCATACCTCCTGGGCTTTATATTGTTTTAGAGTATCCAATTTGTTTCCAGTTCCGATTTTAATTGGGAGAACATTTGATAATAAGTCTGTTTTACCGAAGCGACGATATCCAGGGCAACGGCCTGGTTGTAAGCATGGGCGACATTGTTTCTGGCAGAAAGGGCGCCTAACCATAAAGTCTCGTCAGAAAACATCCCTGCCTGGTATGCCGCTTTTAAAACTTGTCTGGGGGAGCCGGTTTTTACTTCCGCGACGCCGTTCCATTCCAGTATTTCTTTCATGGCTTTCCACGCCTGCTCAAAACAAATTTCATAAAGGGCCGTAAGACCAGTCAGGACAACATTGTCATATGGCTCGCTGTAGTCAAAGACAGCATGGAGGTTTTTTAATGCTGTACAAAAGTTGTCATATTTTTTCATAGATTATAATCCCTTCCTTTTCAATGGATTCTCTCAGTTCTTTTTGTACAGATTTGTCCAGATTGACGATATCGAAAGATAATAATGTTGTGGTTTCTTCTTCTGCTTCCAGGGAAAAACGCACGATATCACCGCCTGTGGCGGCAAGGTCAATATCGCTGGTTTTCCGGTAGTCGCCCCTGGCCCTGGAGCCAAAGAGGATGAGTTTGTCGAGATTGTATTTTTGGGCCAGGACATGAAGCTCTTCCAACACTGTTTCCCGGATTCCCGTCTGAAGATCCATATGCGCCTCCTGTAATGAATACTGGTTTTAGTATACCACAAATTTCCTGTGGGACAAACAAAAGGTTCCACAAAAACAGCAGTTCATGTTATAATAAATGGGCTGAAGGAGACAAGCTGTTTTAAAATAGTCCAGTTAAAGGGCAGGGGGTTTAAAAATGGGTTCATACCGCGCTGTTTTTTGTGACATTGACGGAACGCTTCTCACAAGCGGCCACCGGTTTACACCGGCCACCGCAGAAAAGGTCAGGGAGATTTCCCGCAGGGGGATTCCCTTTGTGCTGACATCCAGCCGTATGCCGGCTGCCATCTATCCCATACAGGAGGCCATTGGTTTTCGCGGCCCCATAATCAGTTATGGGGGAGCCTTTGTGGAGGATGAGGATAGGAAGGTTCTTGAAAGCATCGGGTTTTCCAGGGCTCTGGCCCTGGAGCTTTGGAGGGAATTTCCACCGGAAACGGAGGAGTGCTGCTTTTGTGCTTATTCCGGGGATATCTGGACTGCTTCGGATGCGGGTCATCCTCTGATCCGCAGGGAAGAAGAGATCACATCGGTGTATGCGGCCAGCGGATCCGTGGAGGAGTTGATTCCTGAGGAAGCGCCTGTCCATAAACTCTGGGGGGTCGGCCCGCCAAAGTTTATGGATGAAATGGTTGCCCGGCTGCAAAAAAAATTCCCCCAGTGTATGATCTGTAAATCTGCGCCGCATTTGATGGAAATCATGGATGGGCGGGCGTCAAAGTCCCATGCGGTCCGCCTGCTGTGTGAAGCGTGGGGGATATCTCCGGCAGAAACAGTTTCTTTTGGGGATAATTATAATGATATGGATATGCTGAAGGCCACGGGCTGGAGTGTTGCCATGGGAAATGCGCCGGATGAGGTAAAGGCCGCAGCGTCGGAAGTCACTGTGGATAATGACAGTGAAGGTCTTTTGCTGGCTTTGAACCGCCTGTTTCCATGAGAGGTTTTATCCGGCGGGAGGAAGAAAGATTGAAAGATGAGATGGTGATTGTCCCTGCGGTTATGCGGACCCTGAATATAATAGAAGCGCTTTTTTCAAGTTCTGGACCGAAATCTTTAAATGAGCTTTCAAAGGAGCTGGAGATACCTACAGCTTCTTTATTCCGAATTATGAAAAACCTGGCGGGGAGAGAATATGTGACAGTCCTGGAAGGGCCTCCTGTCCGCTACACCATTGGCCGCAAGCCTTTTCAGCTGGTGACTGCCTACAGGAGCCGGACAGACAGGAAGCAGGCCATCAAGCCGGTGATGCAGGAATTGACAGCCAGGACCAATCAGACGGCCCAGTATGCAGTTTTTCAGAACGGGCAGTTTATGTATACGGAGCAGGCGCTGTCTGCTGCGGAATTAAATGTCCTGGCTCAGCTCTATATGCCTTTAGAGATCAATACCAGCGCCGGGGCGAAAGTAATCCTTGCCAATCAAAGCATGGAAGCCAAGGAACAGTATTTATCCGGTATCCGGCTCCATAAGCGGACTGGCCGCACCATTGATAATATGGAAGATTTAAAGAGGGAGCTGGAGCTTACGAAAAAGCGGGGCTATGGCATGGATGACGAAGAGTTTACGGCCGGTATCGGCTGTATGGCTGTCCCTGTGTTTGATGGAGAGGGGCAATGCACGGCGGCCATCGGTGTCACGGGATATATTGAGGAATACCGGAATCCTGAGAATTTCGAGCATATTAAAAAATGCCTGTTTGAAGCAGCCAGGGAGCTCCGGGAAAAACTGTATTGAAAATGGACTCAGCTCCAGAATGCTTTGAAAGCTTTCTGGAGCTGAGTCCATTTTCAGCCTGCAGGATTTTCACAGATACCGATGAAGACCAGTCCGCCGCCGGTTCCGGTGATTCCGTAAAGGAAAGGGCGGGTTAACCGCATATCGGCCCGGCCGGCCGGCTGCGCTGCGCCAGCATATTCGATGAGTGTGAAAGCGGACGCGTCCACGCCTTCTTCGTTGACGGCGATATGTGTGCCCTGGGTGATGCCGGAGAAAAAAACAGTGTCATCGGTAATTCCCGAAAAATCCGCGGTTTCTTCAAAAGCGGAGGTGATTCCCAGGGCTTTTAATGTGTCTCCCAGTTGAAGATTTGAGGAAAAGTCAAACTTTGGAATTTGCCACACCACTTCGCCGCAGTAATCTTTGCCGCCTTCAAAAGTTTCCCGCATTTTTTCCGGCGTATCGACGAGGCTTCTGGGGGAAATCCCCTCATCTGGAAGGATAAAAACCATGGTACCGTTTTTTAAAGACAGGCTGGAGCGGGTATAGCCTTCGCCCACAGAGAAACCGTGGGAATCATAAGTCCGGTTCATAAAATCGCAGGTGACAGGGGAAGCGCCGGAAGGATAAAAGCTGTCGGGCTTTGTCTTAGCTTCATCAAACTGGTCAAGCCATTGATCATGGAAGCTGACCGTATTGACGAGGTTCAGGGCTGCTTCCCCGCCGGAAGGAAGGCGGGGGGAGAGGCTGCCGTCTGTCTGTTCTTCGATCCAGGCGGACATGGCCTGCGCCGCTTCTTCCGTTCCAAGCTCCATGGAAAATATGGAAGAATAGAAATTTTCAGCGGCATTTTCCACAAAACTTTGTTTCCAGCCGACGGAAACATCCAGCCACAGGGAGTTGGAAATCCTTTGGGTGGAAATTTCATTTTCCGTGTAAGAGCGGCGATAATAATTGCCGCACTGTTCTTTGAGGGTTTCCGTATCCTGTACTCCCAGCAGGGAAAGAAGCTGATCTTTTGTTTCGCCTTCTGCACCTGTGGCGGCCATGGCCAGGGCATAATACAGGGAAACGGGGGAATAGTTGATATTTTCATTTCCACCGGCAAAAAGCGCGGAAGCCGTTTCATAAGAAAAGTTTGAGAGGCTGTCGGTGAAACTTTCCTCCACGGGGTTTTCCTCCCAGGTTTTCATGGTTGTATCCCGGTCGTCAAACTGCCGGGCCGGAGGCATGGACACCTCCATAAGGGGCCGGGCAGCTTCCAGCCGGGGATTTTCAACCGGAGATTTGGAAAGCCTTGCTCTGGAAAGCGAAAGGATTCCGGCGGCGGCCAGCAGCAGGCAGGCGGCAAAAGCCGGGGCATATCGGAGGATTTTCCCGGGGCTTTTCTCTGAACCGGGCAGAGGCCCGCCCTTCTTTTCCGCCTCCTCTATCATCTCGTCCGGCACATCAGTAATGGCATCCATGAGCTTTTTTTCTTTTTTCATTTGGTCTTTCATGGCCGGATTCTTTTTCACAGATAAATCCCCTCCCTTTCCAATGTATTTTTTAAGGACTTTCGCAGGCGGAACATACGGCCTGCCAGTTTGTTTGGTTCCGTTTTAAAAATTTTTGCCAGGGTTTTTAAGTTGTCGCCGAACCAGTAACGGCGGAGAAATAAAAGCCGTTCTTCCTCTGAAAGGCTGTTAAGCCACCGGACGATGGTTTCAGTCAGGAATTTCCCGTCAATTTCGTCTTCCACAGTCTGGCCGGCGGGAATACAGTCAGATAATTCTGAAAGAAGGACGGCTGCCTGTCCTCCCCGTTTTTTCGCGTGGGATTCGTAAAAACGGTTCAAAGAAAGATTGCGGGTAATCCGCCCCAGCCAGGCAAAGAGCTTGACAGGATGTTCCGGTGGAATGGTATTCCAGGCTTTTACATAAGTGTCGTTGACACATTCTTCGCTGTCTTCGCGGCTGGACAAAATATTAAAAGAAATCTGGCGCAGTGTTTTTCCGTATTTCAAATCACTGTTTTGGATGGCGGCTTCATCTCTGTCCCAGAAAAGCGCAATGATCTGACGGTCATTCATATATCATACCCCCTCTTACCTATATAGACAGGAATAAAAAGAAAATATTCGCGCAAAGTACATTTTTTGTCGTATAAATTGTAAAATAGCGAAAGAAAATTTGCAATTAAAATCTGCTTGACAAGAAAAGAAGAAGCACATATACTATAGAAAAATAATTTGATATTCAAACAATAAGGAATTAAAAATATTATGGGGATAAGAATCATAGGAACCGGAAGTTATGTGCCGGATCAAATACTTACAAATCAGGCTCTGGAACAGATGGTGGAAACAAGCGATGCATGGATCCGGGAGAGGACAGGGATCGGGAGCCGCCGGATTACAAAGGCAGGTACCACGGATATGGCTGTGAAAGCAGCAAAATGTGCCGTGGAACAAGCTGGGGTTTTGCCGGAGGAGCTGGGCTTGATCATAGTCGGTACGTCTACGGGGGACTGTCTCTTTCCTGGCACAGCCTGTGAAGTGCAGGCGGCCATAGGCGCAAAAGAGGCAGCGTGCTTTGACTTGAGCGCAGCTTGTTCAGGGTTTTTATTTTCTCTGAATACGGCGTGTACGTACCTGAAATCAGGGGAATATAAAACGGCTTTGGTGGTCGGGGCAGATACGCTTTCAAAAACTGTGGATTGGAAGGACAGGGGCACCTGCATCCTGTTTGGGGACGGGGCCGGGGCGGCAGTGATCCGGTGGGAGGATTCTTCAGGCGGTATAGGGCCATTTATTATGAAGGCGGACGGCAGCAGGGGAGAATGTCTACGGTGCAGCGCCATGCCTTTGAGGAACCCGTTTTTGGATAAAGAGGAAGATGTTTTTGGGTATATGACCATGAATGGGCAGGAGGTCTTCCGGTTTGCCGTAAAGACAGTGCCGGAAGTGTTGGAGGCTGTTTTGGAAAAAGCCGGAGTCTTGGCGGGAGATATTCAGTATTTTATCCTCCACCAGGCCAATGAGCGGATTATTTCGTCGGTGGCAAAACGGATTAGGCAGCCTGTTTCCAAGTTCCCTATGAATCTGGAACATTATGGAAATACTTCCGGCGCCAGCATCCCAATCCTTCTGGATGAACTGAACCGGCAGGGGAAGTTTAACCGGGGAGATAAAATCCTGCTGGCAGGATTTGGCGCGGGACTCACCTGGGGGGCCACGTTTCTGCAGTGGTAGGGGCCTGGGAAAAAGGATAGGCAGCAAGTATAAAGAAGCCCAAAAGGGCTGCTATACATATAAATTTAAAAATTAAAGGAGATCAGACATATGCTTGAGAAAATGAAAGAGATTATTGGGGAACAGCTGAATGTGGAGGCGGAAGCTATTACGGAGGCAACTTCTTTTAAGGAGGATTTGGGGGCGGATTCCCTGGATTTATTTGAGCTGGTGATGGCGCTTGAGGAAGAGTTTGACGTGGAGATTCCTTCGGAAGATTTGGAAAGCCTGACTACCGTGGGAGCGGTGATGGAGTATCTTAGCGGAAAGGGAGCGGAAGCATGAAAACAAGGATCACAGAATGTCTTGGCATCAAGTATCCCATTATCCAGGGAGGCATGGCCTGGGTGGCGGAGCATAACCTGGCGGCTGCCGTATCAAAAGCCGGGGGCCTCGGGTTAATTGGGGCAGCCAATGCTCCGGCGGAATGGGTGCGAGAGGAAATCCGAAAGGTAAAAGAAATGACAGAAAAGCCTTTTGGAGTCAATGTCATGCTTTTAAGCCCTTATGCCGAAGAGGTGGCGAAAGTCATTGCCGAAGAAGGAGTGAAGGTGGTGACAACGGGAGCAGGAAATCCGGAGAAATACCTGCCCATGTGGAAAGAAGCCGGAATCAAAGTGATTCCTGTGGTGGCTTCGGTGGCCCTTGCAAAGCGTATGGAACGGAGCGGGGCGGATGCCGTGGTGGCGGAAGGCTGTGAATCGGGCGGGCACATTGGAGAGCTGACCACTATGACCCTTGTCCCCCAGGTGGCAGATGCGGTGGAAATTCCCGTTATCGGCGCAGGGGGCATTGGAGACGGAAGGGGAATGGCAGCCATGTTTATGCTGGGGGCGGAAGCCGTGCAGATTGGAACACGGTTTGTGGTGGCCCATGAGTCCATTGTCCATGAAAATTATAAGAAAAAGATTCTTTCGGCAAAAGACATTGACAGTGTTGTGACAGGGAGGGCCACAGGCCATCCGGTGCGGACAGTACGGAATAAAGTCACACGGGAATATCTGAAGCTGGAGAAGGAAGGGGCTTCTTTTGAGGAGCTGGAAAATCTCACCATAGGCGGCTTGAGAAAGGCAGTGGTGGACGGAGATGTGGACAGAGGAAGTGTAATGGCAGGGCAGATTGCAGGACTCATCCATAAAGAACAATCCTGCAGGGAGATCATAGAGGAACTGATGGCGGAGACAACGGCTCTTTTTGCCGGAATGGGAAACTCTTATGGAGATCCCCAATCCGGGAAAAAGTCCTTTGAGGGATAAATCACATGGGTAAAACGGCTTACATCTTTCCCGGCCAGGGGGCGCAAAAGCCAGGAATGGGAAAAGATTTTTATGAAAACAGCGAGGTATCAAGAAGGGTTTTTGACCAGGCATCCGGGCTTTTGGGAATTGACATGAAGGCTCTTTGTTTTGAAGAAAATGAAAAATTGAACATGACGGAATATACCCAGGCGGCCATGGTGACCACCAGCCTTGCCATGATGGCGGAGATTGAAAGGCGGTGGGAGTCGGGAGAGAAAAGGATGCGGAGGCCGGATGTGACGGCAGGCTTAAGCCTGGGGGAATATTGCGCCATGGCGGCGGCAGGAGCCATGGAGGTCTTTGATGCGGTTACGCTGGTGCGGAAACGGGGGATTTTCATGGAGGAAGCTGTCCCGGCGGGAGAAGGGGCCATGGCGGCTGTCCTTGCTATGAAAGGGGAAGATGTGGAGGCTGTGATTTCTTCCATACCGGATGTGTGGATTGCCAATTATAATTGTCCCGGCCAGATTGTGATCTCAGGCCGGACGGAGGCTGTGGAAGAGGCATGTAAGGAGCTTCTGGCAGCAGGGGCAAGGAGGGCGGTGCGGCTTTTGGTGAGCGGGCCATTCCATTCTCCTCTGCTTTTAAAAGCGGGGGAACGGCTTTCAGAGCAGCTTGAGCCTGTGCGGTTTAAGACGCCGGAGATTCCATATGTGGCCAATGTAAATGGAGAATATGTATACGGCACGGAAGGGATCAAGGGATTGTTGAAAAAGCAGGTGTATTCCCCTGTCAGATGGCAGCAGAGCGTGGAAGCCATGGCTGCCGGTGGAGTAGACACTTTTGTGGAGGTGGGTCCGGGAAGGACACTGACTTCTTTTGTAAAAAAAATCGTAAAAGGCGCGGTCCTCATCAATGTGGAAACGTGGGAGGATCTTAAAAAGCTGGAAGAAGGAGATCGTCATGAGTGAACGGGTGGCAGTGGTGACAGGCGCGTCCAGGGGAATCGGCAGGGCCATTGCCCTTAAGCTGGCTGAAGACGGAAATACGGTGATTGTCAATTACAACGGCTCCAGGGAAAAGGCTGAGGCGGTGGTTTCAGAGATTCAGGCGGCGGGAGGCCGGGCGGAGGCTGTAGGCTGTGATGTGTCGGATTTTAACGGGGCAGAAGAGTTTTTAAAGACAGTGATAAAAAAATACGGCAGGATAGATATCCTTGTCAACAATGCGGGGATTACCAGGGACGGGCTTTTGATGAAAATGCCGGAGGAAGAGTTTGACGAAGTTTTAAGGATTAACCTCAAAGGAGTATTCAACTGTATCCGCCACGTATCCAGGCAGATGCTGAAGCAGCGGGGCGGACGGATCATAAATATATCTTCCATATCAGGTGTCATGGGAAATGCGGGCCAGGCAAATTATTGTGCTTCCAAGGCTGGGGTTATCGGCCTTACGAAATCGGCAGCCAGGGAGCTTGCTTCCAGGGGGATTACAGTAAACGCCATCGCTCCCGGTTTTATTGATACGGAAATGACTCAGGCGCTTTCTGGCCAGGTGAAGGAACATGCATCAGCACAGATTCCCTTTGGTCATTTTGGAAAAGCCGAAGATGTGGCGGCGGCGGCGGCATTTTTTGCGTCGGAACAGGCGGGATATATAACTGGCCAAGTGCTTTGTGTGGATGGCGGGATGGCAATGTAAGAAATGGGAATGTGAGGAAGGGAAACAGGAGGACGGCGATGAATCGGCGAGTGGTCGTAACTGGACTGGGGGCCGTTACCCCCATTGGAAATACGGTGGATGAATTTTGGAATGGAATACGAAACGGTCAGGTGGGCATCGGGGAAATCACCCGGTTTGATACGTCTGACTTTAAGATAAAACTGGCGGCAGAGGTGAAAGGGTTTTCTGCCAAGGAACGGATGGATGTGAAGGCGGCCAGGAGGATGGAGCTGTTCAGCCAGTATGCGGTGGCGGCTGCAAAAGAGGCCCTGGAAGATTCCGGGCTTGAGATGGAAAAAGAAGATGCGTTTCGCGTAGGCGTCAGTATTGGTTCCGGCATCGGGAGCCTTCAGGCCATGGAGAGAGAGCATGGGAAAATGATGGAGAAAGGGCCGGGCCGGGTGAATCCGCTGTTTGTGCCGTTGATGATTTCCAATATGGCAGCCGGGAATGTGGGAATCCAGCTTGGGTTTAAAGGAAAAAATATCAATGTGGTGACAGCCTGTGCCACAGGGACCCATTCTATCGGGGAAGCATACAGGACTATCCAGTATGGGGATGCCGACGTGATGGCAGCCGGCGGCACGGAGGCCAGTATTACCCCCATTGGGGTGGCCGGTTTTTCCGCGCTGACTGCTCTCAGCGAATCGACAGACCCCAGGCGCGCTTCCATTCCCTTTGATAAAGAGAGGAACGGCTTTGTCATGGGGGAGGGGGCCGGCGTGGTGATTTTGGAAGAGCTGGAACATGCCAAAGCCAGAAACGCCCGTATTTACGCGGAGGTGGCCGGTTATGGGGCCACCTGTGACGCTTACCACATTACTTCCCCTGCGGAAGACGGAAGCGGGGCGGCAAGAGCCATGGGCGAAGCCATGAGAGACGGTGGAATCCGCCCGGAAGAGGTGACATATATCAACGCCCATGGAACAGGAACCCATCACAATGATCTATTCGAGACGAGGGCCATTAAGCTTGCTTTTGGAGCGGCGGCGGACCATGTAAAGATTAATTCCACAAAATCAATGATCGGCCATCTCCTGGGCGCGGCAGGAGGCGTGGAGTTTATCACCTGTGTAAAGTCCATCCAGGAAGGGTATATCCATCCGACGGTGGGGCTTCTAGTTCCGGATGAGGAGTGTGATCTGGACTATACGGCGGGAACGGGGGTTTCTATGGAGGTTTGCTGCGCCATGAGTAATTCTCTGGGATTTGGCGGCCACAATAGTTCGATTCTGGTGAAACGGTATGAAGGCTGAGGAGAAAGCGCATGGAATTTGAAAAAATTATAAAACTGGTGGAAGCAGTATCCGCTTCGGGTCTGACGGCATTTGAAATGGAAGAAAATGGGATGAGGATTTTGATGCAGTCGGCGCCTGTGCCGGCAAAGGCGGCAGTGACCTCGCCGGCAGGTGATTTATTGATGGCAGAACCAAAGACAGTATCAGCGGAAAGGGCTGTAATGTCTGTGGAAAAAGCGGACAGAGGGCCGGGGGCTTTGGAGGCACAGCCCGGGGTTTCCGATGTTTTTTCGGAAGAACAGATCGTAAAGGCCCCTTTGGTAGGCACTTTTTATGCGGCGCCTTCCGAGGAAGCGGAACCTTTCGTGAAAATCGGAGATAGGGTGAAAAAAGGGCAGGCGCTTGGCATTATAGAGGCCATGAAGCTGATGAATGAGATTGAAAGTGAATATGACGGTATAGTGGAGGCTGTGCTGATTTCCAATGAGCAGGTGGTGGAATACGGCCAGCCCTTATTCAGAATCCGTCGGAAAGGGTGAAAACCATGTTGGGAATAAAAGAAATTGAGGAGATCATTCCCCACCGCCATCCGTTTCTGCTGGTGGACTGTATCGAGGAGCTGGAGCCGGGTATCCGGGCAGTGGGATATAAGTGTGTCACCTTCCATGAGGACTTTTTCCGGGGGCATTTTCCGCAGGAACCAGTCATGCCGGGGGTCCTGATCATAGAAGCGCTGGCCCAGGTGGGGGCGGTTGCCGTTTTAAGCCTGGAGGAGAATAAGGGGAAGACAGCATACTTTGGAGCTATCAATAACGCACGGTTCCGAAAGAAAGTATGCCCCGGCCATAAGCTCCGCCTGGAATGTGAGATCATTAAGGGAAAAGGGCCGGTAGGTATAGGAAAGGCAGTTGCGTCTGTGGGGGATGAAATCGCCGTGACGGCGGAACTGACATTTGTGACAGGCTGATGGGAGGCGCGGGATGTTTAATAAGCTTTTAATCGCCAACCGTGGAGAAATCGCAGTACGGATTATCCGCGCCTGCCGGGAAATGGGAATCCCGACGGTGGCTGTTTACTCGGAAGCCGACAGTGAATCCCTCCATACGCTGTTGGCAGATGAGGCCATCTGTATCGGCCCCGCAAAATCCCAGGACAGTTATCTGAATATGGAGAGGATTTTATCAGCGGCCGTGGCCATGGGGGCGGACGCCATTCACCCCGGTTTTGGATTTCTTTCGGAGAATTCCCGGTTTGCGGAGCTTTGTGGCATCTGCGGTATTAAATTTGTGGGGCCGGACAGTGGTGTTATTGCTAGCATGGGTAATAAAGCAGAAGCAAGAAAGACCATGATAAAAGCGGGGATTCCCGTAGTCCCGGGCGGAATGGAACCGGTACGCACTCTTTCGGAAGCCAGGGAAGCGGCAGAAGAAACAGGATATCCGGTGATGATAAAGGCAGCCCTGGGCGGCGGCGGGAAAGGCATGAGGGTTGCCAGGGATGAGGAAGAGCTGGAAGCAGGGTTTTTGAATGCCCAGAGAGAGGCGCTGAAAGGGTTTTCTGACGATACCATGTATGTCGAGCGGTATGTGGAGAATCCCAGGCACATTGAGTTTCAGATTCTGGCCGATGAGTTTGGAAACGTCATCCACCTGGGAGAACGGGATTGTTCTGTCCAGCGGAATCATCAGAAGCTGATTGAGGAAGCGCCGTCGGCAGCCATTTCGGACGCGCTGAGAAAGGAAATGGGGGAGACAGCGGTACGGGCAGCCAGAGCCGCCGGATACAAAAATGCCGGGACCATAGAGTTTCTCCTGGATAAGGATGACCGCTATTATTTTATTGAAATGAATACGCGGATTCAGGTGGAACATCCCATCACAGAAGCAGTGACAGGGATTGACCTGATTAAAGCCCAGATTCAGATTGCAGCGGGGAAGCGGCTTTCCCTTACCCAGGATGAGGTGGAGATTTCAGGCCATGCCATCGAGTGCAGAATTAATGCGAAAATGGCCGGAAAAGTGACAAACCTCCTGGCGCCCGGCGGTAAGGGGATTCGTGTGGATTCGGCCATGTATAACGGCTGCCAGGTGCCGCCCTGGTATGATGCCATGCTTTTAAAGCTGGTGGTACATGGAGAGGACAGGGAAGAAGCAGTTAAAAAAATGCAGTGTGCCCTGGGAGAGCTTGTGATCGAAGGCGTAGAGACAAACCTGGATGACCAGTATGAGATTTTTACTCACCCTGTTTACCAGTCAGGCCCTGTAGATACAGGCTTTATGGAGAAATATTTTAGTTTCGTGAGAAAGTGATTCACTTCTATAGAAAGGTTTCATGGAAATTATGGGAAGACTATTCAAAAAAACCCCTTCCAATTCTTATATTAAAACAGAAACAAGGGGGGCGAAAAAACCTCTGCGGCCGGAGGTTCCCCAGGGAATGTGGCGCAAATGTAATAAATGCAGCGCTCCGATTTTTTCGGAGGACGTGAAAGCCGGTTATTATATTTGTCCCAAATGCGGAGGGTATTTCCGCATCCATGCCCGGAGAAGGATTGAGATGCTGGCAGATGAGGGGAGCTTTGAGGAATGGGATACGGGGCTTTCCACTTCCAATCCCCTTGGGCTTTCGGGATACCCCAAAAAGCTGGCGGAGCTGAAAGAGAAAACAGGGCTGGATGAGGCCGTGGTCACAGGAAAGATATCCATGGGCGGGTATGCGACGGTCATTGGAGTCATGGACGGGCGGTTTATTATGGGAAGCATGGGACATAATGTGGGAGAAAAAATCACCAGGGCGGTGGAACGGGCCACAGACCTTAAGCTCCCTGTTATTTTATTTTGTTGTTCCGGCGGGGCCAGGATGCAGGAAGGGATTGTTTCCCTGATGCAGATGGCGAAGACGGCGGCAGCCATAAAACGCCATGGCAGCGCAGGGCTGCTTTTCATATCTGTGCTGACAGACCCTACCACTGGAGGCGTGACAGCCAGCTTTGCCATGCTTGGGGATATTATTTTGGCGGAGCCGGGAGCGTTAATTGGTTTCGCAGGCCCCAGGGTCATTGAGCAGACCATCGGACAGAAACTTCCAGAAGGGTTCCAGAGGGCGGAGTTTCTGGTGGAACATGGATTTGTGGATGCTATTTTACGGAGAGAGGAATCAAAAAGTGTCCTGACAAAGCTTCTCGCACTGCATGAGCTGAAGAAAAAGGAATCTGACAGAGTAGAAGGCGCTGTGAAGTGGGCAGGAGACGGAAAAGAGGAAATTCCAGGAGTAGAAGGAATTTCTGCCTGGGAAAGGGTGAAACTTTCCAGAAAACAGGGGAGGCTGACGGGGTTAGACTATATCAATGGAATTTTTGAAGAATTCACAGAGTTCCATGGAGACAGGGCGTACGGTGACGACAGAGCCATTGTGGGAGGGATTGCATATTTCAAAGGACGTCCGGTGACAGTGATTGCCCAGCAAAAGGGGCGGAATACCAGGGAAAATATTGAACGGAATTTTTCCATGCCGTCGCCGGAAGGGTACAGAAAGGCCCTCCGCCTTATGAAGCAGGCGGAAAAGTTTGGCCGCCCGGTATTCTGTTTTGTGGATACTCCCGGGGCCTTTTGCGGGATGGAGGCGGAAGAACGGGGACAGGGGGAAGCCATTGCAAAAAACCTGTTTGAGCTTTCTGCGCTGAAAGTTCCTATACTTTCCGTTGTAATAGGAGAAGGAGGCAGCGGAGGCGCCCTGGCCCTGGCTGTGGCAGATGAAGTCTGGATGATGGAAAATGCTATTTATTCCGTACTTTCGCCGGAGGGTTTCGCTTCTATTCTCTGGAAGGACAGCAAAAGAGCCCAGGAGGCGTCGGAAGTTATGCAGATTACAGCGGAAGACTTGAAGCGGCTGGGAATCATCGAGAGGATAATCCCGGAACAGGAACCGGCGGGAAAGAAAAATGCAAAAGAACTGTATGGAATTATGGCGGAGGGATTTGAAGAGTTTTTGGGGCGGTTTGGGAATTTAAGCGGGGAAGAATTAACCGCCCGCAGATATGGACGGTTCCGGAGGATGTAGAAAAGCAGACGCCATTGCCGCTCCGGGGTGTACAAGTGGGAACGGCTGTGGACGAGAAAGGATGGAGATGGAGAGAAAGCCATTAATCATTGGAGAGTTAAAAGCGGAGCGTCCCCTGCTCCAGGGCGGAATGGGAGTGGGAATCAGTTTGTCCGGCCTGGCGGGAGCTGTGGCAAAGGAAGGCGGAATCGGTATGATCTCCACAGCCCAGATTGGTTTCAGAGAACCGGAGTTTGAACAGTCGCCCATCGAAACGAATTTACGCTGTATCGGGAAGGAACTTGCGAAAGCCAGAGAAATTGCACCAAAAGGAATCATCGGGTGCAATATTATGGTGGCCACCAGGCGATATGAGGATTATGTGAGGGCGGCGGTCCGCGCCGGGGCGGATTTGATCGCGTCGGGGGCGGGGCTTCCGGCGCGGCTTCCTGAGTTTACAAAGGGGTTTCGGACAAAGCTGGCCCCAATCGTATCTTCTTTAAAGGCCGCGGCGGTGATCTGTAAGCTTTGGGATCGCCATTACCAGACGGCGCCGGATTTGATCATCGTCGAGGGGCCGGAGGCTGGCGGACATCTGGGGTTTGACGAGGAGACGCTTTCCAATCTGGAAAGCCTGGATTACGGAGAGGAAATCCGCAAGATCATGGGACATGTGCGCCGATATGAAGAGCGGTATGGAAAAAGGATTCCTGTGGTGGCGGCAGGCGGGATATACGACAGGGCGGATGCGGATTATTATATGGAAGAATTGGGGGTGGACGGCGTCCAGGCGGCCACCAGATTTGTGACGACAGAGGAATGTGATGCGCCGATGGCTTTTAAACAGGCTTACCTGGATGCAAAGAAGGAGGATATCGTAATTACAAAAAGCCCGGTGGGAATGCCGGGGCGGGCCATAAAGAACCGTTTCCTCCGGGAAGTGGGGGAAAGGAAAAAGCCGGCCGGAAAGTGCCTTCAGTGCCTGGAAAAATGTAATCCTAAAGAGATACCCTACTGTATCACAGAGGCGCTTCTGAATGCAGCCAGGGGAAAAGTCCAGGATGCTTTGTTGTTTTGCGGGGCAAAGGCTTATCTGTCAAACAGGATAGAAACAGTCCATGAGGTTGTGGCACAGCTGGTATGACAGAAATTAAGAAAAAGGGCGGAATGGTTTCCGCCTTTTTTTCATAGGTTGAAACAAAAGCCTTGAATCGAGGAATGGAAATGTTGAATTATCTGTGGGGCGGCATGATCCTCATTGGTGTGGTATGGGGAATCCTTTCTGGAAAACCGGCGGAACTGACAGACGGGATTTTGACAGGGGCAAAGGATGCGGTTTCCCTTTGCATTACCATGGCCGGGGTGATGGCCTTCTGGTGCGGGATTATGGAGGTGGCGAAAGAAGCGGGTATTATTAAGGGGCTGACCAGGTTTCTTCATCCTCTGGTGAGGTTTCTGTTTCCCAGGCTGCCGGAAGGGCATAAGGCGGAAGACGAGATTTCAACAAATATTGCGGCCAATGTGCTGGGGCTTGGCTGGGCGGCCACACCGGCAGGGCTTAAAGCCATGGAAAGCCTGGAAGAACTGGAGGAAGAGCGCAGGAAAAGCGGGAAACAGCCAGGGAGGAAAAGAGAGGGGCAGATACCGTCCCCCCGCGGGGTGGCCAGCAATGAAATGTGTACGTTTTTGATTTTGAATATCTCGTCCCTACAGCTGATTCCCGTGAATATGATCGCTTACAGGAGCCAGTATGGAAGTGTAAATCCAACGGCTATTGTGGGGCCGGCCATTGTGGCGACTGCGGTGAGTACGGCGGTGGCAATTATATTTTGTAAGGTCATGGACAGGAACCGGGGAGTGTGAGTACTCTCCGGTTTGTTCCTTTATAGGGAACTGCGTCCTATAAAGTAAAACCGCTCCGCTAGGATCGCACTGCGGCGGAGAGGAATTATATCGCTTACGCGACCCGACGCAGGCGGAGAATCCTGCGTGGCAGGATTCTTTGTTCTTTATAGGAAACTGCGTCCGTTGTTCTAATTATTGAGTGGTTTTAAATAAGGATTCATTATATACAAAAATATATGGACAGGGTATAATACAGGTAGTAGAAGGAACAAAACGGGATGGAGTTGGAAATCCCACCAGTCAGGGATGGAATTTTTCTATTTTCATGGACAGATGGAAGAGCCGAAAAAATAAATAAAAAGACCGGAGTGAGGGTGAGGTTGTGGATATTAAAGAATATGAGAAAATTTTACAGGCGGTGCCAGCCACCGGGGTGTTTATTATCCGGGAAGATAATCATGAAATCTTGTATTATAACGAGCGGGTGCGGGAGGCTTCACCCCATGTACATAAAGGGATGGCCTGCCATGAGCTGGGGGATCATTCCTGTGCCAACTGCCCGCTTTTAACCATCGGGGATAGGAAGACAAACCAGAGCATAAGCTATAACAATGCGTTTGGTGAAATTGTAGATATCACAGCAGTGAGAATTATGTGGGAAGACAGGATTCCAGCGTTTATCATTACAGTGACGCCCCATGTGCAAGCCATTAATTATGCATACTATAAGATATTGAGAGTTAATCTGACCCAGGACAGCTATGAAGTGGTGAAGATGAGGCCGGAAGACAGGGGGATTGGTTATGGAAAAGATACTTTTTCCGGCTGGCTGGGGCAGTTTATCTACAGCGGTGACATCCATCCTGACGATATGAACAGTTTCATATCATTTACCCGCCTGGATCATTTGAAAAAGGCCCTGAAAGAGGGACAGAAAGTGTTGACCTGTTGTTACCGGAGGCGCTTGGGGGATGATTATTCCTGGAACCTTTTGGAAGTGGTGCCGGACTTTTCCACAGGGGATCAGTTTGTTTTCCTGTATGTAAAAGATGTAAATGACATTTTGCAGGAAGGCCTGAAGCTGGATGATACAAACCTCCGAATCCAGGAAGTGATCCGCACACTTGGGGAACAGAATTTTGGTATTTATGGGGTTGACCTGGATACAGGAGAGGCCAACCTGGTGCGGGAAAATGGCCATACCCATACAGGCTGGAAATCCTGGACTGTCCAATGGAGCGAAATCCTGGATTCCCGCCTTGTGAGACAGATTCATCCGGCGGACAGGGAGAAGTTTTGTGAAAACTTTTCTTTAGAGGGGCTGCAGCGGATAAAAGAAACAGGTGTACATAAAACGGATATGCTGTGCAAATGGCGGGGAGAAGAAGACCATGAGTACCGTTATATGGCCGTGATCTCCTATTTTGGCCAGCAGTACAGTACAAAAAATTATACCATTGTAGCTTTGCAGAATGTGGACAAGCGCGTACGCCAGGAGCAGACGCTTTCTCTTCGCGACATGCAGCTGGCAGCAATCCTTAAATCCAGATACAGCGTTATGACTACAGTTTATCTGGAGAATGGCCAGTGCGAGCGGGTCTGGATTAAGGGAGAGAGTAAAATGCAGGGGGTTCAGACTGGAAATTACCACCAGTATTTTCATCAGGCTCTGGAAAGTATCGTTTATCCGGAAGATGCAGAGAAATTTCAGGAGGTTATGAGTCCGGAACATTTATATCAGAAGGCGGCTAACACGCGGGATTATTCTGAAGAAATTTGTCAGTACCGTATAGCCGGAGACTCTCTGCAGTGGCTGGAGCAGCATGTGATCTATTCAAGGCAAGGAAACAGGATGTCTGTAAATATCCTGGGGCGGGACATTACCAGCGAAAAGCTGGAAGAGGAGACAAGGCTTAAAGAAGAACAGGAACAAGAGAATATTATCCATACACTGGGCAGTATGTTTTTCGCCACTTATTATGCAGATCTGGAGCAGGACACATTCCGCAGCGTGACGCAGCTTCAGGAAGTGGAGAAGGTATTGGAAGGGAAAATGGATTATGCGGCGGGCCTGAGAGCTTATGCGGAAAACTTTATCCACCCGGATGACCGTGAAGAATATTTGAATGTTTTGGGAATTGAGAATCTGCGGCAGACATTAAGCAGAAAGAATCCCTATGTGACGCTGGCATATCGGAAAATGCCGGAAACTTCCAATGTAAGTCCGGAAGAATACGGATGGATTCGCGGCACTGCCGTGATGTCCCAGGCTGACGGGGAAGGCAGAGCCAAGTCGATTGTCTATGCGGCGCAGGATGTGACAGAAAGTAAGCGCAAGGAGATGAGGGAGCAGCAGGCGCTTCAGGCGGCATGTGAGGCGGCGGATCAAGCCAATGCCTTCCGAAGGGAATTTCTTGCCAATATGAGTCATAATATCCGTACTCCCATGAACGGCGTACTTGGTATGCTTAAGATTGCGGCAGACCATATGGATGACCATGAAAGGCTAAAAGACTGCTTGGAAAAAGCGTTTGCTTCCAGTCATCAGCTTCTTTCTATGCTCAATGAAATCCTTGATATCAGCCTGATTAAAGCCGGAAGCTTTGCACTGAAAGCGGAAGCGTTCTGCCTGTCTGAGCTGATGGCGGAGGTGGCCTCTGCTGTCAGTGGCGAAATCCAGGAAAAGGGGCTGGAGATGAAAATTCATCCCATGCAGGTGGTTCATGAAAACATCTTGGGTGACAGGCAGCGGCTTTTGCAGATGTTTTTGAATATTTTAAGTAATTCTGTAAAATATACGCCACCTGGTGGGAATCTGGAAATTTCAGTTATTGAATATGAATCCGGGGAACATGGATGCAGTTCTTATGATTTTGTCTTTCGCGACAGTGGTATCGGTATGGAAGAAGCCTACCTTCCCCATATTTTTGAACCATTCAGCCATGCGGAAGACCCTTATATTGCCAGGGCGGACGGCGTCGGGCTGGGGATGTCCATTGCCCAGAATATAGCGCGCATGATGGGCGGGACCATTTGTGTGGAAAGTGAGCCAGGAAAGGGTTCTAAATTTACGGTGACAATCATTCTAAGGTGGCAGAACCTGGATGAGGAGCCGGGGGCTCTGCCTGACTTGAGCCAGGACGATTTTTCAGATGTTTCCTTTGGCGGTTTCAAGATTCTTCTGGTGGAGGATAATGAATTGAACCGGGAGATTGCCATGGAACTGATTGGAGAGACTGGAGCAATGGTGGAGTGTGCCGGAGACGGGCGGAAAGGTTTACAACGTTTTGCTGAAATGCCTGAGGGATATTATGACCTGGTGCTTATGGATATTCAGATGCCTGTCATGAATGGCTTTGAGGCGACACGCGCCATCCGCAAGCTTCCACGCGGGGATGCAGCCACAATCCCCATTATTGCACTGTCTTCCAATGTTTCTCCAGAGGACATTGCCACGGGGCGGGAATCGGGGATGAACGGGTATATAGCGAAACCGCTGGATATCCCGCAGCTGATGGAGCGTATGAATTTCTGGTTGAAAAACCGATAAAGTTATGGCATGGAGGCTTTTGACATGGATTCTTTATTTCATGAAAAAAGAAATGCTGCGCACAGAGGAGGGGCTCTTGTGCTGGCCTTTGCACTGATTGTTGTTATTCTTTTGGCGCTGGTTATTTCTACCGGATGGTTTATGGAGTCTGCCCAGAAGACGACAGAAATCTCTGTCCATAATGTAAGTGAATTTTATTTGCAGGAGCTTTCTTCCCAGACAGGGCGCCAGTTGAGAAACAGCCTGGATTACCAGCTGCGGAATCTCAAAGCGGCCATTGATATTGCCGGAGAGAAGGAGTTGGAAAACGCGGCTTCTTTTCAGCAGTATCTTTCAACAATGGAAGTGATCTATGGGTTTGACTTTTATGTGATGGTGGATGAAAGCGGGACTGTATACACGCGGGATGGTGCATATCCGGCCAGCCTGACGTCAGATTTTGTGGAAAAAATAAATTTTCAGGTGCCGGAAATTTTTGTGGATCAGGCACAGGAAGAGCAGAACATGGTAATCATTGCCGCGCCGGCCCGGGGTCTGGAACTTGACGGGAAATCTCTGGCCGGCGGCGTGGTTGGCGTTGGTGCCGATACCATATCCGGCGGACTTTTCCTGAAGGATGATGAAAATCAGATTTTTTCCAATGTAATTCTCAAAGACGGTTCTTATATAGTAAAAACTCCCCACAGCCATTTGAAAAGCAGCAGTGATGTTTTTTCTGCTTTGGAGGAACAGGCGGTTTTCCACAAAGGAAATTTTACCGAGCAGATGCAAAAGGACATTGAATCAGGAAAAAGTGGGATTATTACATATTATCTTGAGGGGATTTTGCACTATACTTATTATGCCCCGGCGGCAGGGACAGACTGGTATCTTACCACAACGATTCATTATGATACAGTCAGTACGAATATTGAAGCTGTCAGCTCTGCAATTACCAGAAACAGCATGATTCAGCTTCTTTTGGTGTTGTTTGTGGTGCTGGTGGTATTTGTGGTATATTTCTGGCAGCGCAGGAGAAATGAGATTTTGTATCTTGAAAAAATCCAGGCAGAGGAGAGCAACAAGGCGAAAAGCCAGTTTCTTTCCAATATGTCCCATGATATCCGTACGCCGATGAATGCAATTATTGGTTTCACAGATTTGGCGCTCCAGTGTGAATCTGGTGCAGATGCAGAACGAATCCGTGGTTACCTGACCAAAATCCGTACGGCCAGTACACATTTGCTGGGGCTTATCAATGACGTATTGGATATGAGCCGCATTGAAAGCGGAAAAATGCACTTGGATATGTCTCTGTGCCGCCTCTCTGATATTTTGTCTCAGATCGACGACATTGTCCGGGGACAGGCAAGGGAGAGACAGCAGGCATTTTGGATTGAGACGGTGAATCTTGTGCATGACTGTGTATATTGTGACAAGCTGCGCTTGAACCAGATTCTTTTAAACCTTCTGGGAAACTCCATCAAGTTTACATTACAGGGGGGAGAGATCTCCCTGACGGTGTTTGAGAAGCCTGGTTCCCACAGTGGATACGGCGCTTATGAGTTTAGGGTAAAAGACAATGGAATCGGCATGACGGCGGAATTTGCAAAAAAGGTTTTTGAACCATTTGAACGGGAAAGGACCTCTACGGTCAGCGGTATTCAGGGAACAGGCCTCGGTATGGCGATTACAAAAAGTATCATTGACTTGATGGATGGTTCCATCTATGTGGAGACAGAGCCGGATAAGGGAACAGAATTTGTCTTGAATGTGGAATTTAAGCTTCAGGGAGAGGAGGACATTGAGGCAGCCCCGAAGGCTCAAAAAGAATGTCAAGCAGTGGATTTTAGAGGAAAGAAAATTCTTCTGGTGGAGGATAATGAACTGAACCGGGAAATAGCCGTGGAGCTTTTAAAAGAATACGGTTTCGAGATCGAAGAGGCGGAGGATGGAACTGAAGCGGTGGAAAAGATTCAAAAGGCCCGGCCCGGAGAATATGACTTGATTTTGATGGATGTCCAGATGCCAGTTATGGATGGATATACAGCCACCAGGAAAATCCGGGATTTAGAGGGGGCGGCCTGTGCAGATATCCCTATCATTGCAATGACGGCGAATGCTTTTGAAGAAGACAAAAAAAAGGCGTTGGAGAGCGGAATGAATGAACACATTGCCAAGCCGGTTGACATCGAGGCTCTAAAAGCAGTATTATCCGATGTTCTGAGATAACCGGTGCGGGGGCTTGTGGCTGCAGAAGTTTTATGCTAAAATGTGATGACACCAACAGCCGGGCATAGGGTAAAAGCCCGCGGCCCAAAGGACAGGAGGAATTTTTGTGGAGGAAAGGCACACTCACATCCATATAGGGGAAAATGGAGAATTGATAGAGCACAGTCACGGCGGAGAGGGACACAGCCATGGAGGATACATTCATGGTCATGTGCATACGAATACAAAAGCTGTATTGAACCGGCTCAGCCGGGCCATTGGACATCTGGAATCCATCCGGCGGATGGTGGAAGAGGGAAGGGACTGCAGCGAAGTACTGATTCAGCTGTCAGCTGTAAAATCAGCCATCAACAATACAGGGAAAGTCATCCTGCAGGATCACATTGAGCACTGTATTGTGGATGCGGTGGAGTCCGGCGACCATGGAGCGCTGGAGGAGCTTTCCAAAGCCATTGACCGTTTCATAAAATGAGAGAAGGCCAGGAACCCCCAATTTTATTTATGGCAAACAGCCTGTGTAATCTGTCTCAGAAAAAGAATCCTGCAAGCAGGATTCTTTTTCACTTTATAGGAAACTACGTCCTATAAAGTAAAAACGCTCCGCGAGGATCGCACTGCGGCGAAGAGGGATTATATCGCTGAAGCGATCCGCCGCAGGCGGAGAATCCTGCAAGCAGGATTCTTTTTCACTTTATAGGAAACTACGTCCTATAAAGTAAAAACGCTCCGCGAGGATCGCACTGCGGCGAAGAGGGATTATATCGCTGAAGCGATCCGCCGCAGGCGGAGAATCCTGCAAGCAGGATTCTTTTTCACTTTATAGGAAACTACGTCCTATAAAGTAAAAACGCTCCGCGAGGATCGCACTGCGGCGAAGAGGGATTATATCGCTGAAGCGATCCGCCGCAGGCGGAGAATCCTGCAAGCAGG
>CAOKOS010000028.1 GCA_948470255.1 uncultured Lachnotalea sp.
CTGCCTTTCTGCCCCGGATGGGCGCTTGCCCCCATTATATCAGGTTTCTTGCTAATCCACAAATATTTCTTGACGATATCGCCGGTTCCGTCTGGATTGTGCTTTTCCTTTCCTCTTTTGATTACCTCTAATTAGCCATGACCTGACGGATGCCATGGGGGAACTGACAGATGGTTCTTCTACCCTTTATGACGGGCTTACAAAACTGTTGGAAAAATCCGGCGGGTTGGCGGACGGCATTGACAGGCTGGCGTCGGGCGCCTCTTCGCTGGCTTTGGGTGCGGGAGAATTAAAAACAGGCGCGGATGGTTTAAAAACAGGCGCGGAAACCCTTAAGTCTGGTGCAGAAAGCTTAAAGTCAGGAACAGAAACATTAAAATCAGGAGCTTTGGAACTTAAAGGCGGCCTGGGGCAGCTCGCGGACAACAATAACGCTATAAACGGCGGCGCAGGCCAGGTATTTGATTCTCTTCTCAATGCAGCCAATAGCCAGATACAGGCGGCAGGGATTTCTCTTCCGTCCCTTACTAGGGACAATTACAGCCAGGTATTGGGAGAAGCCATCGGGTCGCGGAATGAAGAGGCTGTGCGGGAACAGTTTAGAAAAGGGGTTGAAGAGGGAGTACGGAAACAGGAGGCGGCAAATATTGTGGCCCAGGTGACGGGGAGTATCCAGAATTCAGTATTGGATGAAGCCCTTGCCCAGGCAGGAATACCAGACCAGGCCACTTACCAGGCCATGTTGGGGAACGGAGATCCAGCAGCGCAGCAGATAGCGGATGCAGTGGCGGCAAAGATGGGAAGCGGAGAAATCCAGGCCCTTATTTCACAGAAAGCAGAAGAGGCTATCCAGGGGATTGTTGAGCAGCAGATGCAAAGCCCGGCTGTGGCGGGGCAGATTGAGAAAGCGGTGGAAAGCGCCAATTCCAGCCTTACGGCTTTAAAAGGCCAGCTTGACAGTTATAACCAGTTTTACCAGGGGCTTTTGACTTATACGGCAGGTGTGGCTTCTGCCAATGAAGGAGCCGGGAAGCTGGTAGAAGGAACAGGACAGCTTTCAGAAGGAGCCGGGCAGCTTGCGGACGGAGTTTACAGGCTGGAGAGTGGGGCCGGACAGCTTTCCGAAGGGGCTGGGAAGCTTTCAGATGGGGCTGATACCCTCTATACAGGCCTTGGGCAGCTTCAAAAGGGGAGCGGAGCCTTGATCGACGGAGTAGAAAAGCTTCAGGATGGGGCTATGCAGCTTTCTGAAGGCCTGGAGAAATTCAACGAAGAAGGAATCGAAGCCCTGGTGGAAGCTTTTGACGGGGAGGTGAAAGAACTAAGAAACCGTATGAAAGCGGTGGCAGATGCAGGGAAGAATTATAAATCCTTTAAAGACAGCGCCGGAAAGCAGGGAGAAAGTGTAAGATTCATTTATAAGACAGAAAAAATAGGGGAGGATTGATTCCTCCCCGAAAGGGGGATGGGAGCTTAGAGGTAATGGTATTTTTTCCGCCTGGCAAAGAGAAAAATCACGGAAATGATACAGGCGCATATTTCCGCCACAGTGATGGCCCACCAGATACCGTCGACTCCTAAAAAGAAGGGAAGAACCAGGACGGAGGATGTCTGGAAAACAAGGGTCCTCAGGAAGGAAACGGCAGCTGAGACGGCGCCATTATTGAGAGCCGTGAAAAATGAAGAAGCAAAAATATTAAAGCCGGCCAGTAAAAAGGAAAGGGAAAACAGCCGGAACGCATGGCTGGTAAGGGTGAAAAGCTGCTTGTCGTATCCTACAAATATCCCTGCGAGGGGATTGGCCAGTAAAAATGCAAGGATGGTCAGCAGAATACCAGTCAAGACAGAGAAGGATACACTTTTTTTCAACATGTTTTTAAGCTCTGTATGGTTCCCGGCTCCATAGTGATAGCTGACCACAGGGGCGCTTCCGATGGAATATCCGATAAAAATGGCAATAAAAATAAACTGTACATACATTAAAACACCATAAGCGGAAACCCCATCCTCACCAATATATTTGAGAAGCTGGAAATTGTATAACATACTGACAAGGGAGATGGAAATATTGCTCATAAGCTCGGAGGAACCATTGCTGAAGGCGCGAAGGAGCGGTTTTCTCTCCAATTTTGTTTTTGTAAGCTGCAGCAGGCTTTTGTTGGGGCGGATAAAGTAGAGGAGAGGTAAAATTCCCCCAATACATTCACTGAGTCCTGTGGCCACTGCGGCGCCGGCGCTTCCCCACTGGAAAACGCCTACAAACAGGGCATCGAGGGTGATGTTGGTGATGCCGGCCGCCACGGTGGCTGCCAGGCCTAGTTTCGGTTTTTCAGCGGCGATGAGAAAACTCTGGAATACGTTTTGGAGCATAAATGCTGCAGTGAAGCCGATGACAAGGCGGCCGTAAAGGACACAGTCTCCCATCATCTCTTCGGTGGCCCCCAAAAATGCGGCGATGGGGCGCATAAAAGCGATTCCGATTGCAGAAAGTAAAAGCCCGATAATCAGTGTCGCATAGACCATCATGGAAAAGTAGCGGTTTGCCTGGTCTTTGTTGCCTTCACCCAGGACTCTGGAAACAAGGGCGGTGCCGCCGGTTCCTATCATAAAACCGACTCCGCCGAGGATCATTACAAAGGGCATGACAAGGTTGACGGCGGCAAAGGCTGTTTTACCTGCAAAATTTGATACAAAAAAACCGTCCACTACGCCGTAAATGGATGTAAATACCATCATAATAATGGAGGGAAGGGTGAACTGGAATAATTTTTTATATGTAAAATGGTCAGATAATTGAATGTTCATAAGATGCCTCCTGATTTAATCTTTTGTTAGAGTTTGGTCTTGTTTTTCTGATTCTTGTTCTATTTTCCTGATTTCTTTCCGAAAATCTTCTAAATAACGGCGCATAAGCCCCAGATAAGTGTCCACATCTTCTTTTTCCCAGGATGCAAAGATATGGTTTTCTGCTTCTATGATTTTTCCGGCGGTAGATGCAGCCAGGCGGCATCCGCTTTTGGTGAGGACAGCTTTTTTATTTTTGGCCCCGTCCGGCTTAAGAAAAAGGATTCCCTCCCCTTCCAGCTGGCGGATAGAGGAATGGAGTGTTTGCCTGCTTAGGCCTGTCAGGCGGCAGATATCCCGAAGGAGGCAGCCATCGTCGCCGGTGCCGTAAATAGTATATAAAATCTGCATGGCGCTGTCAGAAAGCCCCAGTTTCAGGGACAATTCATGGTATGCCGCGTCAGTTTCACTGACTAGATGGTTAAATCGCCTGATATCTTTAGAAGAACGGGTTGACATAAATACTCCTCCATAATTGTCCGAAATCATACAAAACAACAATAATTATTATAGTTGAGAATCATAAGCATGTCAAGAAATGGGGATTTAATATATTCCAGGATGAAGAATGATTTGTATTATGTGGGAAAATCCGATATACTGGGAAAGGAGATAATGGTAATTTTTGGAAAACAGATTTGCTCTAATCCAACCGTATATACCCTTGTCAACCGACGGTATGTACCGTGTATGAAATTGGAGGCAAGATACCGATGACGAATCAGGAAATGGTCGCAAAATTATGGAACTTGTGTAATGTACTGAGGGACGATGGAATTACTTATCATCAATACATGACGGAACTGACGTATCTTTTGTTTTTGAAAATGGCAAAAGAAACGGGTTCGGAAGAAACGATTCCTGAAGGATACCGCTGGGATAAGCTGAACCAGAAAGAGGGGCTGGACTTAAAGCGGTTTTATGAAAAACTTTTGAGGGAGTTGGGACATGGAAGAGGCAGGTGTATCCGGGAAATTTACAGCGGTGCGAAGAGCGGCATCGAAGAGCCGTCTAATCTTAGAAAGGTCATTAGCAGTATAGACAGCCTCGACTGGTATAACACAAAGGAAGAAAGGCTTGGCAGCCTGTATGAAGGGCTGCTGGAGAAAAATGCATGTGAGAAAAAATCGGGGGCAGGGCAGTACTTTACCCCGCGTCCCCTGATTGATGTCATGACGGAACTGATTGCGCCAAAACCGGGAGAACGATGCAATGATCCTGCCTGCGGGACCTTTGGCTTTATGGTTGCCGCCGACAGATATATAAAAGAAAATACCAACGACTTGCTTTCTCTGGATGAAGATTTACAGAAGTTCCAGAAATATGAGGCATTTACCGGTGGGGAGCTAGTCCGCGATACCCACAGGCTGGCGCTTATGAATGCGATGCTCCATGGAATTGAGGGGAAGATTTATTTATGCGATACTTTATCCAGCCGGGGAAAGGTAATGGACGGCTTTGACGTGGTTCTTACAAACCCGCCCTTTGGGACAAAGAGGGGCGGAGAGCGTACTGCACGGGATGATTTTATGTATCAGACAAATAATAAGCAGCTGAATTTCCTGCAGCACATTTATGGCAGCTTAAAAACAGATGGAAAAGCCAGAGCGGCGGTTGTGGTACCGGATAATGTTCTGTTTGCAGAAGGGGATGGTGAAAAAATCCGCCGCGACTTGATGGAGAAATGTAATTTACATACGATTTTACGGCTGCCTGCCGGGATTTTTTATGCGCAGGGCGTGAAAACAAACGTATTATTTTTTACCCGCGGGCAAGCAGACCAGGGGAATACAAAGGAAGTCTGGATTTATGACCTTCGCTCACAAATGCCCTCTTTCGGAAAAACAAATCCCCTTAAGAGAGGTCATTTTGATGAATTTGTCATGTGTTACAAAAGGGGAAACCTGCCGTACAGAAAGGAAACTTACAGCAGGGAAAATCCCAACGGGAGATGGAGGAGATTTTCATATGAAGATATCCTTGTACGTGACAAGACAAGCCTTGATATCACATGGCTCAGGAATAAAGCAGAAGGGGAAGAATTCACATTATCTGAGCTGATGACGCAAATGAAAGAAAAATCTGAGAATATTGCCAATGCTGTCGCCGAACTGGAAAAAATGTTGGGCAGAGTAGGGGAATAACAGGTGAGAAAGCAGAATATAAAAAGTAGGAAGCTTATACTTTGCCAAAATGATTCAGGAAAAATAGTCCAAACGGGAAGAAACCTGAAAGCCAGAGGCTTCATAAAGACAAAAAGCGGCTGTATTTAAGGTGGAAACCTGTAAAAACAACTGAGAGTGTTTTGGCAGCAGGGAAACGGCAGCCTTAAGCGCGGCCTTTGCCAGGCCTTTTTGACGATGCTCCGGGAGGATACCAAATCCCATCAGATAGACGGCCTGACCGGGGTTCTTGCTGCCCTGGGAAAACGTCAGGTGAAACAGCCCGACAGTATCGTTGTTTTGACAGATGAGATAAGAAATGGTTTCCCCATCCTGAAAGGCCATATCCATATAATCTGCAGAAAGGGCAGGGGAAACGTCAAAAACCTTCTGGTGGAGAAGGACAAACTTCTTACGATCCCGGGAAGGGACAAGGCGGATTAAAGAAGTAGAAAAAGCAGAAGAAGAGAGGTTGCCGGGGGATTCCTTTTTGGGGTTCCATTTCATGATACATTCAGAATGGGAAAATGTAAGACGGCGGGACTTACAAAAAGAGACAGTATCAGACTCAGAGGAAAGGCACTGAAACAGAAACGCCACATTTCCAAAGAGTTTTTTTGTCTCTTTTTTGGCTTCTTTGAGAAGAATGGAGAAAAGCCCACGGTTTCGGAATTCGGGAGCAGTAAAGCCGGAAATCTCAGCAGTCCTTCCATCAGGACAGAAACAGGAGAGGAAACTGACAAGCGCATTTTCTATATAATATAAGGCGTAAAAGCAGTCCTCCTCTTCAGTATCCGCTTCCGGCAGTACAAGGCCTAAAGCGGAGGGGCCGGAAGCCTTTTTCTGGCAGACAGCGTGGAGAGCTTCGACCTGGCAGAGGGCAGCCTGGGATAAGTGGTGATAAATGTGACTTTGCATGGACAATACCTCATTTCAGGATAAGTGTAGCACAGGAAAGAGCTGTTGACAAGAAGATGGAGGGAACGATATAATCGGATATGCAGAAAAAAGAGAGTGAATGACTGTACAAAAGAGACGGAGGAGCTAAGTGAAGGAAACAGGAAAAAAAAATATCATATGGCTGGCGAATCTGGGGATGATTCTGACAGCCTTTATTTGGGGATTTGCTTTTGTGGTGGTAAAGGATTCGGTGGATAGCGTACCGCCTGTATATATGCTGGCTTTTCGGTTCACAATAGCATTTGTGGGATTGTCGCTGGTGTTTTGCAAAAAGCTGGTGAAGATTACGAAAAGCAGTTTATTTTGTGGAATCCTGTTGGGTTTTTGGCTGTTTATCAGTTATTTTTTTCAGACTGTGGGGATTCAATACACGACTGCCGGAAAAAATGCGTTTCTTACCACAATTTATGTGGTAATCGTGCCCTTTCTCCACTGGATTATCAATAAGAAGAAACCGGACAGATACTGTATTATGGCGGCGTTTCTGGCAGTGGCTGGAATTGGCCTTCTTTCCCTCCAGGGCGATATGACGGTTAATATTGGTGATATTTTGACCATTATTTGTGGTTTCGGTTACGCGTTCCATATGATTTATATTGACAAGTATACGGAAACCCATGACCCGATTATATTGACCATTGTTCAGATTGGGACAGCGGCAGTGATTTCCTGGGTATTCGCGCCCTTTTTTGACGGCAGTTTTCCGATGGCAGTCTTTTCCGGGCGCCTTTTGTCGGGGATGCTGTATTTGGGCCTTGGAAGTACGATGGTGGCATTCCTTTTGCAGAATGTGTGCCAGAAATATACGGCGCCCACTTCGGCGTCCTTGTTTCTGTCTCTGGAATCCGTGTTTGGCGTCCTGTGTTCCCTTGTTTTTCTTGAAGAATATCTGACCATGAGGATGACGGCGGGCTGCGTGTTGATTTTTGTGGCGATTATTATGGCGGAGACAAAATTTTCATTTTTAAAAAGAAGGAGAGAATAAGCCATGGGACATAAGAATATAATCAGAAAGAGGGCGGACGTGCCTGTAGCATGTACGTGGGCGACGGAGGATATTTTTTCCTCTGATGAGGCATGGGAACAGGCATTTGCCAAGGTAAAAGAAAAAATCCCTGTTTATGGGGAATTTAAAGGACATTTGGGAGATTCGGCCCAAAAACTGTATGACTATTTGAAGTTTGACCAACAGATGGGAGAAGAGCTGGATCTGATCTACGGATATGCCCATTTAAAGGCTGATGTGGATACGGGAAACCCTGTTTACCAGAAGCTTGTGGGGAGGGCGGCCAGTTTATGGGCGGAAGCTTCGGCGGCTTCTTCTTTTATGGCTTCAGAAATCCTGGCTATTTTGCCTGAAAAACTTTCGGCCATGCGCCAGGCAGAAGAGGCGGACCGGAATTTTGACAGAGCGCTGGACTTGATTCTCAGGGAAAGGGAACATACCAGGAGCCCGGAGGTGGAAAAGATTCTGGCTGACGTGTCCGAGGTGGCGGGGGGCCCCTCTCAGATTTTCAAAATGTTCAACAATGCGGATACGAAATTTCCCATGATAAAAGATGAAAATGGGGAAGAGGTGGAACTGACCCACGGGCGGTATGTGAACTTTCTGGAAAGCAGGGACCGTCAGGTGAGAAAAGAGGCGTTTTTGGCCATGTATGAGACATTTAGGCGTCACAAAAATACGCTGGCAGCGGCGTTCCAGGCCAATGTAAAACAAGCCCTCTTTTATGCAAAGGCCAGAAATTATCCTTCTGCCAGGGCATATTACCTGGCAGATGCCAATGTGCCGGAAGAAGTGTATGACATGCTTATTGATACGGTACGGGCTTTCATGCCGCTGATGTTTCGTTATGTGGCCCTTCGGAAAAAAATGCTGAAGGTGGAAGAGCTTCACATGTATGACCTTTATACTCCCATTGTGCCGGAAAGCAGCCTCCGCATTTCCTATGAAGAAGCAAAGGAGACTGTCCTGGCGGCGTTAAAGCCCATGGGGGAGGAATATCTGGCAGCTTTCAGGGAAGGGCTTGAAAACCGCTGGATTGATTTTATGGAAAATGCGGGGAAGCGAAGCGGCGCTTACTGCAGCGGCCCTTATGGCGTCCATCCTTATATCCTCATGTCTTACCAGGAGAATTTGAGTAATGTGTTTACCCTGGCACATGAGATGGGCCATGCCATGCACTCTTATTTCTCCAATGGGAATCAGACATTTACCAATGCCCAGTATAAGATTTTTGTGGCAGAAGTGGCATCCACCTGCAATGAGTGTCTGCTGAACCATTACCTTTTGGCAAATGCGGAAAGTAAAAATGAGCGGGCATTTATCCTGAATCATTTTCTGGATGGTTTTAAGGGAACCGTGTTTAGGCAGACTATGTTTGCGGAGTTTGAGAAATTGGCCCATGAAAAAAGCCAGGCGGGCGAAGTATTGACAGCGGATGTACTCTGTGATTTGTATGAAAAACTAAATCGGGATTATTTCGGGGACGGGATTGTCATTGATGAAGAAATTGCTATGGAATGGGCGCGGATTCCCCATTTTTATACTCCCTTTTATGTGTATCAGTATGCGACAGGATTTTCGGCGGCCGTGGCTCTTTCAGAGCGGATTTTAAATGGCGGAGCAGAAGCCGTGGAAGCCTATATGGGCTTTTTGAAAGGCGGAAGCAGCAAAGATCCCATTGATCTTCTGAAGGATGCAGGTGTGGATATGCGGACCCGGGAGCCGGTGCAGGCGGCCATGGAAGCTTTTGGGCGGGCGCTTTCGGAACTGGAGGACTGGCTGGGGTAAAGAGTTGTGGCGGCCATGGATGTAAATATACATTCTGCCAAGAAAAATACGAAAAAGTTAATAAAATATTTCCTTATTTTCCGGTGTCAGAATCAAAAAAATGTGGTATGCTGAGTAAGAATGGAGGTGGGGCGGAAGAATGAACCTGTATGAGGCAGTATATAACAGAAAATCTGTACGACATTATAAAATGGAACTTCTGCCTCAGGAGTTTTTTCGGAATCTTCGGAAGTTTGAGCTGGGACTTCAGCCATTTGCACCGGAACTAAAATATTCGGTGGAATTATTCAACGCCATGGATAACGAGGCAAAAGTCAAGGGGCTGTTTCGGGTGAAGGCGCCCTATTATCTGGTGTTTTTCTCTGAGATCGGTGAATATGCCATGACCAATGCAGGATATTTGATGGAGCAGATTGTGCTTTACATGGCCAGCCATGGAGTTGGGACCTGCTATCAAGGCATGGCAAAGGCGGTGGGGCTTCAGGGGCCGGCAGGTATGGAAGCTCTCATGGTGATTGCTTTTGGTTATGCGGACGAAAAGCTGTACCGGGAGTCCTTCCGGGCAAAGCGCCTGTCTTTGAAAGAGCTGTGTGTGTTTAAAGAGGATCCTACGGAAGAAACCAGATTGATGATGCAGGCGGCCCGTCTGGCGCCATCTGCTTTTAACGGGCAGCCCTGGAGATTTCTCATCTACCAGAACAGGATCCATGTCTTTGCCAGGAAAGAGCCGTTTTTTACGTGGGGCAGGGAAGGGCGCGTTGAATTTGATATGGGGATCATGCTTTTCCACATTAGTTTGGCTGCGGAGGAATGTTGGAGAGATATTGAGTTTGCCAGAAAAGAAAATATTGCATCGAAAGAGATAAAAAATAATCAGTATTTCCTGAGTATTATGCTGGTTTGACAGTTTTGACTGAAAGGGCATATGCTAAATTACAAGGGTGGATTTTGCCATAGATGTTTTTTAAAGAAAAAGTAAAAAAAGTGTTGACAAAAATCACCACCCATAGTATTATATTATTTGTTCGCAGAACAACAGCAGATACAACAGAATAAGCGCGAGTGGCTCAGTGGTGGAGTATCGCCTTGCCAAGGCGAGGGTCGCGGGTTCGAATCCCGTCTCGCGCTCTGAAAAGTCAGGTTATTACCTGGCTTTTTTGCTGTATGGAATTTATGTGAGAAACCCTTGATTTATATATCATCGCCAAATTGTGGGAAAGTTCCGGGCGCTGCGCCGGAACATGAGAAGTTTTTCATGTTCTGTGCGCAGCCCGGAACTTTCCAGACAGCCTCTTTTATAATGCCATGGACAGCGGATCACTTCCAGGCGCCCTTTATATGCATTATTTTTTTCCCAGAATATCCGCCATTTTCCGCAGCATGTCGATGCGGGACTGTTCTTCAGGGTTCATATGTTTTTTCAATACATTGAGCAGCAGGCTGGTTTCAGCATCGTTAAACTGTAATCCCATGGAGTTGGCATTTTGGTTGGCAGATATTAAAAATGGAAGAAGGGCATCCAGAGGCTTATTGCCTGATTCTGCCACCAATTCCGATAAAAAAGCCAGTTTTTTGAGATCCATATTTTTTAGGGAGGGATCATTTTGCCAGCCGGAAGTTCCTTTTTCTGGTTCAGGAGGAGGCGTATTCTGACCCTGGTTTCCCGTTTGTGCTGCAGCCTGGCTTTCTGAAGCCTGATCAGGCTGCGGGTTATACTTGGGTTTGCCTGCTTCCGGGGACGATTCCTCAGGGGAAGCAGAAGAAGGAGTGTAACCGGAATTGTATCTTGGTCCCTGGCTGGGGTAAGGGTTTCGATAAGGATTGTGATAATTATTCATGAGTCGTTGTCTCCTTTCCAGAAATGGTGCCGGATGAGTGGAACATGGCGCTGTAGGAATCAAAAAGTATTTTGTTTTCCGGACTTAAGGAGTCGCGGATATATGTGCGGAAATCCGTGCTTTTATTGTTTTTTTGACTGCCGGAAGGGCTGCCCAGGCTCGCCGCAGTTAAATCGGAAGAAAGCTCATCATTTATCTGTGCTTTTTCACCAGACGCCTGTGTAGTCTGCATCTGTAAAGGCTCTGCCGCTGCGGGCCTCATTTGTATTGGTTCTGTTTGGGTTGTTTCCATTGGGGCGTATACTTTCTGCAGGATGTCTTCTGCCTGGAAAGAGGGGGGATCCGGGAAATTTGATTCCCTGGGTGAAGCCTGAGCCATTTGCTCATACATGCTGGAAAGCTGGATAATCTGGTTCAGGCGGTCGAATACTTGTTTCTGCTCCGGGCTGCCGTAATTCCTCAGTTCATTCCAGATGTCAAAAAACCCCTGCTTGGGAGTGTCTTCTGGCGTAGAGCAGATACTTAAAGAGTTCATTCCATCAGGAGAAGAAATGAGGCGAAAAGTATTTTTAAGTTCCTGCATTTTGACCAATATGGATAGAAGACGTTTTTGCTGAGGGGGGAAATAGGTGAGGGCGGCTTTCAGCATTTGAAGGTTGTAGCTGGAAGTCATTTTGTCCAATTCTGTTGCTTTCAAATCGTTTTGTTCCAAAAGGACACCTCGCAAGTCTTATCTATTTAAGGTATGCAGCGTCAAACCTGGATATGTATGTCCCCCGTCAACTGGCGGTCGCCTGTGGTATCAGAAATAAAAAGTAAGGCATACGATATATCAGCACAAAACAGTGCTGTAAGGGGGTTTTATGAAAACCAGATTAATCATTGACGAAGATTCCGTTTATGAAATAGATGAAGAATGTGATGAAATCAGAAAAGAACAGGAGAAAAAAAGACAGGAAAAAAGAAGGGAAGGAAATCGAAGGAGACGGAAACAGAATTAAGTCTTGACAATTTACTGCAGTGGTGATTAAATAATCATATGAACACTTATTCATATGATTCCGGAAAAATATTTACGGGAAGAGGATTTTGGGAGGACGGTTATGAAACATCCGCTGCAGTTTTTGGAGCATCATCACGGAGAAGAGTGTGGCTGCGGCCATGAACATCACCATGAAGAGGAATGTGGACGTGGCCACGAACATCATCATGAAGGGGGATGTAGCTGCGGCCACGACCACGAACATCATCATGAAGGGGGATGTGGCTGCGGCCACGGCCACGAACATCATCATGAAGGGGGATGTGGCTGCGGCCACGAACATCACCATGAAGAGGGGTGTGGCTGCGGCCATGGACATCACCATGAAGACGGAGATATCTGCAGACAAAACCAGGAAGGATCCGGAAATAAACATATTTATATTTTAGAAAATTTGGGGTGTGCCCATTGTGCTGCAAAAATGGAGGAAAAAATCGGAAAGCTGCCGGGAATTGCTTCGGCTACAATTACCTATACGACGAAGCAGTTGTGCATCTGGGCAGAGCATCCGGAGGGTTACTTGGAGCAGGTGAAAGAGATTTGCACTTCCATTGAGCCGGATGTCAAGGTGCGGGAAAAAGACGGGCTCACAGGGGGAAAAGAACTGGCGCCGAGGCATAACGGGAACAAAAGGGGAGAAAACGCAGATAGCGGAAAGCGGAAGGAAAAAACAGGGCTTGCCTGTATTCTCGTTGGCACAGTCTTGTTTTTTGCCGGCGTAATTCTGGAATTTATGGAGAGCGGAATAGAAACGACTCTTCCAGTTTATATTGCAGCGTATGTACTTCTTGGAGCTGAGATTGTGTGGACAGCTTTCCGCAACCTGACAAAAGGCCATATATTTGATGAAAATTTTTTGATGAGTGTTGCCACTTTGGGGGCTTTTGCCATTGCAGAATATCCGGAGGCAGTGGGCGTTATGCTTTTTTACAGAATCGGAGAATTCTTTGAGCATAAAGCAGTGGAAAAGAGCCGCAGGCAGATTATGGAAGCGGTGGACATGAGGCCGGAAATTGTCAATCTGGAGACGGAGACAGGAATACAAGTTATCGGCGCCGGAGAAGCGCAGGTGGGAGATATTCTTCTTGTACGTCCTGGGGACAGAATTCCTTTGGATGGGGTGGTCGTAGAAGGAAAAAGCAGGATTGACACTTCACCCATTACCGGGGAACCGGTTCCTGTCCGTCGGGAAACAGGAGATGCTGTGATTTCCGGATGTGTGAATACTTCGGGACAGCTGAAAATTCGTGTGGAAAAAGCGCTAAAAGAGTCCATGGTCACGAAAATTTTGGACTCTGTGGAAAATGCAGCGGCCAGCAAACCGAAAATGGATCGTTTTATCACCAGGTTTGCCAAAATTTACACACCCTTGGTGGTAATGGCGGCAGTGGTGATCGCAGTGGTACCTTCAGTTGTGACAGGAGACTGGAATTATTGGATTTATACAGCTCTTTCCTTTTTGGTTATGAGCTGCCCCTGCGCCCTGGTACTTAGTGTGCCTCTGGCCTTTTTCTCAGGCATTGGGGCCGGATCCAGGGAAGGGATTCTTTTTAAAGGCGGAGCTTCCATCGAGGCCATGAGTGTAATAAAAGCCGTGGTTATGGATAAGACGGGAACCATCACAGAAGGGGATTTTGTGGTTCAGAAAGTGGTCCCGGAGAAAGAAGGAAACTTGACAGAAACAGCGCTTTTGGCTCTTTGTGCCGGCTGTGAACAATACTCCACCCATCCCATTGCAGCCAGTATTGTGGCAAAGGCGAAGGCGGAAGGCCTGGATGTCGCAGAGCCGGACAGGATGGAGGAGATTGCCGGGCATGGAATCCGGGCATATGTAAAGGGGAAAGAAATCCTTTGCGGTAATCAGAAGCTGATGGACAAATTCGGTGTTTCTATGGAAAAAACAGAAAGCAAGAGTTTGGGGTCAGAGGTCTGTATTGCAGTCGACGGCATCTACAGCGGACGGATTCTGGTTGCCGATACCATTAAAGCGGATGCAAAATCGGCTTGCCAGGAGCTTAAGAAGATGAATGTGGCGGCTGCCATGCTGACTGGTGACCGGCCGGAAAGCGCTGAAATCGTGGCCAGGGAAATCGGGCTTTCGGAGTTTAGGGCAAAGCTTCTGCCAGAGGATAAGCTTTCCGGGCTCATGGAACTCAGAAAAAAATATGGCTCTGTCATGTTTGTGGGCGACGGCATCAATGATGCTCCGGTGCTTGCCGGGGCTGATGTGGGAGCGGCCATGGGAAGCGGCGCCGATGCCGCCATTGAAGCGGCAGATGTGGTATTTATGACTTCCAGTATGGAGGCAGTTCCCCGGTCCTTAAGGATTGCAAGACATACCAGGCGGATTTCCTGGCAGAACGTGGCTTTTGCCCTGGTTGTTAAAGCAGCGGTTATGGTTCTGGGACTCTGCGGTTTCGCTTCCATGTGGGCGGCCGTGTTTGCAGATAGCGGCGTGGCTATGCTCTGTGTACTGAATTCCATCCGAATTCTTTACCGCCGGCCATCAAGGGCGCATACATTCCGGCCTGCATGACTTTGATCGTTTTATGGAATGATTTATCCGCGCTTGTCTGTACAGGCTCCTGTCGACGGTAACTTTTACACAAACAAAATTCCCCCCACCGCCGCCCTGGCAGTGAGGGGAAAATCAAAAGGGGAGGATAAGTATTTCTCTTTTCTTTGGTACTATCTTAAGTATGTCCCAAAAAAGGAGGCTTATACCTTCTTTTTTATTTTTTTCAATTTAATTGTGGGAAGTATAGATTTGTGAAGCTGCCGTCAAAATTCAAGGAAGCTTTGTTTCCTGTGCCGGTTAACAGGATAATGTGACAGGAGTATTCAGCAGCTATTGTCGCTTTGGAAAAACTGTATTATAATAAGTTCCAGTATGCGAAAGACAAAGGAGAGGTTATGGCGGGGCTTTCAGATATGACAACGGGCAGTCCGACGAAGCTTTTACTTCGCTTCGCAGTTCCCGCGATTGTCGGAAATATGGTGGAGCAGTTTTATATCCTGGCGGACAGGGCCATTGTCGGAAACCATGTGGGAGCGGGCGCTTTTTCCGCAGTGGGAGCCGCAGGGGAGCCGATTTTTATGTTTATGGCCCTTTTCATAGGGACCCAGACAGGAATCGGAATTTTGACGGCGCAACATTACGGGGCAGGGGATGAGGAGGGGGTGGCCAGTGTCATTCGGAATGGCGCTTATGTGGTCCTTTTGGAGGCAGCCGTTATGACTATGCTGGCTATGTTTCTTTCAGAACCGCTTTTGAGGGCTTTGGGAACGCCGGATGAGCTGATGGCGGATGCGGCCGCCTATATGAAGTTTTATTTGGCCGGACAGATATCCATTGCTGCCTGTTTTGCCGCTTTTCAGGTTCTCCGGGCGTTGGGGAATTCCAAAGTGCCGATGCTTATTGTCGTTTTCTCCAGTTTTATGAATATTGGCCTGGATTTACTTTTCGTGACTGTGTTTTCTTTGGGGACGACAGGGGCGGCGCTGGCGAGTACCCTATCCCAGATAGCAGCGGCCATTCTCTGCCTGCTTTATGCATTTCGGGCAATTCCTTATTTTAAACAGGCATTTCAAAAACCGAAGCCGGACAAGAGTATGCTGATCAAAACAGTAAGGATTTCTCTGCCAGCAGGAGCACAGAATGTTTTTGTCTATGCGTCGGGAAGTGTCCTTCAGCGGATCGTCAACAGTTTCGGAGTGACAGCCATTGGCGCATTTACAGCCACCAGCCAGACGGAATCACTGATCCGTCACATTTATCTTGGTTTAGGTTCTGCTGTGGCGGCTTTTACGGGACAAAATATCGGCGCCGGGAATTTTCAGCGGGTGAAGCAGGGGGCTGGGGCTGCGGCAAAGCTTACTTTGATTTTTTCTTTAATCCTTACTACGTTTTTCTGGCTTTTTGGGAAAGCTTTTATGGGGCTTTTGGTAAATGATAAAGCTATCGTAGATTTGGCGGCATCGGGGATTCGTATCAGCGGCTTGTTTTTCCTGTCTATGGGAGCCATGCAGGCGCTTCATCACTTTTTAAGCGGCGCGGGGGATACGGTTTATCCCATGAAAAACAGCGGCATGGAAGGGGTGAGCCGTATCGGGCTGGCTCTCATCCTTACCGGGAACTCGGCAGCAGGTGTATGGGGAATCTGGATTACGACAGGACTGGCATGGACGCTGGCGGCCCTGCTTTCTTTGAAAAGATATTTCAAGGGGACGTGGAGGGGCAAGCGCCTTGTGGGATAAGACGGAAGGAGAAAATGAGCTTGGAAAATATGGGGACAGAAGCATATACAGGTTTCGCAGCCGTTTATGACGATTTTATGGATAATGTGCCTTATGAAGCCTGGTGTGCATATTTGGTGGGGCTTTTGAAAGAATATGGATGCCGGGACGGCCTGGTGGCGGAGCTTGGCTGTGGGACGGGCAGCCTGACAGAGCTTTTGGACTTGGCAGGTTATGATATGATTGGCATTGACAATTCAGAAGAAATGTTGGGGATAGCCATGGAAAAACAGGCGGCATCAGGAACGGATATTTTGTATCTTTTCCAGGACATGCGGGCTTTTGAGCTTTACGGCACAGTGGGCGCCATTGTCAGCATTTGCGATTCCATGAACTATATTACGGAATATCAGGATTTCGTGCAGGTGCTCTGCCTGGTCAATAATTATCTGGAACCAGGCGGTGTGTTTATTTTTGACTTGAATACAGAATATAAGTACCAGGAACTTTTGGGAGAGAAAACCATCGCGGAAAACAGGAAAGACAAAAGTTTTATTTGGGAGAATTACTACGATGAAGAAAGCGGTATCAATGAATATGGACTGACTCTTTTTGTAAAAGAAGAGAGGGGGCTTTACCGGAAGTATGAGGAATTTCACTATCAGCGGGCATATTCACTGGATGAAATAAAGGCAGCGTTTTCAGAGGCGGGTATGGAATTTGTGGCTGCTTACGATGCCTTTACGAGGAATCCGCCGGAAGAAAAGAGCGAGCGGATATATGTGGTGGGACGGGAGCATGAGAAAATAAAAGCGGAATAAAATATGCGGGGATTCCCACACAGGAACAGGGCAGATCATGAAAAGGAGAACAGGAGAATCATGGAAGGAAAAAGAACAGAAAATAGAACAGGGGATTATATCATCCGGGCTACGGCGGCAGGGGGGCAGGTCAGGGCCTTTGCCATCACTTCAAGAGAGATGGCAGAGGAAGCCAGGAGGCGCCATAATACAAGCCCGGTGGCTACGGCGGCGCTGGGGCGCCTTCTTTCGGCAGGGGCCATGATGGGGGTTATGATGAAGGGGGAAAAAGATGTGCTGACTCTTCGGATTCAGGGAGACGGCCCCATCGGAGGAATCACGGTCACTGCCAGGCAGAATGGAGAGGTAAAAGGCTGTGTGGTGAATCCAGAAGTTCTTCTCCATGCCAGGGCAGATGGGAAACTGGATGTGGCAGGGGCCGTGGGCAGGGGGACTTTGACGGTGATACGCGACATTGGCCTTAAGGAGCCTTATTCCGGGCAGATTGATCTCGTGAGTGGAGAAATAGCAGAAGATCTTACCTATTATTATGCACTTTCGGAACAGACTCCCTCTTCTGTGGCATTGGGGGTGCTTATGAACCGGGAAAATACGGTACGCCAGGCAGGCGGTTTTATGATCCAGCTTATGCCTGAGGCAGGAGAGGAGCTGATCAGCGGACTGGAAAAACGTTTGGCAAAAATCAGTTCAGTGACGTCTTTTCTGGATAGAGGAGAAACTCCGGAAACCATGCTTTCCCATATATTTGAGGGCCTGGGCCTGGAAATCCTGGAAAGGATTCCGACGCGGTTTTTCTGCGACTGTTCCAGAGAGCGTGTGAGAAAGGCGCTTATCAGTGTGGGAAAGGCGGAGCTGGAGGAGATGATCGTATCTGGCCAACCGGCAGAAGTTTCCTGCCATTTCTGCAATGAGCAGTATCAGTTTGATACGCTGGAGCTGAAAGAGATTCTCAAAGAGGTAGAAGGCCAGGAAGCATGATTCGTTAAAGGCCCTGCCATAAGTGGGTATCTGGGATTCAGATGCTGTTTGTGAGAGAATAATTACCAAATATTGTACCGAAAAATATACAAAAATTATAAAAAATGGCAAAAAAATAGTTTGCGGACAGATCATTCTATGCTATACTAAAACCAGCAGGTGGGCCAGCCTGTCAGTTAATGTCTAAAAATACAGGAGGGAGTTAGAAACATGGCAAAATGGGTATATTTGTTTAAAGAAGGAAATGCAGATATGCGGAACCTTCTTGGCGGTAAGGGTGCAAACCTGGCAGAGATGACTAACCTGGGACTTCCGATCCCCCAGGGATTTACAGTGACGACAGAAGCATGTACAGATTATTACAACAGTGGAAAAAAGATTACAGAAGAAATCCAGGGGCAGATTTTCGAGGCCCTGAAATGGCTGGAAGGAGAAAACGGCAAACAGTTTGGAGACACAGAGAATCCGCTCCTGGTATCTGTCCGTTCCGGCGCCAGGGCTTCCATGCCTGGTATGATGGATACGATTCTGAATCTGGGACTCAATGATGTTTCGGTGGAAGGGTTTGCAAAGAAAACTGGAAACCCCAGATTTGCATATGATTCCTACAGAAGATTTATCCAGATGTTCTCCGATGTGGTTATGGAAGTGCCCAAGTCCTTCTTTGAGAAGATTATTGATGAGGTCAAGACAGCAAAAGGCGTTCATTTTGATACGGAGCTGACTGCAGAGGATTTAAAAGATCTGGTTTCCAGGTTCAAAGCTGTTTATAAAGAGGCTATGGGCGGCCAGGACTTCCCTCAGGATCCCAGGGTTCAGCTTATGGAGGCTGTAAAAGCCGTGTTCCGTTCCTGGGACAACCCCCGCGCCATTGTTTACAGAAGAATGAATGATATCCCCGGCGACTGGGGTACCGCGGTCAATGTTCAGACCATGGTATTTGGAAATATGAGCAATACCTCTGGTACAGGTGTTGCCTTTACAAGAAATCCTTCCACCGGTGAGAAGGGGATTTACGGCGAGTACCTGATCAATGCCCAGGGTGAAGATGTGGTGGCAGGTGTCAGGACGCCTCAACCGATCACAAAACTGGAAGAGGATCTTCCCAAATGTTACCGTCAGTTTATGGAGATTGCCAATAAACTGGAAGACCATTACTGCGATATGCAGGACATGGAATTTACCATCCAGGAAGGACAGCTTTTCTTCCTCCAGACAAGAAACGGAAAGAGGACGGCTCCCGCTGCCATTCAGATTGCATGTGATCTGGTGGATGAAGGAAAGATCACACCGGAAGAGGCCGTATGCCGTATTGAAGCCAAGTCTCTGGATCAGCTCCTCCATCCCACTTTCGACCCTGCGGCCCTGAAAGCAGGAGAGGTAATCGGCAGTGCGCTTCCCGCGTCGCCCGGCGCTGCCGCAGGCAAAGTTTATTTCACGGCGGAAGATGCAAAGAATGCCCACGAGAAGGGTGAAAGAGTCATCCTTGTCCGTCTGGAAACTTCTCCGGAAGACATCGAGGGTATGCATGCGGCGGAAGGTATCCTGACTGTCCGCGGCGGTATGACTTCTCACGCAGCTGTAGTTGCCCGTGGTATGGGGACCTGCTGCGTATCAGGATGCGGTGACATCAAGATCAATGAAGAAGAAAAGCAATTCGTGCTGGGCGGATATACCTTCACAGAAGGAGATTATATTTCCCTGGACGGTACCACCGGCAAGATTTATAAAGGTGATATTCAGACAGTAGAGGCTTCCGTGGGCGGAAACTTTGGCCGTATTATGCGCTGGGCAGACCAGTACCGCAAACTCCAGGTTCGTACAAATGCAGATACTCCTACGGATACGGAGAATGCAGTGAAGCTGGGCGCTGAAGGCATCGGCCTGTGCCGGACAGAGCATATGTTTTTTGAGCCTGACAGGATTCCGAAGATCCGTAAGATGATCCTGTCTGATACGGTGGAGGCAAGAGAAGCGGCGCTCAATGAGCTGATTCCTTTCCAGAAGGAAGACTTTAAAGCAATGTATAAAGCGCTTAAGGGCCGTCCCATGACAGTCCGTTATCTGGATCCGCCGCTCCATGAGTTTATTCCCACAGATCCTGAGGATATCAAGGCTCTGGCAGAGGATATGGGATTGACTGCTGAGCAGGTGCAGGCAAAGTGCGACGAACTTCATGAGTTCAACCCGATGATGGGCCATCGCGGCTGCCGCCTGGCTGTGACGTATCCGGAGATTGCAAAGATGCAGACAAGGGCCATCATTGAGGCCGCCATCGAAGTAAAGGACGAGATGGGCTACGACATTGTTCCTGAGATGATGATTCCTCTGGTAGGCGAGAAGAAAGAGTTAAAATACGTAAAGAATGTGGTCATTGCCACTGCTGAAGAAGTGATGAAGGAAAAAGGCGCTTACATTAATTACCATGTGGGTACCATGATCGAGATTCCCAGGGCGGCTCTGACTGCAGACCAGATTGCAGAAGAAGCAGAGTTTTTCTCCTTTGGAACGAATGACCTGACTCAGATGACCTTTGGTTTCTCACGTGATGACGCCGGAAAGTTCCTGCCTTCCTATTATGAAAACAAGATTTATGAGTCTGATCCTTTCGCAAAACTGGATCAGGAAGGCGTTGGCCAGCTGGTGGCCATGGCTTCCAAGAAGGGACGCAAGGCGAATCCCAATCTGAAGATCGGTATCTGTGGCGAGCATGGCGGCGATCCCAGTTCCGTGGAGTTCTGCCATAAGATCGGCCTGAATTATGTGTCCTGTTCACCGTTCCGTGTACCGATTGCAAGACTTGCGGCAGCACAGGCGGCTATTAATAATAGAGAAGGAAAGTAGGATATACTTTGATTTTGCGATAGATTACCAGCAGGCGCTGGTTTTTCGCAGGACAAACGTGACTATCTGAGAGAAGGACAGTTGTGTATAATTTAAATAGGGAATCCCGTCTTTTATGAGGCGGGATTCTCTGTTGGACAGAAGTACAATCCGATATTATGACTCAGCCGGGAAAAAGAGCAAAATATATTGGTAATTGGATATTTTTTGCTTATTAAACAGGAAAAATATGCCGATATATTTTGAAGATATTATGCGGAAAATAAGCAAAATGGTAAATGATAGTTATTTTCCACAAACTGCAGTTGCGGGCAATAGAACATAAAAGGGGAACAGAGACATGATTAACTACATACGGAATTTAAAAATCAGGTTAAAGCTTTATATCCTTATAGGAGTTGCGCTGATTGGCATGCTTATTATCGGCGGTATGTCATTCTCTCTTATGAGCCGGATAAACGATATGACAAATGATATTTCAACAAGTTGGCTTCCCAGCATTGATACGGCAAGGGAGCTGACCAATACCCTTTCTAATATCCGTCTTAATGAACTGGGGTATCTTACCGCAATTTCTGACGATGTAGAAGAATCCAGCCTTCAGTACCTCCAAAAGGAAAAAGAAACTATGGATACCCTTTTGGCCACATATAAGGAATTAATTGATGAAGAAGAAAGGGATTTCTATGACAATGCAATGAATCTCTGGACTCAGTATAATAAAGCGGATGAAGAAATGATGGCGTTAGCCGGGCAGGGCCACACCGAGGAGGCGCGTAGCATCCTGGAGGGCGAATGTGTAGAACTTTATAATTCTTTAAACAGCGCCTTCCAAGATATTGTTATCTACAATACAGAAGGCAGTGATGCTGCAACAGAGGAAAGCTCTTTCCTTTACAGGACTGCTATCTGTGTGATGGCGGCAGTTATCATTGTTATTATCCTTGTGGGGGTATTTTTCTCATTTGTTATTATACGTCTCATCAGGACGCCCATTTCCGAAATCGAGAATGCCGCTATCAAAATGGCAGAGGGCGATTTAGATGTGGAGATTTCCTATACCTCTAAGGATGAACTGGGTGTTCTCGCTGAGCAGGTACGCAGACTGATTCATAAGCTTCGCGTTATTATTGATGATGAGAATAAATTCCTTGCTAAAATGGCTGCCGGAGATTTTACGGTGGATTCTATCTGTGAAGAAGAATATACAGGAGGATTTTATCCGCTGCTCATTTCTTTCCGGGGCATTGCAGAAAAACTCAATGATACGATGCTGCAAATCAGCCAAAGTTCCTCTCAGGTTGCAAGCGGATCAGAACAGGTATCCAATGGCGCCCAGGCCCTTTCCCAGGGAGCAACCGAGCAGGCAAGCTCCGTGCAGGAACTGGCCGCCTCCATCAGTGAAATTTCCAACAGGGTGAATGAGAACGCAGACAATGCACGGCAGGCCAACGCAATGGCAGACAGTGTCAGCACGGAAATGAACGTAAGCAATGAAAAGATGCAGCAGATGATACAGGCAATGGGGGATATCAGTGACTGCTCCAGCGAAATCGGAAAAATCATTAAGACCATTGAAGATATTGCGTTCCAGACAAACATTCTTGCTCTTAATGCTGCCGTAGAGGCCGCCAGGGCAGGCACTGCCGGTAAAGGGTTTGCCGTAGTAGCCGATGAAGTCCGTAATCTGGCAAGCAAGAGCGCAGAGGCCTCCAATAATACCTCTGTTTTGATTGAAAATTCATTAAAGGCAGTGGAAAACGGAACTCAGATTGCCGGCGATACAGCTGAGTCTCTGCTTCAGGCAGTAAACGCAGTAAACGAAATGGCAGGCATTATCGGGCAGATTTCAGAGGCCAGCGGCAATCAGGCGGATGCCATCTCCCAGATTACCGTGGGGATTGACCAGATTTCCAGTGTTGTACAGACAAATTCGGCAACTGCGGAAGAAAGCGCGGCTGCAAGTGAAGAACTGTCCAGCCAGTCACAGCTTATGAAGAGCCTTGTGGGAAGGTTTAAACTAAAAAGCGATTTTTAGTACACAATGTGCAGTTTATAAAACAAAGAGACGCTGTAAATGCCATGTTTATAGGTATTACAGCGTTTTTTTGCCGTCGGGCTTCTTACTGTCGATGAAAAGGGCATATATGCTCTTTTCTATCATTATGGCAGATATTCTGAAGTACGGCGGAGAATTACCAGAAAAAATATACAGATAAATTAGGGATTAGGTGGAAAAATATTTTACGGCATGGTAAAATCATAAAAGCAGGCAGATTATGCCATGGATATTTTACATAAGGAGGGGCAATGCGATGGAAGGAATTGCAGTTGCAGGAACTTTGGTGGTTGATACGATTAAGATGATAGACGGATACCCGGAAAAGGGGATGTTGGCGGATATCAGTAAAGTCAGCCGCGGAATCGGAGGCTGTGCTGCCACTACAGCTTATGCAGTGAAAATACTGGACCAGTCCATTCCCATCAAAAGCATCAGCCTGGTGGGCGATGACGACAATGGGGATTATATCGTGGGGCGGTTGGCCGGCTATGGGATTGATACAAAAGGAATCCGTAAAGCCGAAGGTGCAGTGACATCCTTTTCCGACGTGATGACAGTGGAAAGTACGGGAGAGAGAACCTTTTTCCATGACAGAGGAGCCTGCCGTCTGTTTTCAGCGGAGCATGTGGATTTGGATACTTTAGATGTAAAGCTCATGCTGCTGGGATATGGAGGGCTTTTGGACAGCATGAACCAGCCAGACGGGGAATACGGGACAGCCATGGCTAGGTTTCTTCATGATGTGAAGAAAAAAGGCGTTCAGACAGCCATGGATGTGGCCAGTACCAGGGATGAAGCGGAGATGCAGCGGCTGGTGATTCCTTCTTTAAAATATACGGATCATCTTATTGTCAATGAAATGGAAGGGGGTATGATTGCAGGTATCCCGGCCAGGAAGCCGGATGGAAGCCTGGACAGAGAGGCGCTTCCAGCCATTTGCCGGAAGATTAAAGAGCTTGGCGTGACGGGATGGGCTGTGATTCATGCGCCGGAGATGGGGTGTGCCATAGATGAGCGGGGAGAGTATGTGGAAGTACCGTCTTTGAACCTGCCGGAAGGCTACATTGTGGGAGCAGTAGGGGCCGGAGACTGTTTCTGTGCCGGGGTTTTGTATTCCATATATAAAGGGCTCCCTGTAAAAGAAGCCCTTCAGATAGGCGCGGCATCGGCTGCCGCCAATCTTTCCGCCGGAGATGCCATCAGCGGCCTGCGGCCTATATCGGGGCTTAAGGAGCTGTATGAAAAATACGGCGTAAAATAATTATTTTTTAAAATAATCTTTGACAATTTTTGTGAAGGCTGTGGCCAGTTTGCCATGGCCTTCTACTGTGAGATGGAGTCCGTCTCCACCCAGATCCTGCTCTGTCAGAATTGTCTGCGTATTAAAAAACAGGCAGTCCAGGTCTTTTGCAAGAGCTTCATATCTGGCGGGCAGTTCCCTTGCTTTTCTGGCAGAAGAAGCATCGAAGGCAGGATCCTCCTCAAAGGGGACGATGGGACCGGGGGCCGCCAGAAGAATCGGAGGCATGGGGTATTTATCAGCAGGATAATAAAAACGAAGCTTTTTGATGAGATTTTTCATGCCGTCGGTGATTTCCTTGGAAGAAACACTGTAGCGGACTTTTGTATCGTTGGTACCCAGCATGAGGATAATAAAATCCAGAGGGGCATGAGTCAGGATACAGGGAGCCACCGTATCCAGCCCATTCCGGTAAGGCTCCAGATATTCAGTGAAAGCTGTGGTACGCCCGTTTAATCCTTCTTCAATGACATGGAACTCTGTGCCTAAAGCATCGGCCATCCGTCTGGGCCACCGTTCCGTCTCCGTATAGCGGGTGCCTTTTAAGGGCATATAGCCCCATGTGTTGGAATCTCCAAAACAGAGAATGTTAAACATAAAAATACCTCCTTGTCTAGCTTTGTGGACTATTTCTTAAATATCGGAATTTGAACGGCCAAAAAAACGGCAGATGGAATCTATTTTTGCCGTCATACCGGCAAACAGCATGTCCACCAGGGTAACAGCTGTCATTGCTTCCACCACCACCACGGCACGCGGTACGATGATCGGGTCGTGGCGCCCCCGGATAGAAACAGTGACAGGTTCTCCCTCGCGGGTTACGGTTTGCTGCTCCTTCGCTATGGAAGGCGTTGGTTTTATGGCCGCCCGCAGGAAAATATCAGAGCCGTCGCTCATACCTCCCAGGATTCCCCCTGCATGATTGGATGCTTTTTGTAAAGGGCCTCCTTTTTGTTTAGGCGGAAGGAAAAAGTCATTGTATTGAGAACCGGAACTTTTGGAACTGCCAAAACCGTCGCCGATTTCTGCAGCTTTGACAGCGCCGATAGAAAACAGCGCTTTTGAGAGATTGGCATCCAGTTTTTCAAAGACAGGTTCTCCAATACCCACAGGCATATTTTTTACTACACAGGCGATCACACCGCCCATGGAATCTTTGTCTGCCATCTGTTTTTCAACGGCGGCCTGGACTTTTTTTGCTGCTTCCAGGTCGGGCATATAGAAAGGGTTTTTGGCACAGAGGGATAAATCTATGGAGCTGCAGCGGATACCGCCGATTTCTTCCGCATAGGCATGTACTTCAATATCCAGGGTATGAAGGATTTTCATGGCAATGGCGCCAGCGGCTACCCGGCCGATGGTTTCCCGCCCGGAAGAACGGCCGCCGCCCCTGTAATCCCGGAAGCCATATTTTGCGTCGAAACAATAGTCGGCGTGGCCGGGCCTGTAATAAGAGGCGATTTCCGAATAATCCCTGGAACGCTGGTCTTTATTGAAAACAATCATGGAAATGGGAGTGCCGGTGGTGCGGCCTTCAAAAACACCAGAAAGGATTTCTACCGTATCGTCTTCGGACCGCTTTGTGGTATATTTGTTCTGGCCGGGTTTTCTCCTGTTTAAAAAAACCTGAATATCTTCCGGGCCAAGGGGAATTCCGGCAGGACAGCCATCCACGACCACACCTAAGGCAGGCCCGTGGGATTCTCCCCAGGTGGTGAATGTAAACAATTTTCCGTATGTTGAGCCTGACATATGAACCTCCGGTTAGAATATATAACCATTATAGCTTAGGAAAAAAGCCAGGGCAATGACTTATTTTTGTTTTGGAAAAATAATTTGTGTTTTTCGGGAAAATTTCTTATAATGGCAGAGAAAGATACAGAAGAATGGAGAATAAAAATGCTGAGAAGTGTTATTTTTGACATGGACGGTGTACTGGTCAACAGTGAACCTGTCCATTATCATGCTTATTTGATGGTCCTGGAACGGTGGGGCAAAACTTTTTCCTATGAAGAATATAAACAATATATCGGAACAATCAACGCTGTGATTATAGACGGTCTGATTGGAAGGTTTAAATTGCCCATCAGCAGGGATGATTTTAATGGCCTGGTAAAAGAATATAAAGAATATCTTTATAAGCGGGACGGATATCCGGCGGTGGACGGCATACCGGAGCTTTTAGAATGTTTAAAAGAAGCCGGATATTTTCTGGCGGTAGCTTCTTCTTCTCCTTATGAAGCAATCATAAAAGCGACGAAGGCGCTGAAGATCCATTCTTATTTTGATGTATTCGTAAGTGGAGAGAGCGTGGAACATTCAAAGCCGGCGCCGGATGTATTTTTGAAAGCGGCAGAAGCCCTTGGAACAGCGCCAAAAGACTGCCTGGTGGTGGAGGATTCCTGCCATGGAGTCCATGCGGCGAAAGCTGCAGGCATGGCAAGCATAGGCTTTGTCAATCCCGATTCCGGGAACCAGGATTTGTCCTGTGCCACCAGGCTGACAGATTCTTTCCGTCAGGTGGATGCCGCCTTTGTGGAGACGGTTTATGGTGAATGGAGAAAAGGAAGGGCCTGACAGGCTGACTTTTCCGAGCGGCGATCCTACAGGATCAGCCGCTCTTTATCGTCTGGCACAAAAAGGTTACCGGAATAGAATTCCAACCCTTCCTTTGTATAATTGGCTTTTCTGGTTTTTATGGTCTTATCTTCCGTATGCCACAGAACCAGATTTGGAATATGGAGGCTTTCTGCCAGTTCACAGGCTTCCTTCACTGTGCTGTGATGTTTTTCATAGGGTTTAAAACGTTCTCTGTCCCCGTAAAGGCAGAAAGCCTCGTGGAGAAGCCAGTCGCTTCCGGATACATAAGCTTCACAGCCGGGATTGTAGGGCTCGTCCCCGGCACAGGTCAGTTTTTTCCCATTCTTCAGGAATGTAGTAAAGCCGAACTGCTTCGCTTTGGTGGACAGAATATCGAAAAACGTCACGTCATAATCCAGAACCTTCTTTGTATCCCCGTCTTCTACTGGAATCAGAAGAATCCTGTCATCAATACAGTTACAGAATTTTTTCTGAATGGTCAGGGCACATAGGGTTTTGATGGTATCAACCAGGCCCCCATGGCAGTAGATATTTAAGTTCCCTTTGTAAGTCCCCTTTAATATGGAGGTGGCGATCATTCGTATCATCCATACCATGCCAAGGATGTGGTCATTGTGTTCATGGGTGACAAAAATATGATGAATCCGGGTCAGAGGGACATCCATATCCTCAAGGACCGTCAGGATACCATTGCCGCCTCCGGCATCCACAAGAAAATATTCTTCTCCGTCGCGGATGGCGAAACAGGTGTTGTAGCAACGGGTGGCCTGGGCATTTCCGGTGCCAAGTACATATAGTTCTTCCATGGTTTGCTCCTCATTCTTTTGATAAAAGGATTATACTATGGAATGAAAGAGATGACAAGATGAAGGTGGGGAAGGATGCGAAAAACAAGCGGACTGACCGTCATGTTTCCGTCTCTTTATTCATAGGATAGAAGTAGCCAATTTTCAGGAGATTTTTATCAGTCATTTGGAGGGGTAGATGTGAGTGAACGAGGAACCGGCGTATTGGAACAGTATGAGCTGGAGGTATTCAGAACCTGGCGTACCAGGGGGGCCTTTTTATGCGAAACTGGCCAGGGACTAAAATTATTAAAAGAGTGGACCGGGTCAGACAAAAGGATTCAGCTTGAATACGAAGTGTTGTCGGCGCTTGAGGAGCTCGGCCTTCAGGTGGACTGCTGTATATGTAATGCAGAGGGAAATCTGATTTCCGTCGACGATGACCAGTCCAGGTATGTGCTGCGGAACTGGTATGAAGGCCGGGAATGTAGTACAAGAGAGACAGGGGAGATTCTGGCGGCGGCGAAACTTCTGGCAAAACTGCATCAGAATTTTAGACGGCTGGATGTGGAGCATATCCAGGAAAAAAAACGGGAAGAGTATTTGCAGGAAAGACGCAAAAAAGAGGAACAAAAAGAGAAGCAACAGGAAGAGGCGCCGGACGAAAAAAACCAACAGAATGAAAAAGAGGACAGTGCTGTGCAAGGTATGGTAGAAGCCGCCGCTGTCGCAGAACATGAAAAAGATTTAAAAGACATGCCAGGGGATATTCCGGAATTTGTGCCGGAAGCTTTTGCAAAAATTCTTGACCGCCATAACAGGGAGCTGAAAAGGACCAGATCCTTTGTAAAAGCTAGAAAACGGAAAACAGATTTTGAGCTGGTAGTAATCGGCGGCTTTGAAAAATTTTACCGTCAGGCTGAAGAGGCGGCAGAACTGGCAGCGTCCATTGGAACATTACCGGAATGTTGGTGGTGCCATGGAGAATACAGTCATCATCATGTGCTGCTTGGAAATGAAGTCCATGCAGTGACAGACTTTTCGAGGCTGCAAAAAGGCGTCCAGGTATCCGACCTTTACTATTTTATGAGGAAGATTTTGGAAAAACACAGGTGGAATTTAAAACTGGGACGGCAGCTGTTGGATACTTATACGGAGGCCCTGCCATTGACAAGCGAAGAATGGAAGTATCTCTATATTTTATTTTTGTATCCAGAAAAATACTGGAAACAGATGAATTATTATGTGAATTCCAATAAAGCATGGATCCCGGCCAGAAATGTCGACAAACTGCGGGCGCTGGAAAGCCAGTTTGAAGCCAGGAAGTTATTTTTGGAAGAGCTTAGGAAAAAAGCGGTCTGAAAAATAAATGGATTGATACGCGCCGGACGGGGAGTCTGGCGTGTACCAAATCCATATAGTTTGAACATGCTCCTTTTATGTCAGTATCAACAGGCGGTAAGGCACCTTCAGTCTTGACAGGAAGGCGGCCTCCCGTTTGTGGCTGGTGAAAAGGAAGACCTGGCCCGGGTAATACTCTGACAGCCATTTTAAAGTATTGTTAAGCCGGGTGTCGTCGTAGTAAGCGAAAGTGTCATCCAGAAGGATGGGAAGCGTATGGCTGGGGAAAAGGATTTCTACAGCGCTTATACGCAGGGCCAGATAAACCTGTTCAATGGTGCCGCGGCTTAAAGATTCTAAAGGAATGGTGCGCCCGCCGCTTCTCACCGTGACTCCCAGGTTTTCGTCGATGTGGAACCGGTTATAAAGCCCTCCTGTGACAGCGCCCATGATTTCGGAAACCCGGTTGTTTAGAAGGGGGCTGAAAGCTTCGTGGATTTTGGAAGCAAGGGCAGTAATGGTTTTTTCAGCCATGGTGACGGCTTCTATCTTTTCTGTCAGAGACTTATTGTTTTCCATGACTTGGGAGAGGGCCTGTTTTTCCTCTTCCAGAGCAGAGAGGGCGCTGCAGGCCTGTTCAAATTCCCAGGTTTGTTTCTGCCAGTGCTCCATTTCAGTTCTGGCGGCGCGCAGCTTTTCCTGGATAGCCACTGTGGCTTTTAAAGAAGCATCTGAAAGCTCCTGTTTTTGCTTAAGGGAATCCAGAAGAACAGCATATTCCATAAATTTTTTCTTCATTAATATACGGTTTTCTTCAGTGATGTCGGAAGTCCCCAGATGGGTTTCGTACTCATTTTTTAAAAACTGTTCCGTTTCCATGGCCATAGCTGCAGAATCAGAATCTTCTTTTTTGGAACGGGCAGACAAAACGGCTACAAAAACCAAGGAAAAAAAGGCCCCGGCAAAAAACAGGATTAAAAAAGGAAGCTTTGGCAGGGGGAAGGGTGTATTGGTAAAAGGGAGTTCTTCATAGAACATACTTCCCAGAGCTAATGCGGAAAAAATAACAAAAGAAAACAGAAGGAGAAAAATATTCCGAACTGGGAACGAATGATTCCCGTGCCGGGCATTATCGCCAGAAGCCAAACGGTGAGCCGTATAGGCATCCCGCAGCCGTTCCTGGTAAAGGTCAATATCTTTAACAGCGGCTAAGGTGTGATTTTCAATGGATTCCTGGATGTTTTCAATGTCTTTGTCCAGATAACAACGTTTTTTGTCCTCTGTATCCAGGCTGCTTTCCATCTGTTTAATGTCCGCTGCCAGCTTGTCGGGTTGTTTTCCGAGAGACTTCAGCTTATCTTCCGTTTCACAGATTTTTGCGAAAATCTCCTGATACTTGACAGAAGCTTCCGGGTTCAACTGCTGCTTCAGCCCCTTTTTTTTCTCCTGAAGAGAGGACAAGGCTTTTGTTACATCCAGTGTGGAAGTACCGGATAAGGTGATGCTGGAAAGATGGTTTTTCAGGCTTTCGCTTAAAGAACCGTCGGTGGCCGCTTTCAGCTGTTCGATACTGATGGTATTTCGATAAGTCTCCTCTGTAATATGGCCGAGAAGGGCGTCAAGTTCCTCCTGGCTTGCGGCAGCAAGCTGGCCGCTTTCCGGCTTTCTGACAGAAAGGGAACGGTTTTTTGTATCCAGGCGCCGCTCGATCAGGTAGTCTTCTTCGCCGGCGGATATGGTCAAAGAACCACCATAGGCAGCCTGTCCTTCCCAGGGATAATAGTGAGAGTAGGCATCATGGCCAGCGGCCCGTCCCCGCCCTCTCTCCATGCCGAACAGCATACTTTTCAGGTAAGCGTGAAGGGTGGATTTTCCAGAGCCGTTTTCTCCATAAATTACGTTGATTCCCTCAGAAAAGGACATGTCGCGGTGAATATATTTTCCAAAACCGGAAATATGTATCTCTTTTAATAGCATTTAAGATTCTCCTATGTCTGTATCAAAATTGGAAAGAAGTGCATCCAGGCCATAATAAAAAGCCAGGCGCCGGACCGGATCTGCAAGAGACTCTTCGCTGCCGTCAGGCAGGAAGGAATCAATATAATCTCCGATAATATCATTCCGGTGGTTTTTCTGCAGGGCAACCATATTATAAGACGGGGCCGTATCATCACGGAAAGAAATAATCCTGCCGGAAGTACGCAGATATTCTTCATTAAAAAGAATATCAGGATCCCGCTTGCCATTTAGAACTACCTTATAAATATTGGAAGAGCCATACTGCTCAATAAATTTGGAAAGAGTCTGAAATAAGGTCTGGTTTGTGGTTTTTTCTGTCACCTTTACCTGGCAGGGAATATAAGTACGGGAAGGAAGCGGTACAAACCGGAGCCGCAGATTCCCGGCCCTGGTACCCGGAGACAACTCTCCACAGATGTATCCATGGGCGCCGGTTTCCGTCATATCAATGGGAGAAAGGGAACCGGGAATACCATACCGCCCTGCGGCGGAAAGTTTAGGCTTATGGATATGTCCCAGAGCTGTATAAGAAAAACCGGAGGAAGCCAATTTCTTTTTGTCAACGGGAATATGGGTTTCATCTCCTCCATGGGCCAGAAGAATATGGAAATTGCCGTCTTCGGGGGCAGTGAGGCCGTCATAAAGAGGTTCCCTGATTTCCCGCGTATGGTAACTGAAACCGTGGATTGTGGTTTTTAAAGCAGGAAACGTGACCGTATCCAATTCCCTGCCAGATAAAAAAAACACATTGGACGCCCAGGAAAATTCTGCCAGGGAAGAGCCTGTGCGGACACAGTCGTGGTTTCCGGCGATGAGAACCACCGGGATATCTGGGATATTGGAAAAGAGCGCATTGGCCTCTTTTAATTCCGCCGGCGTCGGCTGGCGGTGAAACAGATCGCCGGCAACAAGAAGCAGATCTGCTTTTTCTTTCAGGCAGGCGCCGATCAAGTTACGGAATGTACTTAAGATGTCGAGAGAACGCTCTTTCGACCAGGGAAAACCGCGGTCCGGCTGGCAGCCTAAGTGAATGTCTGCGGTATGGATAAATTTCATAAAAAAGCCCTTTCTGAAAATACTAAAATCAGGCAGCAGACGATTTATTTTCCGCTTCCTGCTCTTTTTCAACATTATAACACAGGAAGATATGAAAAGCAAAAGGATGGGTTTTATAAAATGCATAAAATTTGTGGGAAAATAACAAGAAAATTGTTCACTTATTCTAAAAGATGTGATACACTAGAATTACCAAATATAATTCAACAGCAAGAGGTGATAGTGTGGTTAAGAAAGAGATGATAGCAATGCTGCTGGCTGGAGGCCAGGGCAGCAGACTGGGGGTTTTGACGGCAAATGTGGCCAAACCCGCGACAGCTTTTGGCGGCAAATATCGTATAATTGATTTTCCGCTTAGCAACTGCATTAATTCCGGCATTGATACGGTGGGTGTGCTGACCCAGTACCAGCCGCTCCGGTTAAATTCTCATATCGGAATTGGTATTCCCTGGGATTTGGACAGGAATATCGGAGGCGTGACAGTGCTTCCGCCTTATGAGAAGAGTAAAAACAGTGAGTGGTATACTGGCACGGCCAATGCCATTTACCAGAACCTGCAGTATATGGAATCTTATAATCCGGAATATGTCCTGATTTTATCAGGAGATCATATTTACAAGATGGATTATGAGGTGATGCTTGACTACCATAAGGCGAACAATGCGGATATTACCATCGCCGCCCTTCCCGTTCCCATGGAAGAGGCCAGCCGTTTCGGTGTGGTGATTACCGATGAGAACAGCCGGATCACCGAGTTTGAGGAGAAGCCGGAGCATCCCAGGAGCAATCTGGCGTCTATGGGTATTTATATCTTCAGCTGGAAAGTGTTAAAGGAAGCTCTTATCAAGATGTCCGATGAGCCAGGCTGTGATTTCGGTAAACATGTAATCCCTTACTGCCACAGTAAGGGGGACAGGATTTTTGCCTTTGAGTACAATGGATACTGGAAAGACGTAGGGACTCTTGGCTCCTATTGGGAAGCAAATATGGAGCTGGTGGATATCATTCCCGTATTTAACCTGTATGAGGAGTTCTGGAAAATCTATACCAAGAGCGATATTCTTCCTCCTCAGTATGTTTCCAGTGAGTCTGTCATTGAGAGGAGTATCATTGCCGAAGGAACGGAAGTCTATGGACAGGTTTACAATTCAGTGGTGGGTGTTGGAGTAAAGATCGGCAAAGGGGCTGTGGTGCGGGATTCCATCCTGATGTCAGGTGTCATGATCGGGGACGGAACTGTTGTGGACAAAGCGATTATTGCTGATAATGTAAAAGTCGGCGCCAATGTCCGTCTGGGATGGGGCGACTATGCAGAGAGCAAGCTGAATCCCAAGGTTTACGCATTCGATTTGGTGACGATTGGGGAAGAGTCTTATATTCCTGACAATGTAACTGTGGGAAGGAACACAGCTATTTCCGGTATTACAGAATCTTCAGATTATCCTGACGGAACTTTAGGCAGCGGAGATTATATTATAAAGGCAGGTGGCGTAAAGTGAGAGCGGTAGGTATTATTCTGGCAGGCGGTAACAATAAAAAAATGAGGG
>CAOKOS010000029.1 GCA_948470255.1 uncultured Lachnotalea sp.
GGAACGGCAAAATTTTTTACACTTCTTTTACTTCTTTATCTCACATGAGCAAAGGAACCGGTAATATCGCATAATACTTCTTTACTCATCCCGGATATGTTTTTTTCTCTGTTTTATCAACAACGCCAAAAGGACTAATCCCGAAATCCCCACTAAACATGCCAGAAAAATAATTGAAACCGTATCCCCGGTAAATACCTGTCCTATACTGCGATGAAGATCAATCTCTCCTTCAAATAATAACGTCACCGTATCATCCTCATCTGTAACATGCGCTCCCCTCCAGTCCCCGGAAAGAGTGATATTCGTAAGCATTTCATCATTCACATCCACTCCCTCCTTTACAGTCGTAAAATAAACAGGGGATTTTTCTCCAATCTGAAAACCTTCTGGAGCAGTGCCAAATTCATACCGGTAAGCCGTCACCTGCTCCTCTTCTTTGAGGGGGACTTCAGAAAAAGACACGATATGGTCTGCCATGGAACTCAGACCTTCGGACAATACATGCCACTCTTTAGAAAGGTTTGTCTGGTAAGAAATTTTATATTCCAGCTGGTCGGTAAATGTCCCCGTATGTAGTTCCTGTATCATCACCTGTTTTGGCAGATAATCAGTACAAGTAAAGTTTTCCAACGCTGTATTAGAAGAATTTTTCAATTTGGTAATGGTATATTTATAAGTATCCCCTGTCTGTGTCCGCCGGATTGTGGTTTTTGCAACTTCCAGATTGATCACTGCCAACTCATCTTCGATCGCCACGGTCTGAATTTCTCCAGTATCCGATACCATAAAAACCACATCTTCAGCCGTCAGATATCCTTCGGGCGCTGTTTTTTCATGCAAAATATAAGTTTCTCCTGCTGTGAGTTTTTCTATCATCTGTGGGGTTTCTCCACTGACCCATTCTTCTACAACGGCTCCTTCCTGATTGATAATCTGTAAAACGGCCCCGGATACTGCCTTTTTACTGTCCATGTCCCGTTTGAAAATTTTCACTTTCGTGATATCATCCTCCATGGTGACAGTCTGGACTTCTCCAGTATCCTCCACTGTAAACTCAATGGATTTCGCCGTCGCATATCCATCCGCGGGATGTGCCTCTGCCAACCGGTAAGTCTGTCCTACTGTCAGATTGGTAATTCTATGGGGAGTTTTCCCAGAAGTCCATTCATCTATGACAGTCCCTTTCGCATCTGTCACCTGCAGCCTGGCCCCTTCCACCTCTTCCCCGGTAGTAATGTCCACTTTGGAAACCTCCACTTTTGTGACATCGTCTTCCATGGTGACAGTCTGGACTTCCCCAGTATCCTCCACTGTAAACTCAATGGATTTTGCCGTCGCATATCCATCCGCGGGATGTGTCTCTGTCAACCGGTAAGTCTGGCCTGCTGTCAGATTGGTAATTCTATGGAGGGCTTTCCCAGAAGTCCACTCATCTATGACAGTCCCTTTCGCATCTGTCACCTGCAGCCTGGCCCCTTCCACCTCTTCCCCGGTAGTAATGTCCACTTTGGAAACCTCTACTTTTGTGATATCATCCTTCATGACTATTGGTTTCCCATCATGAACGGCCGTAAACCGGATTCTTTGGGCAGTCACATACCCGGGAGCCGGTATCGTCTCTGTCAAAATGTAAACAGCGCCATTTTTCAAATTATTGATTTTATGAGGACTATTTCCTGATATCCAGGAATCTATAACTTTTCCTTTTTCATCTGTCACCTGCAGACTGGCGCCCTCCAGCTCTTTTCCTGTAGTCAGATCCTGCTTATAAAACTCCATAGATACGGGGGCTTCTGTGATATCCACCAGCAAAGAGGCATACTGTGGCTGATAATAAGCGCCAGTCATTAAATCCTGATAGTCCTGTGCAATGTAGACAAAATTATTACCTTCTATTCCATCGGAAAGAGGTTTCTTGAACCTTATAGTTCCTTTGGAAGACAGTTTCCCCGTTGTTTTAATGGTAATCTGATTTCCATTTTTCGATACCTGGATGGGACCGCTGACAGATTCCACATCCATGTTTCCCAGGATACCATTGGAATCTTTGACTGTAATGCTTTCTCCAGCCTGGAGTTTGACGGTCTTTCCATTGAAACTTGGAGCTTTATAATAATCCCTTATTTTCTGTTCGATGGTATCATAATAAACCTGGAGCTGCTCCCTGGTGGTAATACTTGCTGTGGAAATCCATTGTTCTCCTGCTTCACCATTTCGCTCCATAATATATTTCCAGATCAAAGACTGGGCTGCCGCCCAGCCGTCCATCCCCCATCCGGAATTCTTTCCATAATAAGCAATTAAATCAATCCTGTTGGCAAACGCCACATCGTTAAAATACTGTACTGACGTAATCCAGTTGTCCCTGGAGGACTCGATATCATTCATATGCGGCTCAAGACAAAACAGGAGTTCTCCTGTCTCAAGGACATGAAAATATCCGCCTTTGGATGTATGTCCGTCCGCATAATGAAATTTCCAGCCGTCACCATAAGACATGGTGACATTTGTTGGCTGAGGATGAGCCTCTGAGTAAAAAAACACTACAGCCGCCAACAGAAGCGCTGGCAAAAAGGCCGCCATTCTCCTTATTCTTTTCTTCATCATTCCTCCATTTCCGAAAGGAAAGTACTAGACTCTGCTTTCCCTTCCAGCATTGTTTTTCAGGCATGGTACCCTTCCCGCTTTCCATCCTTTTCTTTTGCGGTGTTTCCATGGATAAACCCCTGATGTTTTTTTCGGAAAATCAGTAAAAACATAAGAAACGCACCCATCAGAAAAATTCCAGCTCCGCCGGTAACAATCTCATCTATCTCTGCAGCCGGCTTTTCTATCGTCCCGGCCATGGGGACTTCCACCTCTTCAATCACCGTATTTTCCTGGGATACCTCTTCTGTCTCTTCAGCAATTCCTGCCTCTGCTATCCTCTCATAAGTACTTCTGGCAATGACCTCTTCCAGTATGGATTCCTGCTCTGTCCCGAAATAATCTGCAGTCGCTTTCCATTCCACCGGAACTTCGTATTCTCTGTCAACATTTGCCGCATAATGGCACTTGGCGGCATATTCCAATGGAATTCCGGACTCAGTCGCATTCGTAACACTATATTCCACCCCAATCAAATCCAATGGCCTTCCCTCCCTGACAATTTCTTTTTGAAGACGTTCAATGTCATTGTCCTCCAGAGTGTATGTCACATATTCCTCCATAACATCCAAGTCTTTCCGCATTTCCATCCTGGATACTTTAATTTCCACACTTTTCTTATCCAACGTATATTCCATCCCATCACGGATAATCTTTTCTGGAATCTGCCCAATGTCCTCTGAAGAAAGAAAGATTTCTTCCTGAATCATTCTCTGGTGGTCTTCCTCTCCATAAACCTCTTCATAATCCGTACTTACAAGCTGATAAGCCGTTTCTCCATACATAATTTGATTGGGAGGTTCAGAAAGAGTATCGTAGCTGCTTCCTTTCAGTTCCTGTACAATATAGTCTTCTTCTCCAGTGGTGTTCTTTTCTCTAAAATCATTCATATAACTGCTTTTGCCTCCTGTCTTTTAATCATAAAATCTGTAATTTACGGGTTATCATCTCTCTTCTTTCCTGCAAATCTTTCTGAAGTCCCTGCCGGAATCCTGGAAAAACCTTTAAACCATAATCTCAAAATGATTGCGCAAAGCGCAATCGCCGCGCGTGAGCGGGCCTGAAAGGCTAATTCCCTTTCCGCGAACTGCGCAGCCCCCGGAGGGTTTTTGCTTTATAGGACGTAATTTCCTATAAAGGAATAAAACTTTTATCACACAGACGGATCATAAAAGTTGAACTCTTTTTTGATTCCAGGTTTTTAACTACAATACAAATGGAAATGATTGGCCGACACTGGCCTGGATGTTCAAGAACTTCTCATGTGATTATGAATCAATTATACAGCGCCACTCACAGTTTAGCAATACATTTTACTTAATTTAATAGAATTTTTAGTTTTTGTCCTAAAACAAAATCTGAATTAAAGCGGATCTCACAAAATATCTGGATTTATAATACCCGCTACTGCCTGCCGGATAAAAAATTCGCTGTCCGCTGCAGTGTAAGCCCTTTTTGGGAAAAATCCGGTTCTGTCCAGGAAAAAACCGGATTTTTCCCGAGAAACCATACTCTCGGGGATACTATTTTGTAACATTTCCTTTTATCTAAGCTTTTTTCCTTCTTTTTATCATCTCATGAAGCCTACGGAGGGTCCTGTCAATTCCACCCACTTGGTGAATCAGCCCCATGCGGACAGCATCCTCCCCCACAAGAAGCGTTCCCAGATCTTTAGTCAGGTCAGCCGTATTCATCATCAACTCTTCAATTTTGTCCTGGGGTATGGAACTATGGTCGGCAATAAACCCTGTGATTCTGTCTTGTATCCGCTGAAAATAATGATAAGTCTGCGGAGCCCCGATGGTCATCCCACTCATCCGTACCGGATGAATCAACATACTGGCCGTCGGTACAATAAAGGAATCATCTGCTGACACCGCGAGAGGCACCCCGATGGAATGGCTGTCCCCAATCACCAGGGAAACCGTAGGTTTACTTAAAGAAGCCACCATCTCCGCCAACGCCAAACCACAGGAAACATCTCCGCCCTGAGTATTAATGAGGAGAAGAACCCCCTCGATATCCCGGCTGTCTTCAATCTGAGCCAGCTTTGGCAGCACGTGCTCATACTTTGTCGTCTTGCTGCCAGAATTTAAATTTTCATGTCCTTCAATCTCCCCGATAACAGAAAGCAGGTATATATTTCCCAAACCATGTCCTTCGTCCAGCAGCACCTGTCCGTATTCTTCAATCCTCTCGTCACTTTTTGAATTCGGGCCGGAAAATGCCTGGTCGTTACTGCTCTGTACTGCTCTTTCCTTTTGTGATTCCATATATCCGCTCCTCTTTCCTTTTTTCTTCTTTCCCATATCCGTCCTCCATATGGTCTTTTTTTGTAGTATGGAAAAAACGAGAAGCTTTTATTCTAAACCCTAAATTTTCCTTTATTTTTCAAAAATGACAAGGCCAATGATCAAAAAAATCTTTAATATTTCTTTCATATCCTTTTGGCAAATCCACACGTTGGATCTCTTCTTTTCCCCATTCTTGACATTGGTAATAAAATGCGCTACCATATTGACGATACATTTGTATTGTCCATATCATTATATCTTAGATTGTCGTAATATCAATGTCGATTAACATAAGCATACACAGCTGGAACGTGTGCGTCCTTGTCAACCGGCGTGTAGGAGGGATGAAAATGAAACAAAATTTGGATACAGCTTCGCCAATGAGCAATGAAGGAAGAAATCTTTACGTGATAGGACATATGACAAAATCTCTTTTAGCATTGTTACAGGATAAGCCCATTGAGGACATCTCCATCAGCCAGTTATGCGATAATGCCGGAGTTGGCAGAGCCTCTTTTTATCGTAATTTTAATAACAAAGAAGATATTTTGAGAATGTATATCAACAAACTTTTCGACCAATGGAAAAAGGATTGGGAAAAAAATGAAACCCTTCCCTTAAGTACTGTGATGGGTATGATATTTGAACACTTTGAACAACACAGGGATTTTTATGCCCTGCTGAATAAACGGCATCTTATTTATTTGCTGAAGGATATCATCATTAAAATTTTCGGGCTTAAACCTGAACTGCCCAAAACCGAAGCATACTCAAAGGCCTTTGTGGCATACAGCCTGTACGGCTGGATTGAGGTGTGGTTTCTGAGAGGAATGAAAGAGTCCGCAGAAGAAATGAAACAGCTTTTTCAAAATCAAAATCTTTAATGGCGGAAATTTAGTCTTTTTACGAGACTGTTTTAAAATATCCCGATTCCGATGGGGCGAATGACGCCCCTATCGGAATCGGGATATTTTAAACCGGTTCAAAAAGTTCTTTTGTCTTCTTCTGCCCTGAATCTGCGCCTTTTTGGTAGGACCAGACATTTTTAATCTGTTTTTCCACCTGATCGTAAGGCCATTCCTGACTGCTCCTGACAAGGCTGTTGGGATCATGAATCAAAAGGTTATCCCCCTTCCGTCCATAAATCACAATAAAATGGCCTGTGGTGGTAAAATCCCCCGGACTCATACTGCAAATCAGCGGATGGCCTGCGTCCAGCTGTGCAAAAATCTGTTGTTTATCGAGAGGGGGGTTGCTCCAGGAAAGTCCCAGGTTTTCTGCGCCATAGCTCATCAGCTCCCAACTTGTCCCCACATTTTCCAAATAATAGCCATTTTCTGAAGCATATTCCGACATGGCTTTCGGGTTCATGGAAATATCCCCCGTAAGTCCCACATACACCATAGAAAGGCAAACAGGCCCACAGCCGCTTAACGCCATCATATCGTCTCCATAAACTCCATATCCCCATCGCTTATCCCATTGAATAAAAAGAGGGATTTCCCCTTCTTTATAATCGCCGGATATATCAATGTCTCCAACTGCCTGGTCTTTATATTCCGGATAATGAAATACAAAATCAGCCGCTTCCGGCGTACTTTCTAAAAATTCTCTTAAATTCTGGGGATATTCCCCCGGATGGTTTCGTATATAATCCTGCATATCCGTCAGTGTCATATCTGTATCTGCATTTTCCTTATCCCCATCCGTCAGTGTGCTCACCGCTTTTGTCCCGTCTTTTTCTTTACTTTTAGCGGCAGCCGTCTGGCTTCCGCCGCCTTTTTCTCCCTGTTTTTCCGCCTTTGGAGCGGTAATCCTTCCCAGCCAGAAAGAAATACTGCACAAAAAAAATGTAAAAACAATAAGAAAAATCTTACGGTTCCTCCGCTGTCTCTGTTTCCTCCGTTTTCTCTCCTGCAGCCTGGCAACGCTATCTGTTCTTGACGAAGGCATTTTTCTGGCGGTATTCTGGTTCATATAACCTCTCCTTTGTGCTTTAATGGCTATATTATATCAAAGAAATCTTACCTAACCATGAATCGAATCTGAAGATTTGCGAAAAAATCAAAAAAAAATGTAAAATTCCAGATACATACTGATTCCAGATACCTTACACAGAAATAGCCTCCTCCAAAGAAAAAGAATAAATATACCGTTCCTTCACCCGTTTTCTCGTATTCATTTCTAAAGCCGCCTGATAGTAGTCCAGCTGTATCCGGTAATGTTTTTTTAAAAGATTTTTAAATTCTTCCCTGTCATTTCCTGCTATCCTGTCAGTTTTATAATCCACGATCACCAGCTCTCCGTCTTCCTCAAACCAGGCATCTATGATTCCCTGTACTAAAAGGATCTCTTCCGCAAGGGAAGTCCCCGCATATTCCTCCTTCAGTTTTTTTGCCGGAAGTCCCATCACAAACTGCTGTTCCTTTTTCAGCCTCTTCGCCGCCGCCATCCGTCTTCCAAGAGGAGACATAAGAAAATTCCGAATCTTCCTCAAATTCAGCTTCTTCCCAGTCCCTTCCGGCAAAAGCCCCTTTTTCTCCAATTCCATGATCTCATGGGAGAGTCCCTGGCCAGAAACCACGTTCTCAAAAGGCAAAAGCTCAAGAACCCTGTGGTAGGCGGTTCCTCTGGCAGCCCCAAAAAGGCCCTCCTCCTGTTCCATAAAACGCGGTGCAAGAGACACTGCTGGAAATTCTTCCGACCTTTCTTCCTTCAGCTGGGAAACACTGAATTTTTGCGGCGCCGTTACCGCTTCTTTATAAGGATACTGGTAAGCCAGGCTCTCCTTAAACTGTTCTTTTAATTCTTTCTTTCCCTGGGGCTTTTCAAGCCCCTCCCTCAAAAACTGTCCTGAAGCCTGTCTGAATACTTCCCGGCAGACAAGCTCCTCCACATTCTCCACATAAACCGAAATGGGAACCGCCCTGTCATATAGCTTGTGAAACACCGGAGGGGTAATCCCCCTCTCTATAAGGATATTCTCATATGCCCTGTTTCTGATGAGAGCCATCAAAATCCAGTCCAGATAAGAACCAGCGGAGGTAACTGCATAATAAGGAAGCGTCTCCCCTTTCGCCAGCCGTAGGCTGTTCCATTTGACAAGTTTTGTTTCCAGATAGCGGTCTGTACCTGTGATAATCAGCTTTTCCTCCGCCCTTGTGAGGGCCACATAGAGAATGCGAAGTTCCTCCCCCAAAGCATCCAGGCGAAGCGCTTTTTGGAAAAAACGTTTCGGAAGAGTCGCTGCTTTTACCCTGTTCTCTATGTCAATATAATCTGCCGCAATTCCAAGCTCCGAATGAAAAAGGATTTTTCCGTTTGACTCCTGTCTGTTGAAAGGCTTGCCTGTGCCGGCCAAAATCACAATGGGATATTCCAGGCCTTTGCTTTTATGGATACTGGTAATACGGATCGTATTTTCTTTTCCTCCCCCAGAAGCCGCTTCCCCAAAATCCACAGAATATTTCTGAAGCTTCTCAATATAACGTACAAACTGGAATACTCCCTGATAACTGGTGTTTTCATAGTCAACAGCCCGTTTGATCAGCATTTCCATGTTTTTTTTCCGAATATCCCCGCCCGGCATGGCCGCCAGCACACAGCCATATCCCGTCTCTTCCAATATATAGCGCAAAAGCTGATGGAGACGCATATAAACAGCCTTTTTCCGAAAATCAGAAAGCATGTCCAAAAACCTTCCTGCTTTTAATGAAAGCTTGTTTTCCTGCCCGCCCTCCCGCGCTTTCCATTTACTGCTTGACATAAGTGCTCCATATAATCCCCTAATCCCTCTAAAATCCATATCTTTCTCTGACTCTGCCATCAGAACGGCCATTTCTTCGGAGGTAAAAGCCCCTATGGGGGAACGCATAACTGCTGCCAGGGGAATATCCTGCATGGGATTATCAACAAGGCGTAAAAGATTCAGCATACACTGGATTTCCCTGGCGGTAAAATATCCTGTCCTTGTCTGGGCACAAGCAGGAATCCCCATCTCCATAAGGACATCCGTAAAAACCTCCGCCCATCCGCTCATGGTCCGGAGAAGAATGACAATATCGCTGTAACGGGCTGTCCTGTATTCTCCTGTTTCCTGATCCAGGACTTGAAAGCCATGATCTGGGGACACCAGTTTCTGAATCCGTCCGGCCACTGCCCGTGCCTCCAGTTCTTTCGACTGATATTCTTCCTGCTCCCTGTCAGACTCCACGGTTTCTGTCCGCCCCAAGTCCACCAGGATGACTTCTGTCTCCCTTGAAAGCCCCTCTTCTTCAGGGAAATTTCTGCCGGGGACCAGCGCTGCATCTTCGTCATAAGTGATTCCGCCAAGTTTTTTATCCATCAGCTGCCCAAACAGGAAATTGGCAGATTCCAGTATCGTTTTTCTGCTTCGGAAATTCCGGTGAAGGTCAATTTTCTGATAAAGGCTGTCTTCTTTCGTATAGGAGGCATATTTCTTTATAAACAGCTCTGGCCTGGCCTGGCGGAATCTGTAAATACTCTGCTTTACGTCCCCCACCATAAACACATTGGGATTCCCCTCCCTCTCTTTCGATACACTGTTTAACACTGCTTCCTGGATCCAGTTACTGTCCTGGTATTCATCAATCATAATTTCATAAAAACCGCAGCTCATCTCCGCCGCTGTCTTTGAAGGGTGAAACTCCCCGTTTTCTGCCTCTTCCGTTAAAATCTGAAAAGCAAAATGGGCCACATCGCTGAAATCCACCATGTTTCTTTCCCGTTTCGCTTCACTAAAGGCTTTTCCGTATTCTATGGCCAAGTCCACCAGCTCCCCCAAAGGCCCGCTGGCTTTCTGGATATCGGAAAGTATCTGCGTTTTGTCTCCCAGATAAAACGCATCGGACAGGGAATTCAGCTCCTTCTTCATGGCATCCCTGAGAGAAGAAAGGAATTCTTTGGCTTCCTCGTCTACAGGGGTTTTTTTACTGATCCGCGGTTTTGTCATAAAAGATTTTTTCACAACCGCCAAAATCCCAGACACTTCTTCATAATTTTCTGCCTGAAGGAGGCTGTCTGCAATGCGCAGATCTGATGCAAACATGGTTGCATAAGCCTGAAGCCCCTCTGCTTCTGAAGAAAGCCTGACGGCCTCTTCATACCGCTCTTTCAGCTCTTCCGCCTCCAAATGAATCTCTGCCATGAGGGCCTTCATCCAGGGGGCCTCCCCCAACGCCTCTTCTGACTCTAAAAAAAGCTGCTCTTTCCACCTGGAAAGCTGCTTCTCCGGTTCCGGATACGCCGCCGCAAACTGATATAACTGGTCAATGAACTCCGCGATATTTCTATCGCCCTTCCCCTCTCCATAACTTTCCACAAAGAGAAGGAACTGCAAAGAAGCTTCCTGGTACTGCTTTTCTAAAACCTCTCCCATGACTTCTTCACGAATCAGCTTTAACTCTCCCTCATCCCCAATCCTAAAATCAGGATCCAGGTCAAGAAAACTGAAATAGTTTTTTACTACATAAAGACAGAAGCTGTCAATGGTCATGATTTTCGCATGGGGAAGCAGGTCTTCCTGCCGTTTCAGGTTCTGGTTTTTTGGGGAAAGAAAACGCAGGTCAGCCAGGCGTTTTCCAATACGCTCCCGCATTTGCCCGGCTGCCGCATTGGTAAACGTCACCACCAAAAGCCTGTCAATATCCACCGGGCTTTTTTCGTCGGTGATCATTGCCATAATCCGCTCCACCAATACGGCGGTTTTTCCACTGCCTGCCGCCGCTGACACCAGAATATTCCTGTCACGGAGCCCGATAATCTGTTTCTGCTCTTTTGTCCATTCCACCACCATATCACTCACCTGACCTTGCGTTTTTCTTCTTACTTCTGTCTCTCCTGGCCTTGATTCCCAATTTCCTCCCAGATTTCCTCCGGCTTTTTCTCAGGAATCCGTCTGTAGTCATAACCGGACAGTTTCCTGTCAAAACCGCACACCGGCTGGAAATGGCAGTAATCACATCCCGTGCGGTTCTTTCTCCGGTAAGGTTTTGCGGAAACCTCGCCATCTGCAATGGCAGAGCCAAACTGCTCCATCCGACGGTAAACAAAATTTTTCAAATGTTCAAACTGTTTGCCGGATATTGCCGCTGAACGCGCCTGTACCAGCCTGCCGTCTTTCATCACCGCCGGAATCCACCTGGAATTCCCATCTGGTTCTGTTTCTTTCTGAAACAGGGAAACTACCTGGTCGTCCTTATTGAAAATCCCCTTTGGACGGAGCGCTTCCAAAAAGCTATTCTGAGAAACCCCCGCCACTTCCTTCCGTTCCAGAATGGGATCTTGGATCTGGTAATAAAACATTCCAGCCGGAACAATCTCTTTTTCCGGGTGTTTCCTCTGCTCTTTTTGCATAACTGCGTCCATATAAACCACCAGCTGTAACTGAAGCCCTCCATATACTGCATTCAAATCGAAATCTGTGTTCCCAGATTTGTAATCAACAATCTTCACATATACTTTATCTGCTTCCTCAAAAAGATCAACCCTGTCAATCTTTCCTTTCAGCCGCATGACACTTCCGTGTTCCAGGGAAATCCGCATGGCGGCGCTTTCCCCCGGAGCAAAGTTCATCTCAAATTCCGCAGGCTCGAACCGGCCGGCCCCAAGCTGCTCCCCAAAAGCCCAGATGGTTTTTTCCGTAATCTTGGACATCCTGGTAAACAAATATTCATTCCTGGCAGAAGCTTTCAGCACACGGCTCCCCATTTCCTCCGCCGCCTTTTCCATCGCACACCCCACTAAGGCTTTCCTCTGTTGTTCATCCATGGAAAAAACCGGAGTCTCCGCTTCTTTTGCAAACCGGAAACAAAGTTCAATGGCTTTGTGGAAAACATTCCCCATATCAAGCGCTGCAAATTCAAACTCTTTGCGCCTGACCAGTTTAAGTCCATAAGTGAGAAACTGGGCATATGCGCAGGCCGCAAAAGTTTCCAGCCTTGTAACGCTCCCCTCCAGCGGGGAACCATAAAGGGCCAAAGAGGCCGCCCTGGAAATCCTGTCCCCTCCATACGAAAAAAACGCACAATCAGCCAGGCGTTTTAAAAATTCCCGGTTTTCCTCCGATTCATATAAATGTCCATAAAGGGCTTCCCACTTGTCAGAAGCCTTTCCATTCCGATACTCTTCCATCCCTTCTGCTATCATCTGAAAGGCCAGGGACTTGGTCAAAACAGTGTCCCCTGCATAATACTCTTCCCCCCGCTCTGGCAGCTTTGGAAAAACCCTGAAAATATGGGACAAATAAGGCGATGGGTTTTTTTGTTCTCCCATTTCATTGGCTGAGGCATATGAAATATATAGTTTGTGAGATGGTTTAGTCACCGTCAGATACAGGTAAAATTTATCAATCAGACTGCTTTCCCTTCTGGACGGCGGCAGCTCTGCATAGGGGGCAAGCCCCTCTCTGTCAAGCTCTGTGAGAAGTCCTCCCTGCTGTTTCCTCTTTGGCACATTTCCATCATTGACCCCCAGAAAAAACAAGACTTTTATGTCTTTCAGACGGCTCCGCTCCACGTCTCCCACCAAAATACGGTCGATGGCTGCAGGGATAACGCCCACCCGGATCTCCCGGCATCCTGCATCCAGCACATCATTATAGCTCTTTATGGAAAGGCTTTCTCCCCCTAAAAGCGCCACCATCCGGTCAAACAATTCCAAGATCTGTCCAAAAGCTTGTTCATATTCTTTCGCCAGGCTATAGGAACCCTCCTGTTCAAATACTTCTGCCATCTGAAGAAGCTGTTTTTCCACCTGTCCTTCATCCAGAAAATGGAACAGTGCTTCCGTCATTTCCCGCACTGTCGCCCCCTTTTTCTTAAAAGCAGCCTGTAGGGAAAGAAGTGGCTCCGCCGCCATTTTTCTTGCAGCATTTAAGGCTTCTACATTAACATGCTCCCCTCCTCTGTAAATGATATCCCAATCCGTCCCCCACCGCTTATGTCCCCGTATCCCAAGGGCCAGTACATAGTTTTCCATTTCAAAAAGGAGTTCTTCCTCAAAAGGGATAAAACCACATTTTAAATAACGGAACATACTTTCATATGAAAAATCTTTTTCCACTGCTTCTAAGGCCGCCCGCATATATTCCACAGCGGGATTGGTCAGCAGGCTCCGTTTATCATCCAGAAAAGCCGGAAGGTCCATCTCCTTTAAAGCATGTTCCAAAAGAGGGCGGTAGCTATCCATGTCCCCGCAGACAATGGCTATCTCCCTGTAGCGCAGCCCCTTTTCCCGCACAAGGGCCGCCAAAATTTTCGTCAATGTCTCAACTTCCTGGGACATTGTCTCTGCTTTTATAAGGGTAAGGTCTTTTGGCTCTTCCAAAAAAACCGTACTTTTTTCCCGAAAAAGCTGATGCTCCAAAAGGGCCAGTTCTCTGGAATTTTGAAACCGCACAGGATCCCTTAAAATAATATCCTCATCCCGGCAGATGCCGTGTTCCGCTGCCATTTGATTTAAGGCGGCAATGGTCTTCCGGCTTAACGCAAACAAATCATCTTTCTTTTTTTCATGATAGACGTTGGCATCTCCATCTATGGTGACGGCCACCGTAAGACGGCGGCTGTATTTTAAAAGCTGTTCCAACACCTGATACTGAACCGGGGTAAATCCCGTAAAGCCATCTAAAGTAATGATACTGTCCCTGATTTTTCCAGACCGCGGAATCACTTTGCAAAAGGAAGGGAGAAGTTCCTCCGCAGTGATCATCCCTTCCCCCATGGCTTCTCTGAAAGCCCCCATTAAAACCAACATGTCCTTCAGCTTTTGATTTAAAAGAGGGCGTTTCCTGGTTTTTTCCTCCAGTTTCCAAAGCTCTTCCTCTCCAATCCTGTATTGCCCAAATTCAGACATGGTAGATTTTAACTGTTCGATAAAGCCCGCCCTATCCAGGTGGTTTTTATAAACCACCAGCTTTTTTTCCACAGACACGCAGGCTTTTCGTAAAAGCATACTTTTCCCCATATCATCCAAAATCGTCTCCGGCATACAGGACAGTTCCTCAAACACCCGGAGAGCCAGCCGTTCAAAGCTTACAATATCAATGTTTAAAATACTGCGGCCCGGGCTCAGCATTACCAGCTCTTTCTGGGTTTCCATGGTGAACTGCTCCGGTACAATGGCTAAAAACTGCTTGTCCGGATACCTTCCGGCCTCTTCCACCAGACGGCTGTTCAAAAACCTGGATTTTCCAGTACCGGCCCCGCCTAAAATAAACTGCAGTGACATGGCTTTTCCTTTCTGTTTTCCATATGTCAGCCGGCCCTACCGCCTGTTGGCAGCGGCCATGAAACCATCAGGATAAATCATTGAATTCACCGATCATCCTTTTGATTTCCTGCATCTGCCTGTCCGTCTCCGAAATGGTATCGGCACATTCCAAAAGCCTCCTGCTGATCTCTTCATGGCCCTCCACGGTTTCAATATCTTTTTTATAACGGAGCTGGTGCTCCAGGCTGGCCCAAAAATCCATGGCAATGGTGCGAATTTGTATTTCCACCTTCATGGGGGTTTTCCCCCTGGAAAAAAACACAGGAATTTCCACGATCATATGATAGCTTCTGTATCCGTTTGGCTTTGGGTTCTTGATATAATCTTTCACCTTCAGTACAGTAATGTCATCCTGTTGCGTTAAAAGCGCAGCCACCATATAAATATCGTCAATAAAAGAGCAGATCACCCTGATCCCCGCAATATCATGGATCCCATTTAAAATGTTTTCCTCACTGATTTCCAAGCCATATTTTTTCAGTTTTTTATAAATGCTAACTGGTTTTTTTACCCGGGACTTAATAGACGAAATGGGATTTCTTTTATAGCGGACAGAAAATTCCCGGTCCAGCACCTCCAGCTTTGTCTTCACTTCCCTGATTGCGCAGTCATACATCATCATCAGGTTGGAAAATGCGTAAAGATTCTCTTCCACGCTGCCTTCAATTCCCAGCCTTTCACTCCCCGCCGCCAGTTCCTGTATATTGAGAGGAGGCAGCATACCGTGTTCTGATATTTCGTAAGGTTTTTCCAAAATTTTGTCCCTTCCAGGCATCCCTTTCCCCATCCGGTGTTTTTAAGGGAATACCCTTGTTGTTTTTTCCATTATAACATATTTTTCTGTTGTCGGAAAAGCGCTTTCGGAATCTTGTGCAACCTCTGCATACTTCCATTTCTTTCCTCATATTCTGTACAAAGAACATTGGAGAGCCGTATTATGAGTTCCAAAACAAAAATTGTTGTACTACGCATGAAAGAGCTGATTTATACCGGCATTTTTGTCGCCATGGGTATTCTGCTTATCGTCCTTCTTATTTTTATGTTCGCGCCAAAAAATAAAACAACAAAGGTGAGTGCAGATCCTGCCAAATATACCCCTGGTGTCTATACGTCAGCCCTTTCCCTGAATAACCAGGCCATTGACGTGGAAGTTGTTGTCGATTCAGAGTACATAAAATCTGTCCGCTTTGTCAACCTGGAAGAAGACGTGGCCGCTATGTATCCCTTAATGGCCCCTTCCATGGAAAACCTGGCTGCACAGGTCATCGAAAACCAGGGGATCTCTGGCTTATCTTATGATGAAAGCACCCAATATACCTCCATGGCCCTGACAGAAGCCATTGGAAATGCGCTGAAAAAAGCAGAAGTGGAAAAGTAAAGAACAAAAAAGGAACGTTGCAAAATATCAAACATCCTGATATTTTGCAACAGTCCCTTTTCATTTTCTCTTATCCAGATACCGGATCATACCAGGCCCTAAGCTGGCGGTGGGCCTTGCCAGGAATCCATGCTGGCTGTAGAACTCTTCCCGGCCTTTTGCACACATCAAATCCAGCATCATTTCTGTCCCCTCTTTTGTGAGGGAATCCACATAACCAATCAGCCGCTCCATAAGCATGTGGCCCACTCCCATGCCCTGGGCATTTGGATGGACGATCAAATCCTGGATGTAGCAGATAACAGCCCCATCCCCCACCAGCCTGCCCATCCCCACCGGCTGGCCTGCAATATAAAGGCCAACTGTATATAAGCTGTTTTCAAGAGCCGCCATGGCCTGTGCCCTGGTAAGCTTTTTCCATCCCACTGAAGCCCGAAGCTTCAGGTACGTATCCACATCAATGACATTTTCTCTAAGCTCCAGCTCTGACATAATCCTCCCCGCCGCTTTTATCTGACTGTATTTTTCAGCGTTCCGATTCCTTCGATGATACACTCCACTTGATCTTTGGCCTTCAAAAACCTGGGCGGGTCAAATCCCATGCCCACGCCTGCTGGCGTCCCCATGGCAATGATGGTCCCCGCCTTCAGGGTCATCCCCCGGGAAAGCTCCTCGATCACGTGGGGAATACCGAAAATCAAAAGCCCCGTGTTACTGTCCTGCCGCAGCTCCCCATTGACCCTTGACTGGATGGACAGTTTGGGAGGGAATACAAACTCATCTGCCGTCACAATCCAGGGCCCCATGGGAGTAAATCCATCCAGGCTCTTTCCAAAATACCACTGCTTATGGCGCGTCTGAATCTGCCTTGCACTGACGTCATTGATGATGGTATATCCAAGGACATAGTCTGCCGCTTCTTCTGCCAATACGCCCCTTGCCTCTTTCCCGATCACCACTGCCAGTTCCGCCTCATAATCCAGTCGCTCCACCATATCAAAATGGCCGTTAATCCACCCGCCGGGAGCCACTGCCTCCCCGATTCTTTTGGAGAAATAAACGGCATAAGGCCGCTCTCCGCCAAAAGTTTCTTTTTGATAACGGGCCGATTCCTCTGCATGATCCATGTAATTGATCCCCAGGCAGACCATATCCTGTTTCGGTTCAGGAATCGGGGCTAAAAGCTCCACCTGCTCCATAGAAAGCGCATTTTCGCATCCTGATTTCACGGCCTGCGAAAGGGCAGAAAGCCCTTTCTTTGCCAGAAGATCAATCAGTCCATTCATATTTTCACAGTCAAACCCCAGCGCCTTTGCCGGATATACCTTTGTCCCATCCGGCGACACCACGCCTGCCGCTTTTGTTCCTTCATATAAATAGGTAACAAGCTTCATCGTCTCCTCCTTCTGCCTTTACTGGCGTACCCGCTCTGGAAATCCGATCTTCTTCTGAACCTTCCGCAGCGTTTTATTGGCATAATACCCCGCTTTTTCTGCATTTCCTTTAATAATTCCGTCGATGTATGCTTTATCGGCCATCAGCCTGGCCTGCTCCTCCTGGAGAGGAATCAGCACAGCCGCCACTACTTCTCCCACAGCCGTCTTGAAATCACCATAGCCTTTCCCGTCAAATTCTTTTACCACTTCATCAACACTTTTTCCTGTACATGCACGGTAAATTTCAATTAAATTCTTAACCCCCGGCTGGTCGTCGCTATAACGGATCATACCCACGGAATCTGTCACAGCCCTCTTACACTTTCTCATGATGGTATCTTTATCATCCATCAGATAAATGCTCCCGTTGGGATTCTCATCTGATTTGGACATTTTTTTTGAAGGATCCTGAAGGCTCATAATTTTCGCCCCCACTTTCCCCAAATATACTTCCGGGATCGTAAATACGTCCCCATAAATGGAATTGAACCGTCCTGCAATATCCCTGGTAATCTCCAAATGCTGCATCTGGTCGATGCCCACCGGAACTACATCCGCCTGATAAAGAAGGATATCCGCCGCCATGAGTACAGGATAAGTAAATAAGCCTGCGTTGATATTATCTGCATGTTTTGCTGATTTGTCCTTAAACTGAGTCATCCTGTTCAGCTCGCCCATATAAGTAAAGCAGTTTAAAATCCATGCCAGTTCCCCATGGGCCGATACGTGGGATTGATAATAAATACAGTTTTTTTCCGGATCCAGGCCTGCTGCCAGATAAAGAGTCAAAAGGATTCTGGCTCTTTTCCTGAGAGTTGCCGGATCCTGGCGCACCGTAATGGAATGCATATCCACCACACTGTAAAAGCAGTTGTATTCATCACTGATTGTCACCCAGTTTTTAAGAGCTCCCAGATAATTCCCCAAGGTGAGATTACCCGTCGCCTGCATACCGCTGAATAAGGTCTTTTTCCCGTCTAGCATTTTATTTCTCCTTATGAAAAATTTATTTTATAGGATTTATTTTTGTAACGCCCCTGCAGACCTTCCTTCTTTCCTGGGCATAGGGACTCCTGCAGGCCTGACCTTTAGTATAACCTTCCTGGCTTTTACTGTCAACAAAAGGGGCTTCTTTGTTTTTCACAGCTTTTCCCCATTTCCTCTTGCCCTTCTCCATCTCTTCCGATATACTGGAAAAGGGAAGCTTATTTCCCCCAGATTATGAGAAAGGATTACACCAGCCATGAAGAAAATTGCCAGTTTTACTGTAAATCACCTGACTTTACTACCGGGACTGTATGTATCCCGGAAAGACCATGTAGGGGACGGCATTGTCACCACATTTGATATCCGTATGACCCGTCCCAATTATGAACCGGTTATGAATACGGCAGAACTTCATACCATCGAACATCTGGCCGCCACTTTCCTTCGCAACCATCCCGTATATGGGGACAAAACTGTCTATTTCGGCCCCATGGGCTGCCGGACTGGCTGCTACCTCCTGCTGGCCGGAGATTACGAATCAAAGGATATTGTCCCTCTGATGAAAGAGTTGTTTACGTTTATCCGGGATTTCAGCGGTGAAATACCCGGCGCCAGGGCCAGAGACTGCGGGAACTATCTGGACATGAACCTGCCCATGGCCAATTATCTGGCTGACCGCTATCTCAAAGAAGTTTTGGAAAATATCGGGGACGAGCGCCTCATCTATCCTGAGTAAATCGAAAAAGCGATGAAATTTTTGTCACCGCCAGACGGTACAAAAGGTTAAGCCTTTGTACCGTTTGGCGGCGATATACGAAACGTCATCTCTTTTAACCTCTACTCCTTATAAGCTTATATATACAACAGGTATCGAAGCCCTGTCAGGAAAAGGATATGAACCGGGTAAAAGAAATAAAAAAAATATTTCTGCAGAAGTCCACTTTTCCCTCTTTCCATTGTTTTTCCGCCTTTTTCCCCATTATAAAGCGCAATGGGCAGGAAGGAAGCCACTGCAAAAATTTCAATCCCTCCCATCAGCGCCATAACAAGCCCTACGCCTATATACATCCCCACCGGGCGGAACCGGAACAGGAAAAACAGGTAGATCATCAGTACGCCTTCAGCGCCGTAATCGCATTTCACAAGATAAGCCAGGCACAGCATGGAAACCACGGCCATAATGGCATAGATAGGCTGCACATTGGCCAGAAACCGATTATACAAATACAAAAGGAAAAGGCCGATCAGCAACGTAAAAAACACATTTTGGTATTCAGGATACCACACCTGCCCGAAAATCATCAAATCAAAGGGCGCTTCAGAAATCAAAGCAAAGATTCCCAGACGAACCAAGTATTTTTTTATGTCGCGGGTATGGTAAAACCCCTCCACCAGAAGAAAACAGAAAATCGGAAACGCCGTCCGCCCAATGATACGCATACTCCTCCATACCGGCTCTGGTACAGCATACGTAAGCACGATTCCCAAGTGATCAATAAACATGGTGACAATGGCAATCCATTTGAGCGTCATGCCACTTAAGCCTTTTTTCCGCTCCATGCCGTTTTCTTCTCCTCTCCTTCTTCCTCCACAGAAAGAAGCACTGCGATACTTCTCGCTTCCATTTTAAAACTTTCCTGGTTTTCAAGAATTTCCGGTTCTTCAAAAATTCCATTTTTATCTTCCCTGGCCGTATAGACAGCCAGATACCATTTCCCGTCCGTATAGGGAATTGAAAAAGAATGAGGCTCCCAATGCATATTGAGCATCAGGTAAATATCACTGTCTTCCCCAAACTTTCCACTATAATAAAGTCCCAGCTGCCGTCTGTAAGCTTCATACTGGGGATACCATGGAGATTCCCCATGAAGAGAAAAATCAGGGCAGCCCACCCCCAGATAATCCATCCCTTTAAGGCCCCCTTCTTTATGGAGCATGGGATGGGACTTTCGGAATTGAATCATATGGCGGGCAAAACACAGTAAATCCTCTCCCATTTTTCCATGCTTCCAGTTTACCCAACCCACAGGATTGTCCTGGCAGTAAGCATTGTTGTTTCCGTCCTGGGAATTTCCAAACTCATCCCCGGCAAGGATTAAAGGTATCCCCTGGGCCATCATTAAAAACGTCCAGGCGTTCCGTAGCTGCTTTTTCCGAAGCTCCAGGATTTTCTTTTTTCTCACAGGGCCTTCCATGCCGCAGTTCCAGCTGTGGTTATAGTCAGATCCATCCCTTCCGTTTTCCCCGTTGGCTTCATTATGCTTTCTGTCATAGGAAACCATATCCGCCATGGTAAACCCATTGGTATTGGCCAAATAATTCACCTTGCCCACAGCCCCGCCGTTTTCTTTCATCTGATATGCCGCCTGGCGGAGCATATCTTCATCCCCTTTTAAAAAACGTCGCATATCTGTCTGAAAATCATCCCGGTATCTGGCCAGATGGCGGTTTCTTTTGGAGCTTTCCTCTGCAAATTCTTCCGCAAACAGCTTCACATTGGCTAAAGCCGGATCCGCTGCCGCCGCCTGTCCGTCAAAGTTTCCTGAAATATGGATCCCGTCCACATGATATTCTTTTACCCAGTGGCGAAGGCAGGCAAGTTGAAGCGGAACCCCCATATCCGGTCCAAAATAAAGCTCCACGGAAACCTCTAAACCGTTCTCATGGAACGTTTTGACCAATTCCTTAAACTGAATATCCGGCGTTTTCTCCCGTCCGCCTTTCACACAGTAAGAAGCCTTTGGCGCGAAACAATATGCCGGGCCATATCCCCAATAGTTGAGCTTCCCGCCGTCCCCTTCATGAAATTCATCTGGAATCATAAGCTCTGCCATAGTGACTCCAAGTGTTTTTAAATATGAAAGCTTTTCCAAAATGCCGCCAAATGTCCCTTTATTTTTCACGCCGGAAGAGGGATGTTTTGTAAATCCCCTCACATGCAGACGGTAAATAATGGTTTCCTCAAAACAATAGCGGGGGCGTATCTCTTCCCCCCAGTCAAACTCTTCTTTCAAAAAACCATAACGTACCGTTTTCCCTGCTTCCCCCCATTTTTCCCTTCCTGTCACCACGGCGGCACATACGTCTTCCACCGGACATCCCTCTATGGAAAGGCTGTATTCATAACTGTCCGGGGCAAAGCCGGAAAGAACCATACACCTTATGTTCCCCAGTCTGCCCTCTTTCGGAAATGTAAAAACCCCTGTCTCTTTTTCCCTGCCCTTTTTGTATAAATGAAGCCTTGCTGTTCCTTCCTGCTCTGATGCAAACGATATATATACACGGCCGCCTTCCGTCTGTGTCCCCAACGGGAAAGGCCTGGCTCCTGCTGCCTCTGCTTTTATTTTCCCCACGCTGTTCCTCCTTGTCTTTACGTCAAAGCCTTATCCTTCTGTCTCTCCTGCTTCAATTCTTGCCGCCAGCTCTTCCAGATATACCCACCGCTCCATTTTTTCTTCCAGAGCCGCTTCCAGCTGCTTTTTTTCTTCCAACAGCCGTCCCAAGGCGCTGTAGTCGGATGCCGCCTCTCCAATGGCCGTCTCCTTTTTTTCAATTTCTTCTTCCAGAAGATGAATCTCCTCCTCGATGGTTTCAAAATCCCTCTGTTCCTGATAAGTAAATTTCAGCCGCCTGGTACGGCTCCCATTTTCTTTTTTCCAGCTGCCGGCAGCTTTCCCCTTTGTCTCCTTTTGAAAAGATTTTTTTTGAAAAGGTTCTTTTCCCCGGTCTGAGTCTTCTTTCCTCTGTTTCAGGGACTCCTCATAATCGGTATATCCCCCCTCGTACTGGAGGAGGATCCCGTTTTCCTCAAATGCAAAGATACGCCTTACTATCCGATCCAGGAAATACCTGTCGTGGGACACAGCAATGACAATCCCCGGAAAATGATCCAGATAATCCTCTAAAATCATCAAAGTGCGGATATCCAGGTCATTGGTTGGCTCGTCCAGAATCAATACGTTGGGCGCTTCCATTAAAACCCGCAAAAGATAAAGCCTCCGCCTTTCTCCACCCGACAGCCTCCCGATAACTGTATACTGAAGATCCGGCGGAAACAAAAAACGCTCCAGCATCCGGGATGCGCTGACGCTTCCCTCCTCCGTCACCACATATTCTGCCGCTTCCCGGATATAATCAATGACTTTAAGGCTTTGATCCATGAACTCGTTTTCCTGAGAAAAATATCCCAGCTTTACGGTCTGCCCCGTGACAACCTCCCCTGCGTCCGCTTCCTCTATTCCCATAATAATCTTCATCAGCGTGGATTTTCCACAGCCATTGCCGCCCACAATGCCTACCCTGTCATTTTTCAAAAAAATGTAGGTAAAGTCCCGGATCAGTTGTTTTTCCCCATATGCTTTACTGATGTTGTGAAGTTCCACCGTGGTTTTTCCCAGGCGGCTGTTTACAGAACTGATTTCCACGGCCCCGTCCGCCTCCGGCCCTTTCCTGTCACGAAGCTCTTCAAACCGTTTAATATGGGCTTTCTGCTTTGTGGATCTGGCCCTGGCCCCGCGCATCATCCAGGCCAGCTCTGTTTTAAGGAGGCTCTGCCTTTTCCTCTCGGCTGCCTGGATGGCTGCCTCCCGTTCAGCTTTCAGTTTAAGGAAGGTGGAATACCCTCCCGTATAACTGTAGAGCTTTCCTTTGTCCAGTTCCACAATCCGGTTACAGACACTGTCCAAAAAATAGCGGTCATGGGTCACCATCACCAAAGCGCCCCGAAACTGCTTCAGATAATCCTCCAGCCATCCGGCCATCTCACTGTCCAGATGGTTGGTGGGTTCGTCTAAAATCAATACGTCCGCCTTAGATAAAAGCACACCGGCCAAAGCTACCCGTTTTCTCTGGCCTCCGGAAAGCTCTCCCACCGGCTGTAAAAAATCCGGTACTTTCAGTGTATTCAACATGGCTTTTGCCTGGCTTTCCATATCCCATGCTTCCTGAAGGTTTTTTTGCCCGGAAACCACACAGGCGAGGGCCGTCCTTTCCTGATCGAATACCGGTGTCTGGGGCAGATAACGAAATTCCAGCCCCTTTCCCCGGACAACGCTTCCTCCATCCGGGCCGGAAATCCCCGCCACAATCTTCAACAGCGTACTTTTTCCTGTTCCATTGATTCCAATAATCCCCACCTTATCCCCTGTCCCCAGGGAAAATGAGGTATCATCAAAAAGAAACCTTTCCGTATAAGACTTTGTCAAATGTTCTATCGTCAAAAGGTTCATAAGTCAATCACCAGCTCAACAGGGCAATGGTCGGAGCCTGTAATCTCTGTGCGGATGGCGGCATCCATCAGCTTTCCTTCCAGCCCTTTGGAGACACAGAAATAATCAATACGCCATCCGGCGTTTTTCGCCCTGGCGTTAAACCGGTAAGACCACCAGGAATAAATCCCTTCTTGATCAGGATAAAAATAACGGAACGTATCCACAAACCCAGCTTCCAGAAGAGCTGTAAACTTTCCCCTTTCCTCATCGGTAAATCCGGCGTTTTTCCGGTTGGTCTTCGGATTTTTAAGGTCGATCTCCCTGTGGGCCACATTGAGATCCCCGCAGAATATCACTGGTTTTTTTTCCTCCAGGCCTTTCAGATACCCAAGAAACGCATCTTCCCACTCCATCCGGTAAGGAAGCCTGGCCAGCTCATTCTGGGAATTGGGCGTATAACATGTCACAAAATAATTCCCAGGATATTCCAATGTAATAACCCTGCCCTCCCGGTCATGTTCCGGGATCCCTATGCCATAAAAAACAGAAAGGGGTTTTTCTTTTGTGAAAACAGCTGTTCCCGAATATCCCTTTCTCTCTGCGTAATTCCAATACTGTTCATATCCTTCTGTGACAAGGTCGATCTGCCCTGCCTGAAGTTTTGTCTCCTGTATGCAGAAAATATCTGCATCCGCATTTTTAAAATACTCTTCAAACCCCTTCGCCACACAGGCGCGTATGCCGTTCACGTTCCAGGAAATCATCTTTTTTGCCATAATTTTTCCTCCATTTTCCATTATAAACGATACAGGAAGCTCATTCAACAAAAAAGTTAATAAATGTCCTTCTGTTTTTTTAGATTTTCTTTCCGGTACAGTCCGGGGGATATGCCGAAATTTTCCCGGAATACTTTTCCAAAATAGCTGGGGCTTTTGAATCCACAGGAATAGCAGATATCCGCAAGTTTTCTGTCCGTATAAGATAATAAGTTTGCCGCCTGGGAAATCCGGTACTGGCAAAGATATTCGAGAGGGGATTTCCCTATGATCAAACGAAAGCAGCGGAAACATTCACTCCGGCTGATATTTACCGCCTGCGCAATGGTATCAATGGTAATATCTTCTCCATAATGGGAATGGATATAAGAAAGCATCAGCCGCAAACGCTCTTCCTGCTTCTGATTCCCTTTAGACACCTGCGAAACGTCTTTCATCTGCGCCACACGGTTCAAAAGAAGCCTCCACAACCGGCAGACCAGTTCAATACAGTACAGTTCGTAACCTTCCTGGTCAGAAGGAAGCTCCTGTATCTCTCTCAGGCTTTTCAAAAATTCCCGGTCATTGGGGTTCTCCCACTGAAAACATGCCCAGGCGGCTGAAGACCTGGCAATCGGAAGGACGTCTTTTTGATAAATTTCCCTCATGGGAAGCTGAAAAAAGAAATTAACCGGTATGACAAAGCTAAACAGCGCCGTCCCGGGAACCGTCTGCCGCATCTTATGCAAAAATCTGGAATTTACAAATATCCCGTCTCCTTCTTTTAAAATACAGCGCTCCTGCCTGTCGCTTCCCTGATGGATATAAAACTCCATCTCCCCATTAAGGGCCATCCCGAATTCAAAATCATCATGCCAGTGGTATCCTATTTCCCCATGAAGAAAGTCGTCCAGATAATCAACGCAAAAGCAAATAGGAAAGCTCTCACTGGGATAACGGATTTCTTCCAGCAAGTTTTGGTCGGTAATAATCGTTTTATACTTCATTTTTCTCCTTATTGGCTTGATATTTATATAATCTGGCACAAAATTATATATACAAGTAACATTTTTGACGCTATTATCGTATAACAGATTTTATTGGAAGTCAATGAAATAAGCCCAGCCAAAAAGGAGGATGCCGCCCCATGAGCAGAATCAAAAATATGACCGAAGGAAACCCCGCCTCCCTGATCGTATCCTTTGCCCTGCCTTTGATTGTTGCCAATCTGGGACAACAGTTATATATGATTGTAGACGCAATCATTGTGGGAAAAGGGATAGGCGTAGGAGCCTTGGCTTCTGTCGGCGCAACTGACTGGTCCTACTGGATGATTCTCTGGGCAGTCCAGGCAATGACTCAGGGGTTCGCCATTTCCATTTCCCACCGTTTCGGAGAAGGAAACAGGGAACAACTGAAAAAAACGGTCGCCATGTCCGTCCAGCTCTGTCTGGTCATCGGAATCTTCCTGACTGTAGTATGTATGCTGTCTGCCAAACCGCTGCTGCTTCTCCTCCAAACACCGGATGATATTTTCCACGGGGCTTTCTCCTACCTTTTGACCATGTTTGCCGGCAACTTGGTTGTCATTGCCTACAATATGGCCTCTTCCATCCTGCGCGCCCTGGGGGACAGTAAAACCCCCCTGTCCGCCATCCTGTTTGCCGCCGTCGTCAATATTGCCCTGGACTTATTATTTGTCCTTGTATTCCATATGGGAATCGTGGGGGCTGCCGCCGCCACTGTCACCGCCCAGTTCCTCGCTTTCCTTTACTGTTTTCATGCATTAAAAAAGTTGGAACAGCTGAAACTACAAAAAGAAGATTGGAGCGCCGACAGGGAAATTATCCGGAATCAATGCCGCCTTGGGATTCCCCTTGCCCTTCAGAACATGTTAATTGCCGTTGGGGGAATGATTTTACAGTCTGTCATCAATGAGCAGGGGTTTGTCTTTATCGCCGGCTTCACTGCAACAAATAAAATCATGGGGCTTTTGGAAAGCGCCGGAATTTCCATTGGATATGCAGTCACCACCTATGTGGCGCAAAATTATGGCGCCGGATTTTATGACCGTATCCGCAAAGGGTTAAAAAGCGCCGTTTTCTTCTCCGTGGCTTTATCCGCCTGTATCAGTATTGCCATGGTTTTTTCAGGCAGGATGGTTCTAAGTTTATTTATCGACCATTCCGATCCCAATGCAGCCGAAGTATTGGACGTGGCCTACCAATATCTGTTTATTATAAGCTGCCTGTTAAGCTCCCTGTATCTTCTGCATGTTTTCCGCAATACACTCCAGAGCCTGGGCAATGCATTTGCCCCATTCCTGTCCGGCCTTGTTGAATTTGCCGCCAGGGTTTCCATCGCCTGCATTGGCGCCCGTTTCCTCGGGGCCTGGATCCTGTTCTATTCAGAACCCGCCGCATGGATTGGCGCCGCCCTCCTTCTGGCCATTTTCTGCATACGTACTGTAAAATGTTTAAAATGAATCTGAATTTCTGTATTCTGCATTAAAAATCAAGAAGAAGATTGGCATTTTTCAGTCCAAAACACGCTTCCGCTTAGAAAAAGCTGCAACGGTACTAAAGAATTTCTTCCGCGTTTCGCTCAGAAATTCTAAGTACCGGCGCTTTTTAATAGTTTTGTCCTTGAAAAAGACCAATCTTCTTCCAGTTACAATATAGAATACGGAAATTCAGATTCATTTTCCTCTTGCAAAATACATATTTTCCTGTAAAATAAGATTTGTTGTGGGAGATATCCGCGGATAATTTTATAGAGAAAGGACTTTTTTATGATCAGTGCAAATAACATCACACTCCGCATTGGAAAAAAAGCGCTTTTTGAAGATGTGAATATTAAATTTACGGAAGGAAACTGCTATGGCCTCATCGGAGCCAACGGAGCAGGTAAATCCACCTTTTTAAGAATCCTGTCAGGGCAGCTGGAATCCACCAAAGGGGATATCGCCATTACCCCTGGCCAGAGGCTTTCTTTTTTGCAACAGGATCATTTTAAATATGATGACTGTGTGGTTCTTGATACCGTCATGATGGGCAATCCCCGTCTGGTGGAAATCATGAAAGAAAAAGATGCCATCTACGCCAAGCCTGATTTTTCCGACGAGGATGGTATCCGCGCGGCGGATCTGGAAGCAGAATTTGCCAACATGGATGGATGGGAAGCGGAATCGGATGCCGCGACTTTATTGAACGGTCTCGGCGTAGGACCGGAATTCCACTATTCTCTCATGAAAGACCTGGTCGGCAACGACAAAGTAAAGGTGCTTCTGGCCCAGGCTCTTTTCGGGAATCCCGACATCCTGCTTTTGGACGAGCCTACCAACCACCTGGATCTGGACGCCATCGCCTGGCTGGAAGAATTTTTAATCAACTTTGACAACACGGTGATCGTCGTATCCCACGACCGTTATTTCCTCAATAAAGTCTGTACCCATATTGCTGACATTGATTATGCGAAGATTCAGCTTTATGCCGGAAACTATGATTTCTGGTATGAATCCAGCCAGCTTATGATCAAGCAAATGAAGGAAGCCAACAAGAAAAAAGAAGAGAAAATCAAAGAACTCCAGGAATTTATCCAGAGGTTTTCTGCCAATGCCTCCAAATCCAAGCAGGCCACTTCCAGAAAACGGGCGCTGGAAAAGATTCAGCTAGACGAAATCAAGCCTTCCAGCCGTAAATATCCCTATATTGACTTCCGCCCGGAACGGGAAATCGGAAATGAAGTCCTGGTGGTGGAAAATCTCTCAAAGACAGTGGATGGCGTAAAGGTACTGGACAATCTTTCCTTTATCCTTGGAAGAAACGACAAAGTAGCCTTTGTCGGCTCCGACGAGATTGCCAAAACCACGCTCTTTCAAATTCTGGCCGGGGAACTGGAACCGGATGAAGGCTCTTATAAATGGGGCGTCACCACTTCCCAGGCTTATTTCGCTAAAGACAATACCTATGAATTTGACAATGACCTGACCATTGTAGACTGGCTGACCCAGTTCTCACCGGTGAAGGATGTCACTTACGTCCGCGGTTTCCTGGGAAGGATGCTGTTTGCCGGAGACGACGGTGTAAAAAAAGTCAAAGTACTCTCCGGTGGGGAAAAAGTACGCTGCCAGCTTTCCAAAATGATGATCCAAGCAACCAATACCCTGATTCTGGACGAACCCACCAACCACCTGGACATGGAATCCATCACCGCCCTAAACAACGCCCTCATCAAATATCCCGGCGTCGTGCTGTTTTCCTGCCATGACCATCAGTTTGTCCAGACCACGGCCAACCGCATCATGGAGATCACACCCAATGGCCTGATTGATAAGATTACCACCTACGACGAATATCTGGAAAGCGATGAGATGGCCAGAAAACGCCAGAAGAGCTACAGCCTGTCCGAATCAGACGCAACAGATAATTAATGAAGATTCAGAGTACAAAAAAGGAGCGGCGGCTACTTATTAATATATGCCAATAGTCTATGTTACCCGGCGTCTCTGCCTATCTGACAAAAGTGACAGCAGGCGGGGACGCCGGGTATATATAAATGCATATAAGTAGCCGCCCTTTTTATCTAAAGTCTTTCAAAAACCATCGTAGCCTGGATACGGTCCCCGCCCAACATCCCTTTGCTGCCTCCATTGGATGTGGTAATGGTATGGAGGCGGTATCCTTTTGCCGCCTGATCGTTGATCACCGCTTCCAGCTCCGTCAGGTTTCCTGAACCTGTACCCAGGAACTTTTCTTTTAAAGTCACCTGTAACACAACGTAATGTAAATTCTGCCCTGAAGCAGTTGAATATGTAGAACTGTCGTCATAGTCTATCATTTGGCCGCTCCTTTTTTATTTATAGCACTTTAGATAAAAATTCCTTCAGCCTCACATCTTTCGGACAGGCAAAGAATTCCCCTGGTTCATTCTGCTCCACAATACGCCCTTCATCCATAAAAAGCACCCTGGAGCCTACTTCCCTGGCAAATCCCATTTCATGAGTCACCACCACCATGGTCATCCCATCCTCAGCAAGCTGTTTCATAAAGTCCAGAACCTCCCGGACCATCTCCGGATCCAGGGCTGAAGTCGGCTCGTCAAAAAGCATCACATCAGGATTCATGGCCAGTGAACGGACAATGGCAATCCTCTGTTTCTGACCTCCAGAAAGCTGGGCCGGATACTGGTCTGCCTTTTCAGGAAGCCCCACCCTGGATAAAAGCTCCATGGCCTTTGCATCCGCTTCTTCCTGGCTCATGAGGCCCAGTTTCACCGGAGCCAGAGTAATATTCTTTCGGATGGTCAGATGGGGAAAAAGATTAAAATGCTGGAACACCATTCCCATTTTCTGGCGGATGCGGTTCAGCTCTTTTCCGGAAGCCGCCGTGATATCCTTCCCTTCAAAAATAATGGAGCCTTCCGTAGGCCGTTCCAAAAGATTCATACACCGGAGAAAAGTACTCTTCCCCGAACCGGAGGGGCCAATGACAACTACTTTTTCCCCTTTTTCGATATGCTCATCGATGCCGTCCAGCACCAGCTTGTCCCCAAAGGATTTATGTAGATTCTTAACGTCTATCACTCTTAGCCAGCCTCCTTTCAAACATACTGAGAAGTTTTGTCAGGATGATGACTACGGCCAGATACATAAAGGCCGCAATCAACAGAGGTGTCAGATAAGCATAATTGCTGTTTCCCACATTCATGGCCACCTTTGTCACATCTAAAACAGTGATTCCTCCAATCACAGCCGTCTCTTTGATCAGCACAATGAATTCATTGCCGAGGGCCGGAAGGATATTTCTCACCGCCTGAGGCATAATGATGGATTTCATGGTCCGCATTTCCGAAAGCCCCAGAGAACGGCCGGCCTCCATCTGCCCACGGTCCACAGCCTCAATACCTGCCCGGATGATCTCCGCCACATATGCGCTGGAATTGATCCCGAAACACAGGACGCCGGAAATAATGGCCGGAATCCCTCTGGCTGTGAGAATCAGATAATAAATGATCAACATCTGTACGTATACAGGCGTTCCCCGGATAATGGTAATATAGATGTTGGCAATCCATCCCAGGGGCCGGCAGCCTTTATGGTTCGCTGCCATATATTTTGCAATCGCCAGAATAACCCCCAGAGCCACGCCTAAAATAACAGCAAAAAAGGAAACCTCCAGAGTTGTGGCAAAGCCCTTCAAAAAAGCCAGATAACGGTCTTTTTCCAAAAAAGCTTTATAGAATTTTTCCCAAACCTCTGCAAACCAGCTCATACTCTGCCCCCGCTATGACTATTTCGTCGTGTGGTTAATAATAAATTCCTCCACCTTGCCTTCATCCACCAGCTTCTGAAGGACCTCATTGATCTGCTCTACCATCTCTGTATTGCCTTTCTGTACGGCAATGGCATACTTATCTGTGAATACTTCTCCCTCCAGAACCTCAAGATCGTCGTTCACTTTCACCATCTCTTCGGCAGGAAGCGCATCCATAATAATGCAGTCAATCCTGTCATTCTTTAAATCCATGGCTGCTTCCATAAATTTTCCATACTGCTTCAAATCTTTTGTCCCAAGATCATCCTGGCAGTAAAAATCGGCAACCGTCCCTGTCTGTACGCCTACCACTGTATCAGCCGTTAAAGCATCCACAGAGTCTACACGTTTGGATTCTTTATTAACCACAACCACCTGCCTGGAAGTTGTATATTCGATGGAGAAATCCATCTCTTCCTCACGATCCGGCGTCACGGAAATCCCGGCAGCTGCAAAATCCACTTTTCCCTGCTGCACTGCCAAAAGGGCGCTGTCAAAACTCATATTCTGGATTTCCAGCTCTTTTCCCATGGCTTTCGCAATCTCATTTGCAATGTCCACATCCACGCCGATGACGGTGGCTCCATCCTCTGTATACTCGTAAGGTGCAAATCCAGCTTCAGTGGCCATGATCAGCTTTCCGTCGTCTCTGCTCTCTGTCCCGGCGCCCTTTGTCTCCCCTGCAGGAGCTTCTGTGCCTACTTCGGTCGCTTTTGTCTCGGCCGCTTTCGTTTCAGGCGCTTTCGTCTCGGCTGCTTTCGTTTCAGGCGCTTTCGTAGTCTCTTTTTTGTCTTCCCCTCCACAGGCAGCCAAAGAACAGATCATGGCTCCTGCCAAAAGGATCGCTGCAAATTTCTTCATAACTTTTTCTCCTCTCCTATTACGCGTATCCGCGTTTCTCTATACACACCAAAAGCAGGCGCAGCTATCCTTCTGCCCCCGCCTTTGGGATGCAATTTTGTTTAAAAATCAAACTTATCTGCAAAGTAAGCATCCAGCCCTTCAATGGGCACCCTCACCTGGGCCATGGTATCCCTGTCGCGGACTGTCACCGCGTTGTCTGTCTCTGAGTCAAAATCATAAGTGACACAGAAAGGCGTACCGATTTCATCCTGCCTCCTGTAACGCTTCCCGATGTTTCCCCTATCGTCAAACTCACAGTTGTATTTTTTACAGAGCTTAGCGTAAACTGCTTCCGCCTTCTCATTCAGCTTTTTAGAAAGGGGAAGAACCCCGATCTTCACAGGCGCCAGGGCCGGATGGAAATGAAGCACTGTGCGGACATCCCCGCCCTCCAGTGTCTCCTCATCATATGCGCTGCATAAAAATGCAAGTGTCACACGGTCAGCCCCCAAGGAAGGTTCAATGACGTAAGGAACATATTTTTCCTTCTTTTCATCATCGAAATATCCCATATCCTCACCGGAAGTGTTCTGATGCTGGGTCAGGTCATAATCCGTCCTGTCGGCAATCCCCCAAAGTTCTCCCCAGCCAAAGGGGAATAAAAACTCAATATCAGTAGTCGCCTTGGAATAGAAGGAAAGTTCCTCCTTCTCATGATCCCTGGCCCGCATCT